>JAMOTM010000043.1 GCA_027002265.1 Aquificota bacterium | reverse complement strand
AATTCCTTTCTTACCTGCTAATGACTATATAACATTGATTTTAAAACAAGTTCCCAAAATAGAAGATAAAAATAATGTAGATGGATCCCAAGTTTTCGATTTTTATGATGATTTTGATTCAAAAGAATCCTTAGAAAATTGGGATATAAAAAGAGCAAATGATGATTTTGATAACGAGTGCTTCTTAGATTCTGAAAATGGTTTAATGTATTTAACTAAAGCTGTAAATAACAGGGGATGTTTATTAAAACTAAAAAAAGATCCTGGTTATGTAGATAATTACACTATAGATTTTAGATTTAGAATAAGTGGTGGAACGGGTGCTGATGGAATTGGCTATTTCTTCAATTTGAAAACCTCTTCAGATTTACTAGCGAGTACAGGATGGCACTTAGGTCTAAATACAGATTCTGTTGATACAGGATATTTACTTGAACTCGATACTTACAAAAACACAAATGATCCCACAGCAAATTATACAGCTATAGCTTATGCAAAATATAGTTATGGATCAGAAGCTTTCGATGGCTATAAAGTAGTAAATGATACTTACAAAGTTGTACCTAATATAGCTGATGGTAAATTTCACACTATTTCTTTAAAACTTATAAATGGCAAAGCATATATATTTTTTGATGATAATTCTACCCCAATATTAGAATATACCTTATCAGATTTAACAAATGTTCTTAAGGCTATTGGTGCTTCAACTGGAGAAAAAAATAATAATCATATCTTAGATTGGATAAGAATAAGAAAATCGGCATGCGGATTAGTAACTGCTGGAAATATAACTTCAAGAGCTAAAATTAATTTATATTATCCTAAATGTGAAAAAGAAATAGATATTTTTGAACGATCTTTAGTACTAATAAATCCACAAGATTTTGGATTTAATTTCTACCATATATGTGCTGATGAAAATAATAACGGTAAATGTGACGAAGGAGAGTATATTATTCCTTACTGCTACTACTTAACCAATGGAAGATGTGTTAATTATATAGATAAAAATTGGACAGGATATATATATTTAAATGTTCCAAAAGCTTATGATAGCTATACTTTAATTGCCGAATATGATCCTAGTAAGAAAGGACTTACAGATGGAACAGATTGGTTTAAAATAGGTGAAGCTCCAATTAAAGGAGAAGAAAAAATTAAAGTTTATCACATTACCACTGCAAAAAAATATTTAGAATATCCATTATCCCCCGATGAACTCAAGTTTCTTATTTTTAACAACTTAAGATACAAGTTTTCTTTATATAAACAAAATATAGATGGAAAAATGGAACTTATAGATTCAGATTTACCTTATAAACTAAAGCTTGTATTATCAACCGCTACTTCCGGAGATAACGTATTTTTATTTTACGATGGGTTTAATGAAAAAAATATAAACACTACTAAATGGAACATAAAAAATATAAGGGGAGCTTGCACCGAGAATTGTCTTTATATAGAAAATTCACATTTAAAAATAAAATGTGAAAGTTCTATTAATCCTCCACAAATATATTCAAATAAAGATATATCAACTGATAATGTCGTTTTTGAAGCAAAAGTTGATCAAGTTTCTGATATAAGATATATAGTTCCAATATATTTAACAACATACTATCCAGTTCCTGCTGAGAAATGGACATCTACAGGAGAATGTATGTATACAGGAAATGGTGAGTGGACCAGCATATATATAGATACTAGTAATACAAGACAGGGTACATATGGTCCCCCTTACTCCAGTAATAGCGATATTTTAGCTATCAAATATCTAAATGGAAAAGCATATATAGGAAAATATAAAGATTCTTCTTTAACAAATATGGAATTTGGATTTAACGGTGTGATTTCAAAAATATCTGCTGGAAAATTAAATGTAAGATATCTCATTGGTTCTAGAGCTTTCCATAAACCCCCTGTAATATGTTCGAATATAGATTCCACCTATAATCAAATTGATTGGGTTAGAGCAAGAAAAATCGCAGATGGTGTATTTATAGAGGAAAATACTTTTAATACTACAGATTCCGAATTAAAATATTTAAAAGTTTGTAGCTCAAAAGACATAGACAATTATCAATTAAACTTAAGTTTAAAAAATATAAATTATCCATTATATCTTGTTGCAGATAGCGATACTAACTTAGAAAATGGATACATAGACAGTGTAAATTATTGTTATGAGCAAAGCAACGGGGATTGTGAATCTTCACCAATAACAAATAAAATATGGATAAAACTTCCTTACATTTCTGCTGGGTCTTGTATATATATATATGATATTCATTCATATTCTCTAAATGATATCTTAAAATTTATACCTATAGAAAAACTAAAAGTTAATTTAATTATTGATGTTAGCGGAGCCTCTAGCTCTGACTTTTATATTTCTAAATCATTAGTACCTGGGAATCTTTTATCATATGAAACTGTATCCGATAGTGATACGTATTTAATAGACAAATCAAAAGAAGTATCTGCCTATGTACCTAAAACTATTCATCTGTACCAACCCATTAAAATATATATTTCTAATATTGCAAAGAAAGATTTCGGTGTATTTATAAAAAATTCTGATGGAGATATAGAGGGAAATGCTAAATATTGTTTCTTCCATCCAGAGAATTTAGAGTGTAACTTAATACCCAGCAATTATGTTTATATAAAAATGCCAACTGTAGTTAATCCAGATGAAGAAAAAACAGCTGTATTTATAAATACTTATAAACCTTTAAATCTTTCACTAGGAACGGATATATTTACTTTCTATGATGATTTTAACAATAAATATACCTCAGAAGATGATTGGAACCTAAAGGTAGCAGATATAAATTACAATACTTTAATTATAAAACAAAATGGCGAAGCAGAGACAAAAATAAATTTCCCTGCTGATAATTACGATATAGAGTTCTATATAAAAGAAATATATAATAACACATTAGAAGTTTATTGTGGAAATTCTACAGTAAAATTAGGAGTAGCTTCCAAAATTGGAAGTTATAAATTTACAGGATACTGTCCAGCTGGTAAGTTAAAGTTAAAAGCTACTAATAGTGAAGATCCTGAAGCTAAAGTTATTATTGATACAATTTTTGTAAAAAAGGCTGGAAACTTTGAATTTTCAGCTTCTTATTTTGAAAATCAATATTATCCAACAGATCCTGTAGTAAAAATAGATGGAATTTTAGAAGAAATTTTAGCTCGTGTTTATAACCCCAATGTAAAAAATTATGACTTTCCATTCTCTCTAGATAATATTGCGTGGTTAAAGAATATCTTAAAACTTTCAAAGAATGGAAGTTTTTATATAAAAGATTTAAATGGAAATACTATAAACTACTGCTTCGAACAGCAAAATGGAGAATGTAATCAAACACCTACCAATAAAAGAATTTGGTTAAAAATGAATTTTGATTCCCATGCACCTTGGATAAGATTTATAGCATATAGATATGACGGTAAACCGGCAGGTTTAGTAGATGGAAAAGATATTTTCGATTTCTATGATGATTTTAATGATAATGATCCGTTGAAAAGAAATGGAGATCTTATCTGGCAGGAATATGGTAGTGTAGGAAGTTATGATGAAGAAAATGGAGCTATTGAACTTTATAATAATTGGGGAGATCCAAATAAATTCTTACATCATTTGGACACTGTTAATACATTTCTACCAAATATAAAAGTTGATTTTAGATTTAAACAAGATGCTTATACAAAAGGTCCCGCAATTATATTTGGAGATAATATATTACAAGTTCTTTTTGCTCCTGATACTTTAGGAGGATTGCAACTTAGAATATTAGATAAAAATAAAAATATAGATAAAATAAATTCAACAACTTATAATTATGCTGAAGCATCTTTAATTATTAGCAACGATTCTGTGGATATCTACCGAAGTTGGGCTAATATTTTAAATAATATATCCACCTCAATAACAACTTTTGGAAAGATAGGAATAGCTGGTGATACAGATACAAGTGATAAAAGAGACTATATTGATTGGATAAGAATCCATAAATATAATAAATACTTTGTAACACCTTTCGTTAATTTTGAATTAATTAATTACGACAACTATAATGTAAGTTGTGTAGCATATAAATTTGCTTATGATGGAGATAAACCTTTAAAAAATTATGTTTTTAATTTAACAGTTCCTTCAGTTTTATATCCTTATTCCAACTATATATTAATTACATTTGACGGAAAATATATCAATTACTGCTTATATAATTCAACTAATTGTTTACCTTATGGTGTAAAAAACCCTAATGGATTACTTATAAAATATCCAATTATATATCCTAACGATATAGATTACGACCCAGATGGAATTTCATCAAGTAACAAATTTATAATCTACAAGATTCAATCTCCAAACGGCATAAAACAATATGGCAATTATAAAAAAGTTATAGGTGAAGTTAATACAACACTAGAAAGAAAACCTGTTCTAGAAGATTTGAAATCTACAGCTAAAATTTCCTGCAAAGATTATATATTAAGAACTGATATATCAACTGCCTGTGTAAATGAAGGAGTATTATCTTATGATGGAGTATCTGTAACAACCTATAAATGTTTAATAGATCCAGATGGTATTGGTCCAGAACCTCTAGAGAATGTTGCCTGTTATTCACAAGTAGTTTTAAAAAGTTGTGATGAATATAAAGAGAATAATCTTTTGGATACATTATGTGCCCTTAATCAAACATATTCTGATTTTGCACTAAAAATGTATTATTGTCCTATTGATAAAGATGGTCCTCTTGGTCCATCTCCATTAGAGTTTGCTACTTGTTACAACCAAGATATTAAATCATCGTGCAAAGAATATATAACCTCTGGAACTATTACAAGTATGTGTAATTTATTTGCAGATTATGGTTATACAAAGATTTACTTATGTCCTATTGATCCGGATGGAGAAGGATTAAATAGTGTTGAATTTCAATTTTGTGGATATCCATATCCTATATATAGAACTTGCTTAAAATGGTTAAAAAGTGGTTTATATACTTCTTATTGTGATGTTATAGATGAAGATAAAGGATATTATAATTGTATGATAGATCCAGATGGTCCTGAAGGAGGTATAGAACCATTTAAAGCCACTTGTGATATGAAAACAGATGGTGGTGGATGGACATTGGTGTTAAATTATCTACACAAAGGTGGAACAAATCCTAGTTTAAATATCCTTATAGATCATCTACCTACTATAGGAAGTACAACCCTAGGCGTAGATGAATCCAAAACTGAACATTGGGGTCATGCAAGCAATTCATTATTAAAATTAATCAGCCAGTATTCAAATAAGGAATATAGATTTTTCTGTAAAAGTTCATATAGTTCAAAAATTATACACTTTATATCCAATGATCCATCAGTAGATTCCTACTTCACTACCGGAAGTGGACACATAAATATAGAGTCATTTAGAACAAGCTATAAGCCCTTACCTGATCATAATGCAGATTTACCTCAAGCATCTGAAGAGGGTTTTCTAAATATGGGGGACCATGCAATGACAAATAACCCATTTTATAAAAATACTTATTACTTCTGGAGTATAAGAGGTTCAAGCTCGATATATGATAAAGAGGATGACTGGTGGATGTGCAACGATATTCCTTATTCTTATTTTTTATACTCCGAAGATACTTACCATCAAATTTGGATAAGGTAGAATTTTTCTGGGGGACTTGTTTTCCCCTTTTATTACCTGTTTATTGAGACTTTAAGAAAGGTAATTGGAGATAGTGATGCTGTAATGTGCTTAGTTAGAGATTTAGAAGAGGGTATTGAAAATTATTTAAAAGAAAGGGCTGAATATTTTGAAGATGCTCTTTACTCTAAACTTGTTCAGAAACTTATTACTAAAGAGGAATTTAAAAGTGAAATTAAACGTTTGGATCAGAAAATAGATTTTATATATAACGATAGAAAATGGATTATCAATATCAAGCTTTGCAAAGTGAGATAAACAGGGTGGAGCAAAATGTAAATGCAAAGTTTTGGATACTAATTGTAATTATGCTAATTGGTTTTACTTTGCTTAATCCCTACAGCGCAAATATTATCAAAAGTCTTGTTTCTTTTATTAAATAAAATTTCAATTAAGTATTTTTAAATATCTTTCCAAAAGCTTTCTGAAAAAAAAAGAAGATCAAAGAGTATAATTCTTTTTAGTTTTTAAGATATTATTTATATTTTCTCTCCTTCCCGTATTTGGAGATTGCGGGATCTTTAAATGGAGGTTTTTATGAAATTTTTTTATTTTTTTAAAAATATATTTAACGCTATAAAACAAAATAAATTTCAAAGTTTATTTGCTATTTTATCTATTGCAGCAGCTATATCATCGGTAGTCTTAATCGTTTGTGCCACAGAAGGTAGTGGATATTTTGCTAAAAAACTTATACGCAAAATTGGAGCAAATATAGTTTTTATCGTTCCCGGAACTCCAAAAAGTGATATTAGAAAAATTAATTTTAAAGCTTTTGATAATAAAGATTTAGAAGTTTTAAAGAAAATTCCTTATACTTATATGCATACGGCTGCTCTTGCAACAAAAAAAGTGGTAAAAAGCTATAATGGAAAAAATTATGATTTAGCAACTGTATTTGGCAATTTACCAAACTGGTCAGATGCATGGAATATAAAAATAGACTACGGAAGAAAACTAACTGAAAAAGATAAATATAAAAAAGTATGTGTAATAGGCCATTATCTTGCAAAAGAAATTTTTGGAAGAGATGATAAAAGTGTTATTGGTAAAAAACTTTTAATAAATAATGTTCCTCTAAAAGTTATAGGTATTTATGAAAAAATGGGATTTAATGGAGCTGGAGAAAATATAGACAATCGGGTTTATATGCCAATATTTATATATAGAAAAATTGTAGATCCAGATTATAAACACTATACTATTTTAGTTTTCAAAGTAAAACAGGAAGATAAAATAGATTGGGCTGCAAAACAAGCTGAGGATATTTTAATAAAACTTCACGGTGAAAAAGACTTTTTTATAGTAACTCCGGGAATTATTAAAAAGTTTCTAAATATGCTTTCTGCTACTTTAACTTTATTTTTGGGAATAGCAGTTTTCGTATCCATTATTGTAGGTGGCTTTGTTTTAAGTAATATTTTTCATCTAAACGTTCAAAGTAGACGCTGGGAAATAGGATTAAGACGAGCTTTAGGAGCAAAAAAAAGAAATATTTTAATTTTGTTTTTATCGGAAGCTTTAGTTTTATCTTTTTTTGGACTTATTTTAGGACTTTTTATAGGATATTATGGTTCTAAGGCTCTAATTCCAAAACTTGGAATACCTTACGTATTTTCTAAAAAAGTATTTATTTTTTCTGCTTTAACAAGTATACTTATTGCCCTATTTTCGGCCTATAAACCTGCAAAAGAAGCTGCAAATTTAGATCCAATATCTTGTTTAAGGGAAAAAGCATGAGAATAGTAAAAAGTATAAAGATTGTATTTAAGTATATGAAGGAAAATAAAAAAAGAAGTTTTTTAGCCTTTTTAGGAGTTGGAATAGGGGTCTTATCTTTATGTCTAATGTTTGGAATAACAAATTCTATGAAAGAAAAAGTAAATCAGGAAATGGCTGGTCTTGGATCTCATCTTTTAATTGTTACAGCCGGAAAACTTAAATTTACTGGTGGAAGAATGCGACTTATTTCCCAGGCTACAACCTTAAAAGAAAAGGAAGCTTATGAAATAAAAGAAAAAATTCTCCACGTTGTAGATGTTGCCCCTTTCGTTAGCTTTTCTATGCCAGCTCACACTATAGGAGGAAATCGGGAGTTTTTATCAGTTATAGGAACAACTCCTAATTTTTTTTATATCTATAATATGAAAGTTAAAGAAGGAAAAATATTTTCAGAAACAGATAATAGAAATTTAAAAAGAGTTATGATTTTAGGTATAGAAGCTTATAATAAATTTTTTGGGAATTCTTCTTTAAAAAATCAACAAGTTCTTTTATTTAATGTTCCTTTCAAAGTCATTGGAAAATTAGATAGACGCGGAACAGATATTTCTGGAAATTCTTTAGATAATAAGGCTTTTATTCCCATTAAAACTGCTCTAAAAAGAATGTTAAATAGAGATTATATAGATGCAATTTTAATTTTAGTAGATAAAGAGAAAAATTTAAAAATTACCCAAAGGGAGATAGAAAAATATTTGTTTTTTAAACACGGCAAAAAAGATTTTACAGTTATGCCTTATTCAAAACTTGCAGCTACCCAAGAAAAAACTATAAAAATATTTTCCAAGCTTGCTATAACTATATCTACTATATCATTTTTTGTAGGAGCACTTGGAATTTTTGCTTTAATGACTATTTCTGTCTATGAAAGATTTACTGAAATAGGAATTAGAAGAGCTTTTGGAGCTAGAAAAATAGATATTATTTTAGAATTTTTGCTTGAAAGCTTTATTTTGTCTTTCTTAGGAGCAATATTTGGAGTTTTAATTGCAATTCTTTTACAAGCTTTAATATGCAAAATAGCTCATTGGCCTTTTGTACCATACTATAAAGTTATAATACTTTCAATGCTTTTATCTTCATTTTTAGGAATTTTAGCTGGAGTATATCCAGCTATTAAAGCATCTTTGCTTGATCCAAAAAAAGTTCTTTATACTTCCTAATTTACTTACTAATTTAAGTATATGTTAATTAAAAATATATAAAAACAAAACTTACCGGAACGTAAAATTTATATAAAAAACTTTTTAATTTAGGAGTATTTTATGATCAAAGAAAAAATTTTATATTCCGTTTTTTACGGAAGTTTAGCTGCTATTTTGTTTGCCCTGGCAGGTCTTATAGATAAACTTTTTACTCCAAAATTTAAAACTCAAGCAAACTATGGAATTTTAAAAGTTTTTTTCAATATACTTATTTTAAGTTTTTTATGTTTTCTATTTCATCAATTCCATATACCCTATATAGACTCATATCTATTAAAACTTATCTTTTTTGCTTTTTTTATTTTTGGGAATGGATATATTCTTTATTTGTATCTATTAAAAAAAGAAAAACTTTCTTTGGTTTCTCCGGTATTTTCGACAGCTATTATCTTTATGTTGTTTATCGACATACTAGTTTATAAAGTAAATTACCCTTATTATGTTTATATGTTTATCTTTATAACCTTTTTTTGCATATTTTTACTATCTTTAGAAGATATAAAAAATATAAAAATAAACAAAAATGTCTTTTTAGCCCTGCTTGTAGCTTTTGACTTTGCTTATTATCCTTTCGTAATAAACGAACTTCAAAGACATGGAAATAAAAAATTTTTATCTATCTTGATGGGAGAAAGTATAACCTTTACAAGTATTATTATTTTTTATTTTATTTATAAAAAGCTTTTTAATATTGATTTTATAAATATAAACTTTAAAGATTTAAAGGAGAAGATAAAAGATAAAACCTTTGTATTTGTATTTCTATCTTCCCTCGGACTTATTTTAGGAGCATACTTAGAACTTCTTGGATATAAAAAAGGTTACTTTAGCTTGACCTCAACATTTGCAGCTTTAGGAACTCCTATTTTAGTTTTTATATCTTTAATATTCTTAAAAGAAAGATTAAAAAAACATCAGTATATAGCTCTTGGAATTTTACTCTTAAATATAATTATTTTTAAAATATTTTTATAATTACTAATAAGTGAATATTAAACTGGTGTTAAAATAAACTATATATCTTCTTTAAAACAAATAATAAAGAGGTTAGCAAAATGAAAAAGGGAGAGATTTGCATTTCATACGAAAATATAAAACTTTTAGCTGAAACTATGATGAAATCTGCCGAATCAACTTTAGTTCTTTTTAATGCAGTTTTACTTTCTGATTTTTTTGTAGAAAAATTAAAAATAATTGCAGCTGAAATAGAAAACATACTTTCGGGAAAAAATGAAAATAGTTTGATTAGTAAGCTTGCTCTTTTAAGAGATAATATAGATAGTTTGAAAGATAAAATTAGTCAAATAAATAGCATTTTAAAAATAATTCAAGATGTAGCTCAAAGAACAAACTTACTTGCTTTAAATGCGGCAATTGAAGCTGCCCGTGCTGGTGAGATGGGAAGAGGTTTTGCAGTAGTTGCAGATGAGGTTAGAAAACTTGCCGAGCAAATTGCAAAACACGCAGAAAGTATAAAAGATTTAATATCGTCAACTTTGGAGCAAAATGAAATAACCGTAGAGGTCGCAAACCAGCTTATAGATATAGCTTCCAAAACCGTAGAGAAGATTATGGATGATATTGATACTATAACCGGATACTTTGAAGTACTAGCCGAAAAAATAAAAATGTCTATTGAAATAACCAACCAAACAACTACCAAATTTTATCAATTTCTTTATGAAAGTTTAGAAGATAAACTACCTTTATCCATAATTTTAAGAATAGCAGATCACGCCAAATATCTTTTAGACTTTGAAAAAAGTATTTTAAACCAAGATGAAAAAATTATTTTAATGAGCCATAGAAATTGTAAATTTGGAAAATGGTTTTATAGTGAAGGAAGAAAAATTTTAACAGAATGTAATTTAAATGAAGAGCTTTTAAGTGAAATTGAAAATGCTCACAAAAAATTTCATGAGCTTGTAGAGCAAATAGTTAATCTGGCTGAAAATAAACTAGAAAATTTAGAACAAATAAATGAAAAATTAAAAGAACTACAAGAAATATCAATTGCACTTTTATTTAAATTAATAGAAATATACGATATTTTAACTCATTTAGATAAAGAAAAAAAAGAAAATTATTTAGCTGAAAATAGTAAAAAAGAAAACGCTTAAGTAATATTATTTGAAAAATAATAATTTTATCTTTTCTTAATTTTTAATTATTCTTAATTTATTTGCCTTATAATATATTTAAATAAATTAAATATTAAAACTAAAAGTTTATTTTAATATTAAAATTAGAAAAATTTCTCGGAGGATAGTTATGAACGTTTTAGATGAAAAAATAATTTCTCAAGCTATTATAGAAAATTATTTTAAAAAATTGAATGAAGTTTTAGAATGTGATGTTGCTATTGTAGGAGGAGGACCAACCGGTCTTACTGCTGCATATTACTTAAGTAAAGCAGGGATAAAAACCGTTTTACTTGAAAAGAAAATTTCAATCGGTGGTGGAATGTGGGCTGGAGCTATGTTTTTTAACTATATTGTAGTTCAAGAAATGGGAAAAGAAGTTTTAGATGATTTTGAGATAAATTATAAAGAGTATAAAAAAGGTTATTATGTCGCAGATGCCGTAGAAGCTGTCACTACAATAGCTTCTAAAGCTGCCAAAGCAGGAACTTTATTTTTAACCGGTATTTGTGCTGAAGATGTAGTTTTAAAAAAAGAAAATGGAGAATATAAGGTTTGTGGTCTTGTTATAAATTGGAGCACCGTAGATAAACTTCACTTACCTGTAGATCCACTTGTAATAACCTCTAAAGTAGTTATAGATGCAACTGGACATGATGCTGCAGTAGTTTCTACCTTAGAAAGAAAAGCCGGTATTACTTTAAATACTCCAAGCGGAAAGGTTGAGGGAGAAAAGCCACTTTGGGCTCATGTAGGGGAAGAAAGCGTAGTAAAAAATACAAAAGAAGTTTTTCCAGGTCTTTGGGTAGGAGGAATGGCAGCAAATGCTGTATTTGGAGCCCATAGAATGGGACCTGTATTTGGCGGAATGCTTATGTCTGGAAAGAAACTAGGAACAGAAATAGCAAAGCTTTTAAAGAGGTAAAAAATGAGAAAAGAAACTATTTTAAGCTTAGCTAAAAAAGGATTAGTATCTAAGGAAATTGAAATTGTAGCTAAAACTGAAAACATAAATATAGATAAACTTTTAGAGCTTATCTCTAAAGGTTATGTTGTAATTCCAGCAAATATTTTAAAAAGTCAAAGAAATATTATTTCCTATGAAAACTTAGATTTAAATAATTTAGAAAAAGAATTTATACCTTGTGGAATTGGGAAAAATTTAAAGGTAAAAGTAAACGTAAATATTGGAACTTCCCCGGATATTGTAGATTTAGAAATTGAAAGAAAAAAGGTTTTAGTTTCCTTAAAATATAAAGCCGATACTTTAATGGATTTAAGTACAGGTGGAGATTTAGATAAAGTAAGAAAAGAGATATTAAAATTTACACCTATTCCCCTTGGAACAGTTCCCTTATATCAAGTTGCAAAGGAAGCTGAAGAAAAATATGGTTGTTCTTACAAGGCTACTATAGATGATATTTTTAATGTTATAGAAAAACAGGCTCAAGATGGAGTCGATTTTATGACCATTCACGCTGGGGTAACTTTACGCTCCTTAGAACTTTTAGAAAAAGATAAAAGACTTATGGGAATAGTATCTCGGGGAGGAGCTTTAATCGCTGAGTGGATGATTTATAATGAAAAAGAGAATCCTTTATATACTCATTTCGATAGACTTTTGGAAATTGCAAGAAAGTATGATATTACTATATCTCTGGGAGACGGCTTAAGACCAGGATGTATAAAAGATGCGACAGATAAACCACAAATAGAGGAACTTATTACTTTAGGTGAACTTGTAGATGTATGCAGAGAAAATGATGTTCAGGTTATGGTAGAAGGTCCTGGACATGTTCCTTTAAATATGATAGAAACCAATATGAAAATTCAAAAATCTTTATGTAAAGGTGCACCATTTTATGTTCTTGGACCAATAGTTACGGATATTGCTCCGGGTTATGATCATATAACTGCTGCAATTGGAGGAGCCCTTGCAGCTTATCACGGAGCAGACTTTTTATGCTATGTTACCCCAGCTGAACATCTTGGACTTCCAGATGAAAATGATGTAAAAGAAGGTCTTATAGCTTCAAAAATTGCAGCCCATGCAGCCGATCTTGCAAAAGGTAGAAAAGATTCTTGGAAAAAAGATATAGAGATGGCAATTGCCCGAGATGCCTTAGATTGGGAAAAGCAATTTGAGCTTGCTATAGATCCAGAAAAAGCTAGACTTTACAGGGAAAAAAAGGCGCCCAAAAAGGATAAAGATGTATGCTCTATGTGCTCCGACTTTTGTCCAGTAAAAAAATTAAAAAAAGCTTGGGAGAAAAAATATGATTAAGTTTGGAACAGATGGTTTTAGAGGAAAAATAGGAGATGAATTTTGTTTTGAAAATATTTATAAAATTGCAAAAGCTCATGCAATATATTTAAAAAGTAAATATAAAAATCCAAAAGTTGCTATATCCCATGATGCTAGATTTCTATCTAAAGAAATGGCAAATTTTGTAGCTAATATTTTTCAAGATGAGAGTATAAAAGTTGTTTTTTCCTCTATGTCCCCTACCCCCTCTTTATCTTGTTATGTAGCTTATAATGAAGACATTAAAGGGGGAGTTGTTATAACGGCTTCTCATAACCCTTATATATATAATGGATATAAAATAAAGGATGAGCTAGGAAGAGCTTCTCAGGATAATTTAAATATAGAAATAGAAAAAATTGCAAACTCTATAAGTGCTCTTCATTATCATTATAAAAAATATATAAAAAATTTTAATGGGAAAAAAGAGAATTTTTTAACTTTTCATTTGGAAACTTTAAAAAAATTTTTCAATTTAGATGTATTTATGGAAAGAAAGATAAAAATCGTTCATGATCCTCTTTTTGGAGCTACGAAAGGAGCTTTACAAAAATTTTTTAAAAATACACCTTTAGAAATTTTTGAAATTCATAAGGAAGAAAATCCTTATTTTGGAAATCTATCTCCAGAACCTATAAAAGAGAAGAATTTAAAAAGTTTAATATATAAAGTAAAAAGTTTAAATGCAGATGTTGGAATAGCTCATGATGGGGATGGAGACAGAATAGGTGTGGTGGATGAAAATGGAAACTTTATTACTTCTCAAGTTATGTACGCCCTTTTACTCGAGCACATATTAAAAACAAGAAAACCAAAAGGTAAGTATATTATAAAGACTGTATCTACAGGATTTTTAGCAGATAAAGTAGCAAAAGCTTTTAATTTAGAAGTTGTAGAAGTTAAAGTTGGCTTTAAAAATATTTGTAAAAAAATAGATGAACTTGGAAAAGAAAATGTAATTTATGCTGGGGAAGAAAGCGGTGGTTGTGCATATATTCCTTACCTAATGGAAAGAGATGGTATATTTTTAGCTCTTTTACTTATAGAGAGAATAATTTTAGAAGAAAAAACTTTATCTCAAATTGTAAAAGAATTTTTTGAAAAATATTCTCCAAGCTTTTATAAAAGAATAGATTTACCTGTTGAAGAAAAACATAAAAAGCTTTTAGAAGATATGCGAAAAAATCCCCCAGAAAAGTTTGGAAATAAAAAAGTTAAAAAAGTTATTTTAGAAGATGGTTTAAAGCTTATTTTTGAAAATGGATCTTGGCTTTTACTTCGTCCCTCGGGAACTGAACCTTTATTTAGGGTATATGCAGAAAGCACATCCGAAAAAGAAACTTTAGAGATTTTGAACTTAGCAAAAGATATATTTTCTTAAATAAAAATAATTTATAAAATAGGGGGAAAGTTTCCCCCTTTAATACCAAAATAAAGGTTTGCCGTTCGGATCTAAAATTCCCCTTTCCATAGGAGTATTTATTATAGCTTTAAATTCATTTTCACTAATATATTTTGGAACATAATTTACTCCATAATAATCTAAAAGATAAATTAAACTTCTTAAATGATTTCTAGCTGTTTTTAAAATATTTTGATAAACAAATAATATATCTTGATTATCTATATGTGGAATCATTTTTTCTATATCACTTATTCTTTTTTCTTCTACATTTGCACAAACTACTAAAGCATCTTTTAAACTTTTAGAGCCTTTTGATAGAAATTCACTATAAAGTTTCTTTATATTCGGAGAAACAAAATACCCTATGTCATCTCTATGTCCGGCTAAAGGATTTACTAATTTATATCTTTTAAAAAGTGCATCAATTGCATCCATATAGATCTCTTCATTTAAAGATAATTTACTAAACATAGGGATCTGCCACTTGTTGTAAAAAGAAATATAAAGATCCCTTATTAGTTTCTCTTCCTCATAAATAGATTTTAAACTTTCCTTTTCCTTTTCAGATAAAGGTTGCATTGGATATGTATTTATCAAAGATATAAGGTAATTTTCCTTGGCTATTGGTCCTCTATATCTCCATCCTGGCCCCGGTCCCCATCCATATTTTGGGCCATACCCACCATATCCAAATCCTCCAGGCGGAAATGCAAATGCAAAACCTAATAGCAATGAGAAAAGAATCATTTTCTTCATTTTATACCTCCTTTACATATGAATATTTTTATCTACATATGTAATATACATTCTATGTTTATTTTTGTCAAGCTTGATTTGGAAATATAAAATATTTAAAATACAGGGTATAATATGGAAATTTAAATTTATTAATTTTGAGAGGTATAAAATGCCATTTGGAATGGGACCCTACTATGCTAAACCCTATATTTGGGATGGTTTAAACTTTTTTTCTCTTGTTGTTTTGCTTTTATTAATAACCTTAGGAATTGTAATGTTTCTTATATTTAGACAAATAAATTCTGAAAATCTTAAACTAAAAGAGGAAATTATAAAACTTCAAAAGGATATAGAAGAACTAAAAGAACTTGTAAAAGATTTAAAGAAAAAGTGGGAAGAAATTGAGTAATGACGCTAAATAGCATATGTAAAATATGTGATGCTCTTTCAAATCCTACACGAATACGGTTTTACGTGGACCTTTTAAAAGAACCTAAAAGTATTTATGAAATCGCAAAGAAATTTAAAGTATCCCGTCCTATGGTTTATGCACATTTAAAAAAATTAGAAGAGGCAAATTTAGTTGAATGTAAAATGGTGATAGAAAATGGAAGAGCAAAAAAAATCTATAAAGCTTTACCATTTAACCTTTCCTTAAATCCAGAGATTTTAGAAAATCTCGTATTTGAAAATCAAAGAGAGGATTAACTATTGAGCATTCGTAAATTTGTATCTTTAAATTTATTTTTTATTTTAATTTTACTTATACTAACTGGAATTGTGCTTTATATCATGCCTCCTGGAAGAATTGCTTATTGGACTAGGTGGACCTTTCTGGGTTTAGATAAAGAAGCTTGGGATAACTTACATATAACTTTTGGATTTTTATTTATTATATTTGGACTTTGGCATGTATATTTAAACTGGAATTTACTATGGAGATATTTACAAAGTACAAATTTGATTATATTTACAACCCTATTTAATTTATTTTTCATAGTAGCTTCTATAAAAAATTGGCCTCCAGTAAATTGGATAATAAACCTTGAAGAAAAAATTAAAAATTCTTGGAAAGTTAATAAATTTAAGCCGCCTTTCCCGCATGCAGAACTCCTAGCTTTAAATCGTCTTGCAATTAGGCTTGGACTTTCTTCTCAGGAAGCTGTAAATATTTTGGAACGAAATGGAATTAAAGTAGATTCTCCAAATGAAACTTTAAAGGAAATTTCCAAACGAAATAATATTCCTCCATATAAAATTTATGAATTATTAAAAGCTCATACCCGAATCAAAATTCCTCAAAGAGGTAACAGAAGAGGGTTTAGAAAAAATTATTAAATTATATTGAAGAAACTAGGAAATATCTGCATACCTATTCGGGGTTTTTTAAAATAAATTATTGACAAAAATAAAAAAATAAATATAATATATCTTAGCAAGTGGGCGCGTAGCTCAGTTGGTTAGAGCAGCCGGCTCATAACCGGCTGGTCGGGGGTTCGAGTCCTCCCGCGCCCACCATTTATGGTTCCCCGGTAGCTCAGCGGGTAGAGCGGGCGGCTGTTAACCGCCAGGTCGGGGGTTCGAAGCCCTCCCGGGGAGCCATTTATATTATTTTAGTGCCTTTATTTTTTTACTTTTCTGTGCATTTTATTCTCAATTCGTATTTTCATACTTAAACTTTTTTTTAAATACCTTCATTTTTACCTTTAAGTATTTATCAACAAAGTTTCTATTATATTTTATTTTCAAATTTTTATGCTAAAATTTCCATATAAATTTTTACATATTTAAAGCTGATACTATTATATAAATTATATAAATCATTTTTTTTAGTCAATCAGAAAAACTTAATCATTGATTTTTATTTTAATAATTTAAAAACTGAAGATGCCATGAAGCATGAGGAACTAAATAAAATTGTAGAAAAAATATCTAAAGATTTTAAAATTTTGGTAGCAGACGATAGCGCGCTTGTTAGAAAGATAATAAAAAAATATTTAGAAAATAACGGATTTAACGTTATAGATGCAAAAGATGGAAAAGAAGCTTGGGAAAAATTTAAGAAATTCAAAGATGAAATTGGAGTTGTAGTTTTAGATTGGATTATGCCTGAGTTAGATGGACTTGAGGTATGTCGTTTGATTCGTAATCTTGACCTAGATAGATATGTATATATCATCTTTTTATCTTCAGTTGAAGACCGAGATAAAGTGGCAATATGCTTTGAGCATGGAGCTGATGATTACATTTTTAAACCTGTAAATCAAAAAGAATTTTTAGCTCGGGTAAAAGCAGGTCTTAGAATTATTGCTTTAGAAAAGCTTTTAATAGAAGCTAATGAAAAGTTAGAAAAACTTGCAATTATTGATGAACTTACTCAGGTTTTAAATAGAAGGGGTCTCTTTGAAGAATTAAAAAAGCTGGTAAATTATATGTCCCGAGTTAAAAAAGATATCTATTTTATTATGATAGATATAGATCATTTTAAAAAAATTAATGATACCTATGGTCATCAAGTTGGAGATTTAGTTTTAAAGGAAGTTGCAAAAAGATTAAAAACTAATCTTCGTTCTTATGATATCATAGGAAGATATGGTGGAGAGGAGTTTTTAGTAGCTTTAACAGATGGAAATGATAAGGTTGCTTATAAAGTTGCAGAAAAATTAAGAAAAATTATTGAAGAAAAACCTATAAAAGTTAATGATAACTTAGAATTGAAAGTTACAATAAGCGTTGGAGTATCCGCTCTTAGAGCTGAAGATCTTCCAAATATTCCTACAAATGAAATTATAGAAGAGAAAATAAAAAATGCTATTAAACTTGCCGATGAAGCCCTTTATAAAGCAAAGAAAGAAGGAAGAAATAAAGTAGTTGCTGCAAACTTGAATATTTAAATTATTACTGCTTTAATAAACAAAAAATTGTATTTCTACTAACTAATTAAAATATAAAAAAAGGGGAGAGAAATCTCCCCAAAAACTATTTTTTCTCCTTAGCTTTTTTTTGTCTTTTTAAATCTTCTTTAATTCTAGCGTCTTTTCCTAGTCTTTCTCTTAAGTAATAGAGTCTTGCTCTTCTTACTTTACCGAAACGAACTACTTCAATTTTTTCAATAACTGGAGAGTGAAGTGGATAGGTTCTTTCTATGCCTACTCCATAAGATACTTTTCTAACTGTAAAAGTAGCATCTGTTCCACTTCCTCTTTTTCTAATAACCACTCCCTCAAAAACTTGAATTCTTTCTTTATCTCCTTCTTTTACCTTTTGGTAAACTCTTACAGTATCTCCTGGTCTAAATTCTGGAATATCTTTTTTCAAATATTTTTCTTGAACGCTTTTTAAAAGCCCATCTAAACCACCAAGCATTATCTTCCTCCTTATTTTGATTTAGGCTAAGGCGGGAGACCCAAAAAGGGCCTCCACTTAGCCGTTTATTTAATTTTTAGTTTCTTCTTTATTTTTATTTTCCTGCTCCTTATTTTGATTATCATTATCATTATTATTTTTATCTTCAGTTTCTTCTTTTAAAATATTTGGCTCCCAGGACACTTTTCTATAATCTTTTCTACCAGTACCTGCTGGTATAAGACGACCAATTATAACATTTTCTTTAAGTCCTCTCAAGTAATCTCTTTTTCTTTCAATAGCTGCTTCAGAAAGCACTCTTGTAGTTTCTTGGAAAGATGCCGCGGAAATCCAACTTTGAGTAGAAAGAGCTGCCTTTGTAATACCCGTTAAAACTGGTCTTGCTTTTGGAGGTCTTTTTCCTTCTTCAATAAGTTTTTGTCTTACTTCTTCAAAAACATTTCTATCTACTATCTCGTCTACTAAAAAGTCTGAATCTCCAGAATCTTCAATTTTAACTTTTTTAAGCATTTGCTTGATAATAATTTCAAAATGTTTGTCATTAATATCAACTCCTTGAGAGCGGTACACACTTTGAAGTTCAGAAAGTAAATATTTAACAAGTTCTCTTTCTCCTAGAACAGCTAAAATATCATGTGGATTTAAAGCTCCATCTGTTAAAGGTTCTCCAGCCTTCACAAAATCTCCATTTCTCACGTAAATGTATTTTCCTTTTGGAACAACATATTCTCTTCTAATACCAGTTTCAGGATTAGTAATAATAATTTTCTTTTTACCTCTATCTGAAGACTCAATTTCTACCTTACCATCAATTTCTGCAATAATAGCAGCATCTTTTGGTTTTCTTGCTTCAAAGAGTTCTTGAACTCTTGGAAGACCCCCTGTAATATCTCCAGCACCTCTAATTTTCTTTGGAATTCTTGCTAAAACATGTCCATAACCTACCTTTTCCCCATCAGAAACTACAATATACGAACCTACTGGAAGTGGATAACTATCTAAAACTTCTCCAGTTTCCTCATCAATTATTTCAATTGTAGGTTCATAAGGAGTATGTCTATACTCTTCTACAATAGGTTCATCTTTTTTAACTGTAAGTCCCGGAATAATATCTTTGTATCTTACTATTCCTCTTCTTAAAGCTAAAATTGGATCCGCGTGTGGATCCCACTCTACCAAGGTTTGTCCTCTTTTTACATCTTCCCACTCTATTTCAGATACATCTTTTTTAAGGGAAAATACCTGACCTGGTTTTAAATCCTTAATATTTTTAGGCTTAATTTTAAGTTTTGCACCGTATGGAACTTGATATTTATCATATTCCTTTCCTGTTTGTGGATCATAAACAATAATTTTTCCAGCACGGTTAATAAATACAAGCTCTTTATTTTCAGTTACTAATATATCTGCATCATAAATTCTTACTTTACCGTCAATAGTTGCTTCATAAGAGCTTTTTTCAGCTCCCCTTACAGCAACTCCACCGATATGGAAAGTTCTCATTGTAAGCTGAGTTCCAGGCTCTCCAATAGATTGAGCCGCAATAATACCAACAGCCTCTCCAATTTGAATTGGTCTTCTTCTACCAAGATCTCTTCCATAACATTTTGCACATACTCCAAACGGAGCTTTACATGTAAGAACTGAGCGCACTTTTACTCTTTCTATACCAGCTTTTTCAATTTCCTCGGCTTTTTCATCAGTAATTTCTTCTCCCTTTCTTACAATTACCTCTTTTGTATATGGGTTTATAACATCCTCGGCTGCAATTCTTCCTGCAATTCTTTTTGAAAGAGGTAAAAGAACTTTTCCAGCTTCTACAATCGGCTCTATTTCAATACCATCATCTGTACCACAATCCTCCATAGTAATAATTACTTCATGAGCTACATCCACAAGTCTTCTTGTTAAATATCCAGCATCTGCAGTTTTTAAAGCTGTATCTGCAAGACCCTTTCTTGCCCCGTGAGTAGAGATAAAGTATTCAAGAACACTAAGACCTTCTCTAAAGTTAGAGATAATTGGAGTTTCAATAATTTCTCCAGATGGCTTTGCCATTAAACCTCTCATACCTGCAAGTTGACGAATTTGCTGCTTAGAACCTCTCGCTCCAGAAGAAAGCATCATAAATACTGGATTAAATTTACCTGTATCCTTTCTTCTACCTCTTCCACCGATATCGTGACTTTGCATATATTCCATCATTAAATTAGTGATCTTTTCTGTAGTTCTAGTCCAAATATCTATAATACGATTGTATCTTTCATCTGCAGAAATCAATCCTTGTTTGTAACCCTCTTCAATTTCAGCTACTTCCTTTTTAGCTTCTTCAATAATCTTTTTCTTTTCAGGTGGAATTAAAAGATCATCTACTCCAATAGAAAGACCACCTTTTGTAGCTTCCAAATATCCTAAAGCTTTCATATTATCAAGAAGATCTACTGCAACTTCATTTCCATATCTTTTATGAATATCATCTACAATGGAAATAATATCTTTTTTACCTATTTCTTTATTTACAAAAGGATAATCCTTTGGTAAAAGCAAGTTAAATTTAACTCTACCTGGAGTAGTTTCTATTATTTTCTTTTCTTCATATTTAGCTTTTTCTTCTGGAAGTCTAACTTTTATTTTTGCATGTAAATCCACTTCTCCAGATTCTAAAGCTCTCATTACTTCATCAAAATCAGAAAATACTTTTCCTTCTCCTTTAACACCATCTTTTTCCAAAGTAATATAGTGAAGACCTAAAATAATATCTTGAGTAGGAACGGATAGAGGTTTACCATGTGCTGGAGAAAGAATATTTTGGGTACTCATCATAAGAATATAACTTTCAAGTTGAGCCTCCAAAGATAAAGGTACATGAACCGCCATTTGGTCTCCATCAAAGTCGGCGTTAAATGGAGGACAAACTAATGGATGGAGCTTAATAGCCTTACCTTCAACAAGTACAGGTTCAAAGGCTTGAATAGAAAGTCTATGTAAAGTTGGAGCACGGTTTAGTAAAACAGGATGTTCCTTAATTACTTCTTCTAGACATTCCCAAACTTCCTTGGTTTTTTGTTGAACAAGCTTTTCTGCCATTTTAACATTATGAACATAACCCTTTTCTTCAAGTCTTCTATATACAAAAGGTTTAAATAATTCTAAAGCCATTTCCTTTGGAAGACCACATTGGTGCATTTTAAGTTCTGGTCCAACTACAATTACAGCTCTACCAGAGTAGTCAACTCTTTTTCCAAGTAAGTTTTGTCTAAATCTTCCTTCTTTACCTCTTAAGTTATCAGATAAAGATTTTAAAGGTCTTCCAGTAGAAGCTCTTACTGGTTTTCCTCTTTTAGAGTTATCGATTAAAGCATCTACTGCCTCTTGAAGCATACGTTTTTCGTTACGAATAATAATATCTGGAGCACCAAGTTCTATAAGTCGCTTTAGACGATTGTTTCTGGTTATAACTCTCCTATAAAGATCATTTAAATCAGAAGTTGCAAATCTTCCACCTTCTAAAGGTACAAGTGGTCTTAAATCCGGAGGAATAACTGGTAAAACTTCTATAATCATCCATTCAGGTTTATTTGTAGATTTTAAAAAAGCTTCTACTAATCTAAGTCTTTTAACAAGTTTTCTAAGCTTTGCTTCAGTAGTATCCTTTCTTACGGCACGTCTTAATTCTTCTTTAATAAGTTCTTTAGAAAGTATTTTTCTTTGCTCAACTAGAATATCAATCAAAGCTTCCAATGCTTTTGGTCCTTTTTCTACAACCGGTGCATCCTCTTGAAGCTCTTCTAAAAGTTTTTTATAGTCCTCAGGTCTAATCAAATCTCCTTTTTTAAGTCCACTATTTTTTGGATCTACTACTACATAATAGTTATAAGAAACTATATCATTTAAGTCATCTTCAGAAAGCCCGGTATAGTATGCTAAAACCTCAATAGCTTTTTTATAAAGATTTGGAAGTCTTTTTCTTAAATCTGGAGTAATTGAGTCAAGTTCTCCAGAGTACATTCTTACTTCTTCCCTTAACTCCTGAGCGAGCTCTTCTAAATCTAAAGTTTTTAAAGCTTCCTTTATACCTTCTGCTCCAATTCCTACTTTAAACGCATCTTTTCCAAGTTCTTTTACTTTTTCTTCATATTCATCTTCCGTTAAAATTTGATATTTTTTTAGTCCGGTTTCCTCTTCATCACCTGGATCTAAAACAATGTAGCTTTCAAAATAAACTACTCTTTCTACTTCACGAGAAGTAAGTCCCAATAGAGATCCTATTTTGGAAGGAACAGATTTTACATACCAAATGTGAGCTACTGGAGCAGCAAGATCTATATGTCCAAAACGTTTTCTTCTTTCTTTTGAAGTTGTAACTTCAACTCCACATCTGTCACAAATTACACCCTCATATTTTCTTCCTTTATACTTTCCACAAAGACACTCATAGTCTTTTACAGGTCCAAAAATTCTAGCACAGAAAAGTCCATCCTTTTCAGGTTTTAAAGTTCTATAATTTAAGGTCTCTGGAACCTTTACTTCTCCACGTGACCAAGAACGAATTTTTTCTGGGGATGCAAGTCCGATTTCTATGGCGTCAAAATCAAAACCTTTAGGCTCGGTATCTATTATTATTTCTTTCTTATTTTTATTCTTAATTTCTTTCATCTATTAAAACCTCCCTATATTTTCTAGAAATTAAAGCAAAATAAAATTTAGAAAAAATCCCCCCCAAGGAAAGGGGGAAAGTTATTTAATTATTTTCTTTATCTTTATTATCTTCTTCACTTGTTTCTTTCTTTTCAGATTCATCTTTGAAAAGTTCTTCAGGAGTTATTATTTTCTTTTCTTCTTTTTCAAAAACAGATTTTTCTTGTTTTTCTTCTTTTTGCTCTTCATCTTCAACTTCTTTGATGAAGGATACGTCCAAGCAAAGACCTTTAAGCTCTCTTACAAGAACGTTAAAGGATTCTGGTAAGGATGGCTCGAAAGTATAAATACCTTTTGTTATTGCTTGATATACTTTATTTCTACCTTCAACGTCGTCAGATTTTACTGTAAGCATTTCTTGTAATGCATAAGCGGCACCATATGCCTCAAGTGCCCAAACTTCCATTTCTCCAAATCTTTGTCCACCAAAGTGGCTTCTACCACCAAGAGGTTGTTGAGTAATTAAAGAGTAAGGTCCCGTAGAACGAGCATGAATTTTATCAGCTGCCATATGAATAAGTTTAAGCATATACATATACCCAACAGTTACATCTTGATCAAAAGGTTCCCCAGTCAAACCATCATAAAGTTTAACTCTACAAGTTTCTGGAAGACCTGCTTTTTTAAGCATCTTTTTAACTTCTTCTTCTGTAGCTCCATTAAAGATTGGAGTTTCAAATTTAACACCCTCTTTTCCAAGTCTTTTTGCAATAGCTTTTATTTCTTCATCACTCAAAGAATCTATAAGTTTACACATATAGCAATCGCAATTCTCTTTCTTACCTTCATGAATACAGTAGATAGACTTAAGTTCTTTTCTTACTGCTTCTAATCCTACTTTTAAAAGTTCTTCTATCTTTTCTCCAAGTTTTTTACCTGCATAGCCAAGCATAGTTTCAAAAAGTTGTCCTACGTTCATACGAGAAGGAACTCCAAGAGGGTTTAACACCATGTCTACTGGAGTACCATCTTCCATAAATGGCATGTCTTCTACTGGGGCGATTCTGGAAATAACCCCTTTATTTCCGTGACGACCTGCCATTTTATCTCCAACGGTAAGCTTACGTTTTTGGGCAATATATATTTTGATAATTTTATTTACTCCAGCAGGTAAATCATGTCCTCTTTCTAAAGCCTCTTTCTTTTCTTGATAGATATTTTCAATTAGTGCCATTTGATCAATAGCTTTAAGTCTTATTTTTCTAATTTCTTTTGCAGTTTCTTCGTCTGCAATTAAAGATGGTTTTTTGATAACTTCAAGAACTATCTTTTCAGCAAGATCTTTAGTTATGGTCTCTCCAGCTTTGGCAACAACTTCCCCTTTAATTTCTACATCGCTTGCCAAAGCTTTACCGATGATAAGATCTATAACTTTTCTATCTCTTTCTTTTCTAATTAAAGAAAGTTCTTCTTGCTTAGCTTTATCCAATTTCTTTCTTTCTTCTTGCTCTAAAAGACGAGAACGAATATCTTTATTTTCTCCTTTTCTTGAAATAATTTTCACATCGATAACTACACCCTCTACTCCGTGAGGACACTTTAATGATACATTTTTAACACTTTTAGCCTTTTCTCCAAAAATAGCTTGTAAAAGCTTTTCTTCTGGAGTTAAAACCTCTTCACCTTTTGGAGCCACTTTACCAACTAAAATATCCCCAGGTTTTACATAGGTTCCAATAGTTACAATTCCAGATTCGTCTAAATGTTTAAGTTTATCTTCTGGAACATTTGGAATATCCCTTGTAATTTCTTCTTTTCCAAGTTTTGTTTCTATTACTTGAGTTTCTACCTCTTCAATATGAATGGAAGTATAAACATCATCTTTTAAAAGACGTTCAGAAACTAAAATAGCATCCTCAAAGTTATATCCACGCCATGGCATAAACGCTACTAAAACATTTTTACCTAAAGCAAGTTCACCTTCCTGCATAGAATGTCCATCTGCAATTACTTGTCCTTTCTCTACTCTTTGACCTTTTTTAACAATAGGTTTTTGATTTATACAAGTTTTTTGGTTAGATTTTTGGAATTTAAGAAGATGATATACGTCAAAACCTGTATCTATTTCAGAGTCAGTTTTTTCATTTTCATCTGCCCTGATAATTATCTTATCTGCGGAAACATACTCTACTACTCCACTTCTTTTGGCAGTTACAGCCCAACGAGAGTATTTAGCAACGTGCTCTTCCATTCCGGTTCCAACAATAGGAGAATCAGTTGTTATAAGTGGAACCGCCTGTCTTTGCATGTTAGAACCCATAAGAGCACGGTTCGCATCATCATGTTCTAAAAATGGAATTAAAGAGGAAGATACAGAAAATACTTGTTTTGGAGATACGTCCATATATTGAACTTCATCTGCTAAAACAAGCTTAAATTCTCCTTTATGACGGGCCATTACAGTATCAGCTGTAATCTTTCCATTTGAATCAACAGGAACAGAAGCTTGAGCAATAATATATTTTTCTTCTTCATCTGCTTGCATATATCTAACTTGGTTAGTTACATATCTATTTTCCACTTTTCTGTAAGGAGTTTCTAAAAATCCAAGCCAATTTATACGCGCATAAGTTGTTGGAGATACAACAAGACCAATATTTTGACCTTCAGGTGTTTCAATTGGACAAATTCTACCGTAGTGAGATGGATGAACGTCTCTAACCTCAAAAGTAGCATGTTCTCTTGAAAGTCCACCAGGTCCTAAAGCTGAAAGTCTTCTTTTGTGAGTTGTTTCAGAAAGCGGGTTGGTTTGATCTAAGAATTGAGAAAGTTGATTGAGTTTGAAAAAGTCTATAAGATCATTTAAGGCACCTTTAGCTTGAATAAGCTCTTTTAAATTTATAGCTTCAGGTTTTTCTGGCTTTAAAGCTGTTAATTTTTCTCTTAAATGTCTTTCAAAACGTTTCATTCCTCTTTTGAAAAATACCTCTGCAAGTTCTCCAACTCCTCTAACTCTTCTATTTGCAAGGTGGTCTATATCATCATATGGAGTAAGTCCAGCATGAACATTTAAAAGATATCTAATAGTAGCAATAATATCTGCTTTGCTTAAAATTCTTCCAACACTATCATAATCTGGTTCTACTTTTATTTCTTTTTTACCAGTTTCTTTTAAAAGTTCTTTTAATTTTTTAGCTATATCCTTTGTTATTAATGTTCCTTTTTCAAAAATAATGTTTCCTTCTTTATCTGTAATATCTTCGGCTAAAAGAAGAGGTGGAAGCCATTCAATATTATCTAAATCTTTTAAGGTAAGTTTTTCAAGTTTTTCTTTATCATAAAGTTTTTCATTTATCTTTGCTCTACCAACTCGACCAAGATCATAATTTTTAGGATTTAAAAACATATTTTCAAAGAGTTTTTTTGCACCTTCAACAGTTGTGGTATCTCCAGGTCTGACTTTTCTAAAGATTTCAATATAAGCTGCAATTACCGGATCTTCAATTCCATCTTTCTCTCTATCATTTTTTTCTTTTCTTAAAGTATTTAAAATTACCCTTCCATATGGTTTTCTATCATATCTAACAGCTCTAAAAGTTACTCCCTCTGGAATTTTTTTCGGAGCAATATCTTCATAAGCTTTTTGAACAACTTCCCCAGTTTCTGGATCCACTATATCTTCAATTGGAATATAAAACTTAAGCTCTTCGGAAGTAAGTTCTCTTTCTTCTCCATTTTCTTTAACATAGAATTTTTTATCTTTTACTTCTATTTCAAAAATATCATCCTTATGGAAAAGTTCTAAGATTTCTTCATCAGTTGCAATACCAAAAGCTCTTAAAAGGTAAGTACCATAAAATCTTCTTTTTCTATCTATCTTGGCATATAAAATATCTGTTTGTGGAAGCTCAAATTCTATCCAAGATCCATCTGCCGGGATAATAGAAGCTACATCTACTTGTCTTGCTACTCCAGAAGACTTGGAAATATCGGATTTAAAGTATACTCCCGGAGAACGATGAAGCTGATTTACGATAGCTTTTTCAGTTCCATCTATAATGAAAGATCCTCTTGGTGTAACAAGAGGAATTTCTCCAAAATATATTTTTTCTTCTTTAATTACAGGAGCAATTTTTTCACCTGTATTTGGATCTTTTTGCCAAGCTACACATTCTAAAAGAACTCTTAAAGGTGCTCCATAAGTTAAATCTTTCTCTTTACATTCATTTACATCTTTTTTTGGACGAAAAACTACTTCATGACCACATTTTTCACAAACAACACCTTTTCCACCAAGACCATGATATTTTCCACATTTACAATACCAATCTCCAATCTCATATCCTTTATATCTAATTTCTATATCACCATTTATATCTGAAATTGGAAAAGTACTTCTAAATACAGCTTCTAAACCTACATTTTCTCTTTCATAAGGATTTTTATTAAGTTGTAAAAATCTTTCATAACTATCAAAAACAAATTCTAAAAGATCTGGTGGAGGTAAAATTTCTTCTTTTTTTGCAAAGGATTTCCTTGGTAATTTTTTAAATTCTTTAGCTTTTTTTAAGGCCTCTTTAAATTTTTTTTCATTTCTTTCTTTAGGAGAAATTTTTACTTCAATAACTTTATTTTCACTGTTTAATGCCATTGTTTTTCACCTCGTTTTTAGTTTTTTTAGAAATAAAAGACCTAAAAGAGTTAGATTAAATAATCAGATTGGATAAAAGATTTCATCGTATACATGGAAAGTGATTATGGATTAGGTATTTTTTTAAAGAAAGGTTATAATAATATGCGGAAGTTACTACTTTTGTCATCATCTTCTCCCGACCCTTATTTGTGGTAGGAAAATAAAAAAAGGGAGAGGGACCTAGAATCTGTCCCCCTCCCTTTGCGAAAGTATATTATATATATTATAAAAAATTTTTCAAGTGTAAAAGGAGAAAAAAATGAAAAAGGCATTTTCTTTAATTGAACTTGTTATAGTATTAATAATTATAGGTATTTTAATGACCCTCGTTATGAAAGCCTCCTCTATTGTAAAAGATGCAAAAATAAAAAAAGATTTTGCAAATTATATTTTGCGACTTAAAGATGACATTTATAAATACGAAGATTGGGCTTTATCTTCTAAAGGATATGCCGCTATTATAGGTGATGGAAAGGAAAATGGGGGCTTTGAAGATACTACAGACGGCTTTGTAGATACAGATGAAGGCACAACATTTAACTCTACAATATCTGATTTACTTGGTAGTTCTTTACCATCAAATGTCCATGTTTTAACTTCCTATGATGGAACACAAAAGCCATATAAACCTGAAACTAATCATGTAACTGACTACTTAAAAATAGTTGATAAAGATATAGATAAAGTATTTAAAATTGGGAAGGGAGATGAAGGTTATATTTATTTTTCTGCCTTAGGAAAAGAAGTTCACCTTTACTTAGGAAAAGATCAGTATTCTTCTAATCCCACAAATGCTATTATTATATTTAACCCAGATTTACAAGAAGCTATAAGCTATGATACTATGGTAGATGGTATTATGAATGGTGAAGATGGAAAATTGGTTTTACTTGGATATAAATATTCTTCTTCGTGCTCCCCAAAATCTACAGATAATTGTAAATGTAATTCCGGAATTTGTATAGCTAAAAATCTTACTCAAGGTTGTCCTTATCCTTCATGCAAGAGTGAGGAGGTAAAAAATGTTATTTTGGGGTTAATTTTAGAATAGATTTACAATTTAAAGATGTAAAAGAAATCTTAAGTGTAAAAAATTAATTTTTACACTATGAAAAGAATTCTAAGAATTTAAAATCCAAATTTAAATGGAGCGGGCGACGGGACTCGAACCCGCGACCAGCGGCTTGGAAGGCCGCTGCTCTACCAACTGAGCTACGCCCGCTCACTGGTGGAGGGGGCAGGATTCGAACCTGCGAAGGCGTGGAGCCCGGGGATTTACAGTCCCCTGCCTTTGGCCGCTTGGCTACCCCTCCTTCTAAGCTCCACGCAATTCTAAGGGAGCTTTCACTCCCTTGCGCTACTTATATTATATATCAATCTGCCCCTATTGTCAAGCTTCAAATGGTGCCGGCGGAGGGACTCGAACCCCCGACCTGGTGATTACAAGTCACCCGCTCTAGCCAGCTGAGCTACGCCGGCACCTTGCATTAATAATTATAGAAAAAAAATTTTTTGTGTCAAGAATTCAAAACTCTTTTAATTTTTATTAATTTTTCTCTAAGCGAAGGTGGAAAATTTGAAATTTCCTTTAAAGAAAGATTTTGAGGTAACCACAAAATTACATCTAATCTTAAAGGCGGATGAGAAACTTCTTTTAAGAAATTTTCCCAATTTTCTTTATTGGAATCAATTTTTTTTAATCTTGAATCTAAAGGAATAAATATATTTTTAATATTTTCAGGATATTTTTTGTATACAATCTTATAAGCGTACATAAACATTTTTGCCGCAAAAACAATTGTTTTTGCCTTCTTATCCTGATTAAGACACAAAGATAGGAAATTTATAAGCTTTTCTAAGTTTTCTCCCAAGTTTTTTGGAGAATAAGAAAAAAATAACTTTTCTACGCAATTTATAACTTTTTTAAGTCTTTTTAATTTTGCATTTAAAAATCTTTTATTATATGTTTTTATAAAACTTTCAAAAAAACTTATATCTTTATTTTTTGAAAAAAATTTACTAAAAATTTCCCAATAATCTTCTCCTTTCATTTGGAGTTGATAGGACATAAGAGCATTTATTATTACTAGCTTAAAAAATAATACATCATCTTTTAAATTTTCATATAAATTTTTTAAAGCTAAAAATTGTTTATCTTTTTCCTCTAAATAAGATATTTCATCCTCATTAAAAGAATTTACAATATCTTTTAATTCTCGAAGTTTTGGCATTTTTACTAATCCTATAATATATAATTTGTCTTTAAAGATGGTTCTTTAAATAATTAATATTTTAAACCAAAATTTTTCATACACCCAAGGAGGTCAAAAATGAAAGTAGCTGTTTTACCAGGAGATGGTATCGGAAAAGAAATAGTTCCTCAAGCTGTAAAAGTTATTAAAGCTATTGAAAAAAAATATGGTTTGAAAATTGAACTTGAGTACGGAGAAATTGGAGGAGAAGCTATAGATAAATACGGTACACCTTTTCCAGAAAAAACAGAAAAACTTGTTCTAAAAGCAGATGCTACTTTACTTGGAGCAGTGGGTGGACCTAAGTGGGATAATTTACCTTTCGATAAAAGACCTGAAAGAGGTCTTTTAGCTTTAAGAAAAGTTCTTAAAACTTTTGCAAATTTAAGACCTGCAAAGGTATATGATGAACTTGTATCTGCTTCAACTTTAAAAGAGGAAATTGTAAAAGGAGTTGATATTTTGGTTGTAAGAGAACTTACCTCCGGAATTTACTTTGGAAAGCCAAGAGGAGTATTTTCTATAAAAGAATTTCCATTAAAAGACTACTATCAAGAAGAAGAACTTAAAGGAGAAAAAGTAGGAATAAATACTTTAAAATATACAGATGAAGAAGTAAGAAGAATAGCAAAAATAGCCTTTGAAGCTGCAAGAAAAAGAAATAAAAAAGTAACTTCTATAGATAAAGCAAATGTACTTGAAGCTACCTCTTTTTGGAGACAAATTGTAGAAGAAGTAGCCAAAGATTATCCGGACGTAGAACTTAATCACATGTATGTAGATAACGCTGCTATGCAACTTTTAAGATGGCCAAAACAATTTGATGTTATAGTTACTACAAATATGTTTGGGGATATTATTTCCGACGAAGCTGCTGCCTTAACAGGTTCTTTAGGAATGTTACCATCTGCTTCTATTGGTGGAGAAAAAGGCCTCTATGAACCTATCCATGGCTCTGCTCCAGATATTGCCGGAAAAGATATTGCAAATCCAATTGCAACAATAAACTCCGTTGGAATGATGTTTAACTACAGTTTTAACCGTCCAGATATTGAAAACTTAATAGATAGAGCCGTTAGAGATGTTTTAAAAGAGTATAGAACAAAAGATATTCACACACCTGGAACTAAACTTGTAAGTTGCTCCCAGATGGGAGATTTAATTGCAAATAAAATTTTGGAATTAGATTAAAAAATGGGGGGGAAATTATCCCCCCTAATCTAAAATTTTTCTTTTAGCTTTTCTAAAAAGTTTTCTATTTTATCTATTAAGTTTTGCTTTTCATTTTTTTCTTCTTGAGTTTTTGCATGAAGCTTTTCTTGACGAAGCTCCCTTAGTAAAGCCTCTAAAGTTTCCTTTTCAGCTTCGGCAGCTTTTTCAAATCCTAACTTTTCATAATTTAAAGAAAGATAATAGTAAATTATAGGAGCTTTTGGATTTATTGGAATTAAAGATTTAAAAGTTACTACAGAAGCGTCCCAAAGTCCCATTTTATAATAGAGAGATCCGAGTAAAACGCCTGCATCAAAAATCTTAAGTTTATCTCCTTGAGAAGTGGCAATTTGAAGAGCAGTTTTATAAGCCATTTCCGCTAAGTCGTACATATGTTTTTTTTCATAAATATTTCCTATAAGAATATAAGCTTCATAGTACTCTGGATTTAATAAAAGAGCTTTTTGGGCATACTCTAAAGCTTTGTCATACTCTTTGTTTTGATAATAGGTTAAAGCTATATTTAAATAAGCCAAAGCTGTAGCTTCTTGATATTTTAAAGCCTCAAGGAGTTGCTCTATAGCTTCCTTTAAACGACCTTGTTTTTTATAAAGCTCAGCAAGTTTTAAGTGATAAAGAGCCTTTTTAGGAGCTAAAGCTATAGCTTTTTTAAAATATTTTTCAGCTAAATTTTGCTTTCCTTGTAAAAGGTATAAAACACCTAAGTTATAGTATGCATCCGCAAATTCAGGATTTAATTTTATAGCTTTTTTATAAGCTTCTTCAGCTTTTTTTAAATCTCCTTTTGCAACATAAATTAAACCTAAAAGATTATAATATCTTGCATCTTCCTTTAATTTCAAAGCATGTTTGACATACAATAATGCTTTATCCAAATTACCTAACTTTAAGTATGCTTTTGCAGCCCAGAAATAATATTCACTATTATTAGGATTAATTTTTATAAGCTTTTCAAAATATTTAGTTGCTTCTCCATAGTTTCCTAAATCATAAAGAACTTTTCCTAGTAAAAATAAAACTTTTGGATTATTAGGATACTGTTTTTCTAATTCTTTTAAAATTTTTAAAGCTTTGTCAAACTCAAGCTTTTCGTATAACTCTTCAGCTTCTTTTAATTTAGCTTCTAAAGTGGATTTTTTTATAACTTGATTGTTTTGAGAAATAGAAGATGCGAAAGCTAGGGTGTTAGAAGATAAAAAGGAAAGTAGTAAAGCTAAGCTCAAAAACTTTTTCATGACTTATTCCTCCTTTAAAGGTTATAAATATTTTTTAGAAAAAGTTATTTATTTACTTTAACATATTTAAAACATTTTTTTAGAAAAATATATGATTTTTCATAGACTTTTCAAGCTTGCAACTTGACAAAAAGAAAAGAAAGAAGAAATTTAATAAATGAAAATAAATATTAAAATAAAAAATTGGAGGTTAAGCTATGTTTTTTGGTAGATTCTTTGGACGAGGTGGACGTGGAAGAGATCCTTTTGATGATTTTTTTGGAGATATGTTTAAAGATATAGATAAATTTATGTTTAGAGATATGGATAAACTAATGCAAGAAATTATGAGCCAATTTTCTCCTATGTTTAGTGGACTTAAGGATATGTTTGCAGAACCTAAAATGGAAATGTATGAAACTCCAGATGAACTTGTAATTAGACTTGAAGTTCCTGGTTTAGATCCAGATGATATAGATATAAAAGTTAAAGGACACTACTTGATTATTAGAGGTGTGAAAAAGGCTTCTGAAGAAGAAAAAAAAGAAAACTTACTTTTCTCAGAAACCTTTTATGGAGAATTTCAACGAATTATCCCCCTTCCATTTGAAGCAAACGAGGAAGATATTGAAGCAATTTACGAAAAAGGTGTTTTAGAACTTAGAATTAAAAAACCAAAATCTCTTGAAAAGAAAGTAAAAATTATTGTTAAATCACCTGAAGATAAAGATAAAAAGAAAAAAGAAGATAAATAATATTTGGGGGAAGGCTTTTCCCCCATTTTTTATTCCTTCCTTTTGATAAATTGAAAAAATCCCTCTCCCATTTGTTATAATTTGCCGAAAATCTAAAATTAGGGGGAAGGGATGAAATTTTTCATAGATACAGCTAATGTAGAAGAAATAAAAACCGCTCTCTCCTGGGGCCTTATCGATGGAGTAACCACAAATCCTACCTTAATCTCTAAAACAAAAAGACCTTTCTTAGATGTTGTAAAAGATATTTTTTCTCTTGGAGAGGAAAAGGATTTTCCAATTTCTTTAGAAGTTATCGGTATGAAAAATGGAAAGCTTGATAGTGAAACAATGGTAAAGGAAGCTTTGTTTTTTGTAGATTTTCTTAAAAAAAATGATTTGAATGTCAATAACTTAGTTGTAAAAATACCAATGTCCTTAGAAGGACTAAAAGCTGTAAAAATTTTAAGTGAAAAAGGAATAAAAACTAATGTAACTTTAGTATTTTCTCCAAATCAAGCTTTGCTTGCTATGAAAGCTGGGGCAACTTTTATCTCTCCTTTTGTAGGAAGATTAGATGATATTGGACACGATGGAATGAGACTTGTAGAAGAAATAGTAAATATTATTGAAAATTATGGTTTTGAAAGCGAAGTTATCGTATCTTCAGTTAGACATCCAAAACATGTTTTAGAAGCGGCGTTAATTGGAGCTCATATAGCAACTATACCTTTTGGGGTTTTAGAAAAGCTTTCTAAACATCCTTTAACAGATATCGGACTTGAAAGGTTTTTAAAAGATTGGGAAAATGTTCCAGATAAAGATGAATTATTTAAATAAATTTTTTAGGTTATTAAGTATCCTCATTATTTTTAAATTCATCATTCCCCCCATTTTTGCTTGGGGGGATTCTTTATCTCTTTATGATTATGCAGAAAAACTAAAAAAATTAGTTCTTCAAAAAAAATACAAAGAAGCAAAAAAGCTTCTAGAGAAAATAGAAGAAAAATATCCAATTGTAAAAACCTATATTGAACACGTAATATATCTTTCTAAAAATAACTATGCTCTTGTAGTTGATAAAAAAAACGAATATTTGTATGTTATAACTCAAAGAAACGGACTTCCCATAATTGTGAGAATATATCCTTGTATTACAGGAAAACGTCCCGGAGATAAATTTAGAGAAGGAGATCAAAAAACTCCCGAAGGTGTTTATTATCCTATAAAATATATTCCAGGTTATAGACTTTCTCCTATTTATGGAATTGGAGCTTATGTTCTAAATTACCCAAATTATCTAGATAAGTACTTAGGAAAAGGTGGACATGGAATTTGGATTCACGGAACAAATAATCCTAACCGTCCTCCTCACTCTTCAAATGGATGCGTAGTACTTAAAAATAAATATTTAAAAAAATTAAAAAAATATATAAAACTTTATGAAACTCCGGTTATAATAGTAGAAGGAATAAAAAAAGGGCCGGCAAAAAACCTTTTAAAAGAAAGAAAAGAACTACTGGAATTTCTACTTGCTTGGAAAAACGCATGGGAGAACTCTCCTAAAGATATAGAAACTTATTTTTCTTTTTATTCTAAACACTTAATAACTCCCTATGGGAATTATAAAGCTTGGAAAAAACATAAACTTAGAGTTACAAAACAAAAAAAATGGATAAAAGTAAATTTAAGTGATATACAAATCTTAAAAGATGGCCGATTTAATCTTTTTGGATATAAAAATATATACGCTATATCTTTTTGGCAGCATTATATGTCAAACAACTACAATTCCACTGATAGAAAAGTCTTATATGTAGTAAAAGAGGGAAATAAATGGAAAATATTAGCCGAAGAGATTTTATTAGAAAAATAATAACTTTGCCATTTTTTCTTGAAGTTGCTTACGCAAAAAATTCTTCTTCCCAAGGCATCATTAAGCTTCCGAAAAAGAAGTATTACTCCTACGAAATAGAAGGAAAAAAAAAAGGGAAACATATTTTAGTTGTTGCAGGTATTCATGGGAATGAAGAGGGAAGCTACTATTTTGCCAGATTTTTAAAACATATTTCTTTAAAAAGAGGAAAAATTACAGTTATTCCTCGACAAAACTTTGTCTCTATTTTAGCTTACGTTAGAGGATATAATGGAGATATGAATCGAAAATTTCCCTATGTTTCCCCTTCTGATCCGGATTATAGATTTTTAAAATATTTAAAAAAGTATCTTCATAGAAAAGATATAGATCTTGTTTTATCTTTGCATGATGGATATGGCTTTTACAAACGCAATAAAAGATATTGGGGAGAGTGTATAGTTATAGATGAAGTTAAATATAAACATTTTGAGCTTTATAAGGTTGCAAAATTTGTTGAAAAATTTGTAAATAAATTTGTTCCAAAATATCATAAATTTGGAATTAAAAATACTCACACTTTTTGGAGAAATACCCCATATAAAGATATGCGAAAAACCTTAACATATTACTCTTTGGTTTTTGCAAATAGACCTGCATGGTGTTTTGAGGTATCAAAAAATTTAAAAAGTTCCTATCAAAAAGCTTTATACCATTTTTATATGTTCTATGCTTTTTGCAAATTTTTTGGAATTGAATTTAAAGAAAGTTTTAAAAATTTAAAACATCTCTTATATGAAAATATAAAATTTAAGGAAGATCCCGAAATTATTTTAAAAGTAGATGAGAAATTTACAAGAAAATATAAGCTTTCTAAATTAAATCGAAAAATAATTTATGCTAAAAAATTATCAATAGAAAATATATATGGGGAAGAAGATGGATATTATCCAGTTTTGGAGAAACATAATCTAAATCATGAAATTTTTAAGATAAGTAAAGCTACAAAAATATTAATAAAAAGAGATAATAAAACCTTAGGATATTTTATTTTTAAAAAAAGCTAAAAATTGCCTATATCCTTTGATATAATAGCTTTAATTAAAACCTAACATATGAACATTGAGGTTAATCAAATGGTAAATATAGAAGAATATTTAAAAGAGCATATGGAAAAAGGAAAACCTATTATAGCTATGTCCTTTTTTGAGGAAATTCCCGTTTGGGCAAAAGTAAAAGTTTTAGAAATAGATCCTACTACAAAAAATGTTCTTTTTGAAGGAGATCCTAAACTTGTAAAAGCTTGTAATGAATCTAAAGAACTTTTTATAAGAGTTCAAACTCCGGAAAGGCAATATCACTATAAAGCTAATGTTCTTTATGCAAGTGAAAGTGGTATAGAAACTACCTTACCTGTTTTCCAACCTGTAGATAAATTTTCAAGACGTTTTTTAAGAGTAAAACCCTCAAGAAAAAAGCCAGTAAGGGTAAAAGCTATTCTTAAAAATGAAAAAGGAGAGATTGTAGAAGAAGTTCTTACAAAAGCCATAGATATTTCAGAAATGGGGATAGCTATTCCTTTTCCAAAAGGTAAAATAAAGGAAGGAGATATATTAGAGCTTGAAATAACTTTACCAAATGGACATACCTTTAAAGTTTTAGGAAAAGTTGTTAGAAAATCTCCTTTAAATAAAGATGAAGAGAGACTGGGAATTTCATTTATTAATATAAATCTAAAGGATCAGGATGAAATTGCAAAATATGTATTTGTTCGGCAGCAAGAAATAGCTCAGGAAATTAGGGAATGATAGCTATTTCGGGTGGAGGAACAGGAGGACATTTTTTTCCAGCATACTCTGTTTTTAAATATTTTAAAGAAAAAAATATTCCAACCATTTTTATAGGATCAAAAAATTCTATAGAGGCTCAGTTTTTTGAAAAAGATTTTTTCTTATTTGATATAAAAAAAAATGTATTTTTACCAAAAAGACTTTATAGCTATATAAAAATATCAAAAAAAATAAAACAACTTTTAAAAGAAAAAAATGTAAAATTAGTCTTAGGTTTTGGAGGTTATGTATCTTTTCCTCTTTACCTTGCGGCCTATCTTTTAAAAATTCCTATTGTTATTCATGAGCAAAATGTCCTTTTTGGAAAAGCAAATAAACTATTTTCTAGATTTGCAAAAAAGATTTTTTTAGGATTTCCTTACTTTGAAGGGAAAAATATAGAAGATATAGATAATAAAAAATTTGTTTGGACTTCTAATCCTCTCAGGAAAGAAGTTGAAATATATGATAAAGAAGATAAAAACAGCTTAAAAGAGAAATTAAAAATACCCCCATCAAAAAAGGTTCTTCTAATTTACGGAGGTTCCCAAGGAGCTTTATTTTTAAATGAAGTTTTTGAATATATTGCATCTAAGTCCCCTAATATACTTAAAGAATTTTTTATTATTCATATTACCGGTAAAAACAAAGGTTTTTTTAGATTAAAAAATATATATGAAAAAAGAAACTATGATTTTCTTCTTTTTGAATTTAAAGAAAATTTGGGACCTTATTTAAAAGTAGCGGATTTAGTTATTTCTCGGGCTGGGGCTTTAACCGTAACAGAAGTTTGTTACTTTAAAAAGAAAACATTATTTGTTCCTTATCCATATGCTTATAAAAATCATCAATATGAAAATATTAAACCTATTTTGAAAAAAGATTTAGCAAAAGTATTTATTCAAACTTTAAAAAAAGAGGATAAAGAAAAATTTTTAAAAACCTTTAAAGAATTTACAAATTGGTCAAATACAAAAAAAGATGAAGATATAAAAGATTTAGAAACGTATATCCTGAAAAACTCAAAAGAAATTATTTTAAAAGAGACTTTAAAGATATTATAGTGCAAAGTTTTATATTATTTTCAAAAAACTGACTTTTGAAAACTCTTTTTTTTGCCTAGCATATAAAAAAGATGTTTAAAAAAGAATTACAATAAAAAAACAAAAGTAACTGTAAGCACGTACAAAAAGTTTTCAATTTACAAGTTGCAAGCAAGATTTTAAATGCAAATAGAGAAAATACAAAATCTTAACTTAAAGAGGAAAGTTTACTTTAAAGAATTTTTAAGGCAACTAAACATAAAATAAAAATTATTAAAAGCAAGATAATAATAAATAGGTTAAAAATAAGCTTTATACGTTTAGATATCTCTTCATTATACATTTTTAAACTTTTTATTTCTTTTTCAAGAAGATCTAATCTCTTTTCTAAGTTATGAATTTTAAAAGTAATTTCCTTTAAATTCTTATCTTTATCTTTAGAAAAAAGAATATATTCTACAAGCTGAGGAAGATAAGTTATAATTTCGTTAAAAAAATTCGATAAAAATGATTTATTAATTTTAAAATCCCTTTTTTCTCTTTCCATAATACAAAATTATACACAAATTTTGGGGGGATATCCTGTGAAAAATTTAAAGACGTTTAAAACATTCTTATTTGATTTAGATGATACTATATTTTTATCTGAAGAAAGAAATATAGGCTATATATTTAAATACTTTAAAAGTTTAAATATAACTCTTGATGAAGAAGATAAAAACATTGTTTTTGGTCATTCTTGGCAACATATATATAAACATATAATAAATAAATATAAATTAGATAAAGGTATTAACGAAGTAAATGAAGGAATTTTAAAACTTAAATTTCAAGATATAGTAGAAAATCCTCTTATTCATAATCCAGGCATAAAAACTTTTTTAAAACTCTTGGAAAAGAAGAAAAGAAAAAAAGCTATCGTAACAGGATCTTGTTATAAAGAAGCTCTATTTATGTTAAAAAGTAAAAACATGCATTTCTTTTTCTTTAATAAAAAATACTTATTTTGGAGAAAAAAATATTTAATATTTGCAGCAGAAGATTATAAAGAAAGCAAACCTTCTCCAAAAGGATTTTTCTTAGCTTTAAAAATTTTAAAAAGCAAACCTCAAGAAACTTTAGTATTTGAGGATTCCAAAAGTGGAATAATAGGAGCAAAGAAAGCTGGTTGCAAGGTTGCTTTTATAAAAAACTTTTCTAATTTATCCTTAAGTGATCTAAAAGGTATAAAATCTTATATAGATTATATCTTTAATGATTTTAAAGAAGTTCTTGCCCTAATTTAACAAAAAGAAAAAAACCAAATTATAATTAAATTTAAAAAAACATTAAAAAGAGGTAGGAAAAATGAGTGTATATGAAGTTTCAACTGAGGTAGGAAACAAACCTATGATTTTTCAAACTGGGAAACTTGCAAAACAAGCAGATGGATCGGTTTTAGTAAAACAAGGAGATACTATGGTTCTTGTTACTGCAGTGATGAGCGATACTCCAAGAGAAGATATAGATTTTTGTCCTCTAATTGTTGAGTATAGAGAAAGAGCTTATGCCGCAGGGAAGATACCAGGAGGTTTTATAAAAAGAGAAGGTAAACCTACCGATGAAGAAATATTAAAAGCAAGAGTAACTGATAGAAGTATAAGACCTTTGTTTCCAAAAGGTTTTAAAAATGATGTTCAAGTTGTAGCTTTTGTAATATCTGCAGATCCAGAAAATGATCCAGCGGTTCTTGCAATAAATGGAGCTTCTGCAGCTTTACATCTTTCTCAAATTCCTTGGGAAGGACCTGTTGGAGCTGTAAGAGTAGCAAGAATAAATGGAGAGCTTGTTATAAATCCTCCTTATGAAAAATTAGAAGAAGCTGATATAAATCTTATTGTTTCTGGAACAAAAGATGCAATTGTTATGGTAGAAGGTGGAGCAAAGGAAGCTACCGAAGAAGAAGTCTTAGATGCAATTTTATTTGCTCATGAGGAGATAAAAAAAATATGCGAAGCTCAAGAGGACTTAAGAAAACTTGCAGGAAAAGAGAAAATAGAATTTAAAGCAGATGAACTTCCAGAAGAACTTAAAGAAAAAATTAAAAAATATCTTCTATCTGGAGAGGATTTTGAATTTACCGGCGAGTATACAGATGAAGTATTTGCAAAATCTCGTTTAGCAAAAGCAGTATTTATTCAAGATAAAAAGCAAAGAAGAGCTGCTTTAGCTGAACTTAAAGCAAAAATGATAGAAAATCTTGAAATTCCGGAAGAACTTCAAAAGCTTGCAGAAAATTATTTTGGAGAAGTAGAAAAAGAATTTGTAAGAAAATATGCCCTTATAAAGAAAAAAAGAATTGATGGTAGAGGATTAAAAGATATTAGACCTATCTATATAGAAGTTGGTCTTTTACCAAGAGCCCACGGCTCTGCTCTTTTCCAAAGAGGTCAAACTCAAGCTTTAGTTACAACCACACTCGGAACTCCAGGAGAATCTCAAATAGTTGATTCTCTTTTACCTGAGGAGGAAACTAAAAGATTTATGCTCCACTATAACTTTCCACCTTTCTGCGTGGGAGAAATTGCACCTTTAAAAGCTCCGGGAAGAAGAGAAATTGGACATGGAGCCTTAGCAGAAAGAGCTTTACTTCCTGTAATTCCTTCAGAAGAAGAATTCCCTTATACAATTAGAGTAGTTTCCGATATCTTAGAGTCAAATGGTTCTTCTTCTATGGCTACAGTTTGTGGAGGAAGTTTATCTTTAATGGATGCAGGCGTTCCTATCAAAGCTCCGGTTGCTGGAATTGCAATGGGTCTTATAAAAGAAGGCGATAATTTTGTAGTTTTAAGCGATATTTTGGGAGATGAAGATCATTTAGGAGATATGGATTTTAAAGTAGCTGGAACAAGAAAAGGGGTTACAGCTATTCAAATGGATTTAAAAATTAAAGGGATAACAAAAGATATTTTCTTAAATGCATTAAGACAGGCAAGAGAAGGTAGATTCTATATTTTAGATAAAATGGAAGCTATTATAGATAAGCCAAGAAGTGATATTTCTAAATATGCGCCAAGAATTCTTTCTACTAAAGTTGACGTAGAGAAAATTAGAGACCTAATTGGACCTTCTGGAAGAACTATAAAAACTATTATTGATCTTACTGGAGTAAAAATAGATATAGATCAAGAAGATGGAACTGTATTTGTATCTGCTCCAAATAAAGAATCTGCGGAAAAAGCTATAGATATGATTAAAGATGTTACTGAAGATGTTGTAGGTAAAACATTTTTAGGTCGAGTTGTAAGAGTAGAAAATTATGGAGCATTTGTAGAAATTATTCCTGGAAAGATAGGACTTGTTCATGTATCTAAAATGGGACCTGGGGTAACAGATGCTAGAGAAATGGTGAAAGTAGGAGACTTAATTCCAGTGAAAGTTTTAGAGCTTGATCCTCTTGGAAGACCAAAACTATCTTTCACTTCTTTATCTCCAGAGGAAATTACAGCTCTAAAATCTTACGGAGGATTTTTCAAAACAAAGAAAGGAGACCAAAATATTTTTGAAGGTAAGTCTACCTTAACAGAAGAGGAGCTTAGAAAGGTAAAGGAAGATCAAGCAAAAAATCAAGAGGAAAAAGATAATGGAGGCAAAAAAGAAAATGAAAGTAAAAATTAAAATAGAAAAGGGGGGTATCCCCCCTTTTAAAAAATATAAAGATGATGTAGGTTATGATCTTTATTTAGTGGAACTTATAGAGAAAAAAGGTAATTTTTATTTTTATGATACAAAAATAAGGGTAGAACCTCCTCCAGGCTATTATATTGAAATTGTTCCAAGAAGCTCTTTATCTAAAACTGGTTTTGTTATGGCAAATTCTATAGGGATTATTGATCCTCAATATAGAGGAACTATAAAAGTAGCCTTAAGAAAAATAGATGAAAATGCTCCAGATCTAAAGCTTCCTTTTCGTGGAGTTCAAATGATTTTAAGAAAATTGAATTTGTTTGATATTGAAGTTGTAGATAAGCTTTCAGAAACCGAAAGAAAAGAGGGCGGTTTTGGTTCTACGGGGCATAAATAGCAATTTATCCAATTAAATTTATAATTTTTAAATTTTTTAAATTTGAAATATAAAAGTTATATAATAAAGTTTGAAATACAATAATATTTTTTAAGGAGGTATCAAATAATGATAAAAATACCAGCTGGAAAAAATCCACCTGAAGATATTTACGTAATTGTAGAAATTCCTGAAAAAAGCGCCGTAAAGTATGAGCTTGATAAAGATAGCGGTCTTATTTTTGTAGATAGATTTTTATTTACTCCTATGTACTATCCATTTAATTATGGATTTATTCCCAACACTTTGGCAAAAGACGGTGATCCAGTAGATGTTCTTGTTATTTCAAGAGAGCCTGTAGTTCCAGGCTCTGTTTTAAGATGTAGACCCATTGGAGTTTTAATAATGGAAGATGAAGCTGGCCAAGATGAAAAAATTATTGCAGTTCCTGTTTCAAAGCTTGATCCAAGTTACGAAGATATTAAATCCATTGATGATCTTCCAAAAATAACTAGAGAGAAAATAAAACACTTTTTTGAAAGATACAAAGATTTAGAACCTGGAAAGTGGGTTAAAGTTATTGGTTGGGGTTCAAAAGAAGAAGCCTGTAAGCTTATTGAGGAATCTATAGAAAGATATAATGCAAATAAATAGATTTGTAGCCCCCTTTGTGGGGCTAATTTATTCAATTTTTCCAAAAAGTAAAGGAAGTTGATAAGATAAAATTAAAAGAGTAACTAAAAGTACACTAAATGTGTATACTACAACAGAAATAAAATTTAATAAATTTTCCAAATAATTAAGAAATTTCCTTTCATAAATTCTTTCCAAATATTTCAAACCTTCTTCTATATTATTATTCTCTTCATTAATTTTAAAAAAATAATAATCTTCCTTTTGTATAAAAGGTTTTAAATAATCCGAAGTTTTTAAAATAGATTCCCCCGCTATACTTTTAAAAGCAGCTGTGTTTATATAGCCTTGAGTTTCATAAAGAAATAAAAAAAGTTTAATATTTAAAATAAAGTTGTATCTTTTAAATATATGTTTTTTAAAGATAAGATAAATTTTGTAAAATAAGATGAAAATTAAGAAAGAAAATAAAATATAAAAATAAAAAGGCACTTCAAAAATAATTTTCCAAAATTTTATTAAAGGATGCAACTCTAAATTCATTTCTAGATATATTTTTTCAATTTCTGGAAGAAATTTTAGCTTAAAAAATATTAAAAATGAAAAGCTAAATAAAAAAACTATAAAAGGATACTTAACTTTATTAAATAGGTTTCTTTTTATTTTTTTTTTAAGAAAACGATAATCTAAAATAAAGGACAATGCTTTTTCTAAAAGATTATTATCTTCTCCAAATTTTAATATTTTTCTTTCAAATGAATTTATAAGACCCTTTTCATAAAGAATTTTAGAAAAGGAAAGACCTTTGTTAAGCTTTTCTAAAATATCTTGAGAAATTTTCTTAAATTCTTCACTTTGAGCTAAAATTTTTAAACTTTTTGGCAAATTATTTGTATAGCTATAGTAAATATTTAAAGCATTCAAAAAATCTTTCAAAATAGCTCCACGAAATTACAAAGATTTATAAATAATAAGATAATCTCCAGCCTTTATATTCGTAGTTTTTAAATGATTCCATTTCTTTAAAGCTTTAATTGAAACTCCAAATTTTCTGGCTATTTTCCAAAGAGTATCTCCAGTTTTTACTTTATATTTTATTTTTAAGTATTTTCTTTTTTTAAAGTAAGAATAGGATTTATATATAACTAACCGTTGGCCTGGATAGAGATAATTATGTTTTAAATGATTCCATCTTTTAATATCTGAAATTCTTACATTAAATTTTTTTGCAATGTAATATAAGTTATCGCCTTTTCTAACAATGTAATAAATTTTTTTGTATTTAGTTTTATAAGATCTATATTTATATTTTCTTCTTTTCTTTATAATTCCAAATTTTTCATAAAAATACTCCCTTAGACCATAAGCAGAAATTCCATATCCACTTGTAGTCATATAACCCCTATTTATACCTAAAGATGCAACAGCAATAGATGGGTTTCTATAATCGGCAAAACCTATAAACCATTGACAAATACCTTTTGGATAACTTCTATTTGATAGAGTTCCCGTTTTACCAGCTATTTTTATATTTTTAAAAGTCCTTTTAAATTTTCTAAACTCTATATCATGAGATGCTGTTCCATAAGCATAAGTTTTCTCAAGCATATTAGAAAGTTTATTTGCAACATCAACATCTATAACTCGCCAAAAATACTTTGAAGTAAAAGAATATACTAAGTTTCCGTCTCTATCATAAATTGCTTCCACAAAACTTGGAACTGGCATAATCCCGTCATTAGCAATAGTAGCAGCTATAAGAGCTCCATGAAAAGGACTAAATGTAGTTGGGCCAAGACCAGCAGCTGTTTTTGCAACTTGAACAATAGAATTTAAATTTTTTATCCTACCCCAAGGAAAATTGTAAAAAGAAAGATTAAATCCCCATTTTTTAGCATATTCTTCTAAGTTATAATTTCTAAAATATTTGTATGCTAACACTCCAAAAAACGGATTAATAGATTTTGCCAAAGCTTGCTCTAAAGTAGTTTTGTATCTATATCTTCCTCTTATCCAAGTTCTAAACGAAATGGAAGTAGGACGACCTCTATAATAAAGATGACTTTGAGGCTCCATAATATCTTTTTCTAAAGCTAAAGCTGCAGATATAACTTTAAAGGTAGAAGCTGTAGGAAAATCATTTCTTAAACAAATATCTTTTTTTCCATAAACACTAGCTAAAACCCTTCCACTTTGAGGCTCAATAGCAACGAAACACCCATACTTTACCCGGTGTTTTAAAAGATATTTTTTTACTTTTTTTTGTAGAAAGGGATCTACAGTAAATATAAGTTTATTTCCGTATTTATCGGTATAAACATATTTTCCATCTTCTAAGTGAGAATTTTTAAAAAGTTCATATTGAAGTTTAAAATCACTTAAAAGTTTATAAATAAAGCTTGTATCATTTAAATTAATGGCAAAAGCTACCTTAAAAAATATAAGAACAAAAATAGCTTGTTTTAATATTTTCATCCTCTCCTTTCTCATTTAAAATATTTTGCATCAATTATTATAAACCTTTTATTTTCAATATCTATACATCTTACTTAAAAATCCAGAATTTTATCTTATATTCCCTACCTAGGAGAAGTTAATATAATTTATATATTCAAATAATTCAAAACGATGATAAATAATATAATTAAAAATTGAAAATTCCAAAATAAATTGTAAAATAAAATTTATCTTGATAAAAATATACTTTTTTAAAAAATTTAGTAGTTTTAAAACTTTTGTTAAATGAGAGGGTATTATCATGAAAAAGTTAAAACATCCAATACCTCCAAATCGAGTGTTAAGGGACGACGCTTGGGCAGCTCCTTTAATGTTTATAGTAGGTTTAGGAGCTTTATCAGTTGCGGGTTTTGTGTTTTTAGCTGGTTTAACTCAATCAAAAGCCGTAGATAGCTCCTATTTTTGGATAAAGTTTATAAGTGGAATAATAGTAGCATTGCTTATCACCTATTACTCTAGATATTACTATGAATATAAATCTCTAGGTTGGGCTTTAAGATCTTTTGGAATGACTTTTACATTATGCATGGGTTTTGCATTTGGATATACGCTTGTAGGACTTATTTTAAAACTTGTAAACCTAGGAGGTTAATAGCGTGAAGAGTTTTATAAAAAGCCTTTTTGTTTTTGAACTAGCTATATCTTTCAGTTTAGCAAAAGATGGATGTTTAATGTGCCATAAGTATAGAAATTTAGGTTACATTCAAAACAACACTATTATTCTCTGTGATATATCTTCCATAAAATTTTTACATTCCGTTCATAGGGACGCGGATTGCTCAGAATGTCATACAAAAATAAAAGCTTATCCTCACGACCCTAAAAACGTAAAAGCAACTTGCTCTTCAAAATGCCATGTTATAGATCCTATATCTAAAAAGTTTTTTTCGCATGAAAATATTGTAAAAACTTGGAAAGAGTCGGTCCACGGAAAATACTACGATAAAGCTCCAGACATTTTTCCTTCTTGTTCTTACTGCCATATAAACAAAGAGCTTATAGATTTAGAAAAATTAAATAGTGCAAAAAAATCTTTAGCTAAATGTTCTATATGCCACACCAATAATTACGATCTAAAAATTGCATATGCCCATGTTCTTTCTAGAAGTGAAATTCCTATTGAAAAAAATGGTTTTGCCTTTGGTTATAAAGCTGGTATACAAAGAAATGGATGGGAAATCGTAAAACTTTGTGCTTCTTGTCACGCAGATAAAAGGAAAATGGAAAAAGCAATAAATGTTATGCAAATAAAAGATGAAGAAAGAAAAGAAAAAATTCTTGAAGCTGTAAAAGCTTATCTTAATACTATGCATGGAAAAATGCTTAAACTCTATCCTAAAGATAAAAGAGCTGCAGATTGTTTAGACTGTCATACCCATGCAAATGGTAACTTTCACGATATTTTTGAAACTATAGATGAACGTTCTTCTACTAATCCAAATGTTTTGCCTAAAACTTGTGGAAGAAGCGATGAATGTCATCCCCTCGTAGCTAAATGGAATGATAAAAATTTTGCAACAACTAAATGGGTTCATATGGATCCAGCTGTATTTAAATATGAAAATCCTGTAGTTCAAGCTATAGTTTTTGGAGTAGAACATGGAATGTTTTACATGGCAGCATCTGTTCTTCTAATGGGAGCTGGAATTGTATTTTTATCTTTATTTAGGGAAATAAGAAATAGAAAGAAGGATAAGGAGGATTAGGAGGTTTTATAAATGGGAATTTTATCTAAATTAAAAGAAAATTTAAGGCTTAAAGATGAAGTTGAAAAAACTTTAATTGTAGATGGGAAGTATTTGGCTTATAGAAAATTTAACATCTTCCATAGAATATTGCATGTATTTATATTTGTTACTGTAGCTTATCAAATTTTAACGGGTTTTCCTTTAAAGTATTCGGATGCTTCCTGGGCTAAACCTCTTTACTATCTTATGGGTGGAACTTTTGGAGCAATGACTATTCACAGAGTATACGGGCTTATTATGTTTCTTACTTTTCTAGTTACAGTATTTTACTGCACCCTTTTAATCATTCTTAATACAGATAGAATAAAAAAAATTGGGGTATTTGATGCACTTCCTATGCTTCCAAGATTAAAGGATGCTATAGATATTTACCACCAGGTAACTTACTACCTTGGGATTAGAAAAGCACCACCTGATTTTGATGAATTTATATGGATAGATAAATTTGATTTTTTTGCAGTTGGTTGGGGTATGTTTGCTATTGGAGTTACCGGTTTCATTTTATGGTTTCCGGAATTTTTTACTCATTACCTTCATTTTCCCAATTGGGCGATTTCTGTAGCTTATCTTGCTCACACAGATGAAGCTTTTGTAGCTTTAGGTTGGTTGGGATTAGTTCATTTATATTTTGCTCATTTTGGACCTTCAAAATTTCCTATGGACTGGGTATGGCTTACTGGAACTTTCAATGAAGTAGAGCTTATGGAAGAAAAACCAAGACTTTATAGAAAAATTATAAAAAAATTAGGAGAAGAATGCCCAGAATTTTTAGAAAAATATCCCTTTTTAAAAGAAAGATATGAATTTATTAAATCTATAGAGAAACTACCCGTGGAAGAGCAAATTTTAAAAATCATTCATAAAGCCCACGAAATAGAAAGACAAATAAACAAAGAGCTTTATGAAAGAAGGAGGGAAGTAGAATGTCAAAATTAAAATATATTTTTGCTTTTTATATAGTTTCTAATTTAGCCTTTTCCCAAGTTCTTTTAGAGTATATAAAAAATAGCGATTTTCAAGGAAACATTAAAACTTGGAAGGAAAAATTAAAAAAGTTTAAAACTCCAAAAATAAATAAAAATAAATATCCTCTACCTTTTCATATAGAAAATACCTATAACAAAGTTTTTTATGGAGATGTCTGCACAAAATGCCATACTGCTTATCCTCATAAAAAAGGAAAATATGCTGCTTTTTTAAATATGCATGCTGGTTTTTTAACATGTACAGTCTGTCATGTAAAAATTGGAGCCTCCTCATACTCTTGGATAAAAATAAAGGGAAAAAAAATTTATCCCGTTTCTGGAGGACCAGATAGATATGGAACTACTTATATTAAATACGGAAATGAAATTGTTCTATCTGGCGAGTTTGATGATGCAAGGATAGGACCTTTAGTTAACGGGAAACCTTTAGATATTCCTTATAAGCTTGTAAAAGATAAAATAGATAAAAAAGATCCTCTTTTTACATCTAAGCTTCATGGATATGTTGTAAAAGAAGGTATTTACTCTTGTAAAGATTGTCATTTATCTCCAAAACCACCTTTAGATCTAAAAGCTCTTGGATTTAGTAAAGAGCGTATAGAGGAAATCAAAGGAAAAGACGTAATTATAAAAGCTCTTATAAAAGGAAAAAAAATTTACTTTCCAGAGTTTATAAAATAAGGGGGCATAAATGCTTATATTTTTACTAGGTTTATTTGCCTTGGGAGAAACTGTAAATCTTAATTTAAAAACGCCTTCAGATCTTTCTATATATAAAAATAGTATATATATAGTAGATGGATTAAAGCAGGAAATTTTAGTTTTAAATAAAAATACTTTAAAACCTAAAAATAAAATTAAATTAAAATTTAAACCTTATGGAATATATGTAGAAGACAACAAGATTTACCTTACTTCTCCAAAAGATAAAAAAATATATATATTAAATCTAAAGGGAAAAATAGAAAGAGTCATAAATCTAAAAGCTTCTCCTATAGACCTTGTTAAGGTGAAAAATCTTATTTGGACAAGCTTAAAAAATGGATACTTAAAAGCATACTCTCTAGATGGAAAAGAGAGAAAATCTATTAATTTTAATTCCAAATTAGGTTTTTTAACAAAAGATAATAGTTATATATATCTTGTAGATGTAAATAATGCAAAAATCTATTTAATCGATTTTAATGGAAAATTAACTTACTTTTTTGGAGATTTTGGAATTACAAAAGGTAAACTTTTTAGACCTACAGGCATAGATGTTGATAAAAATTACATATATGTTGCAGATCCCATTTTTAAAAAAGTTGTTGTTTTTACAAAAGCAGGTTCTTATGTGGGTTATTTTTCAAATATAAAAAATCCCTTGGGCTTAAAAGTAGATAAGAATAATATTTATGTTTTAGATTCTTTAAAACCTACCCTTGTAATAAGAAAAAAGAATGAGGTAGAAAGATAATGTTGGGAAAATTTATATTTTTAACATTTATATTATTATCTTTTTCCTTAGCGCAAGATTGCTATAAATGTCATGTAAAAAATTTTATATCTAAAGAGAAAAGTAAGTTGCCTTATATTTTAGTAGGAGAAAATGTATCTGCATCTAGTTTAGAAATGTGCTACTCTTGTCACAATGGTCTAATTTTAGATGATAGGGATATTTTTTATAATATATATCATAAGATAGGACATCCCATAAATAATAAAGTAAACTGTGGAAATTGCCATAATCCTCATACCAAAGAAGGTTCTAAAAAGAAATTTGCTTTTAAAGTAAAAGAAAATACATGTGCTTCTTGTCATAAAGAAAAATATAAAAGAAAATATTTTTCAAAAAATCTTATACTTTTTAACCATCCTGTTGGAAAATTGAATTTAAGAAAGAAAAAAATGAAGATTAATTGTTTAAACTGTCATGATATGCACAGACCAAAAGATAAAAATTGTCTTTCTTTTAAAAGAAATAAATCTAAACATTGTTATAAATGTCATATAGATATAAAAAAAGATAAAAATTCTCATCCAGATATTGGATGTTTAAATTGTCACAAAATGCATAGAGCTTTAAGTAAGTCTTTAATTCCAACAAAAACTTATGGTTTATTTTGCTCTAAATGTCATAAAGAAGAAAAAGAAGTTTTAAAAACTCCTCACAAATCCTGTGAAAATTGTCATACACCCCACTTTGCAAAAAGTGAATTTTTAATTAAATACAGTCCTAATATTTATATTCCAAAGAAAAATCTACATTATTCTAAGCATGCAAAAACTTGTCTTGTTTGTCATAATGGAAGAAAGGCAAAAGATGTGGGAGTATTTGCTAAAAATAAATATACTCACCCTATGGATTGTACTATTTGTCATAATCCCCACTTAAACAAAAAAAATATGCTATATGCAAAAGCTCCTGAAATTTGTATTTATTGTCATAAACCGATTTTGTGGGGCAGTCATAAAAACTTAAAAGACAAAAAAAATTGCTTAAAATGTCATATTATTCATAATTCCCCTTATAAAGATTTAACCTATCCAAAATATAAAAATAAATTATAAGTTTTATATAGGGAGGCAAAAATTGACAAAAAAGGAATTTAAACCAAAGCCTAAAGAAGTTTTTTGGTACGAAATAGAATTTGAAGGTTGGATTATATTAGCCTTAACTACTTTACTTTTAGTAGGACCACTATTTTTAGTATGGTTTGTTAAACTTGTTATTTTTATTGCTCATTCCAAGCTGCAATGGTTCTAAATTTAAAAAATTAGGGGGGATAAAATGTCTTTAATTTGTAAACTTTCTTTTGAAGAACTTGAGAAAAAAGCAAAAGGTTTTATAGGAAAATGGCTTTTTATTTTAATTTTTTTATATGCTATATTCTTGATTTTTGAATTTATTTTAATAAATTTACATACTCTAGAGCTTATACATATTCTTCATAAGATCTATGGAATATTTTAGTTAAAGTGTTTTTATTTATTTTTTAAATTAAATATTACCCTAATTTTAAAGTTTTAGTATATATCAAAAATTTAGATTTTCTATAATATTTTCCTATAATATCTAAACAAAGCTTCTTTCTAAATAAAATATCTTTAAAAATCCTATCTTTGGAGAAATAAAATGTGGGATGATGTATTTGATGTTATTGTAATTGGGGCTGGACATGCCGGATGTGAAGCCGCTTTAGCTGCCGCTAAAATGGGGGCGAAAGTAGGCCTTTTTACAGTTAATAAAGATAAGATTGCAGAAATGGCTTGTAACCCTTCAATTGGAGGAGTTGCAAAGGGAATTGTAGTTAGAGAAATAGATGCTCTTGGGGGAGAAATAGGGAAAAATACAGATCTTACAGGTTTTCAATTTAGAATGCTTAATATCAAAAAAGGACCTGCAGTTCGCTCTCCAAGAGCTCAATGCGATAAAAAGCTTTACCGAGAAAGAATGACAAAGGTTATAGAAAATACAGAAAATATAACATTAATTCAACAAATTGTAGATGATATTTTAATAGATGAACATGGAAAAGTTAAAGGAGTTCTTACAAATCTAAAGGCAAAGTACGGCGCAAAAGCTATAGTTGTAGCAACTGGAACTTTTTTAAGAGGAAAAATATTTATAGGTCATGAAGTTTTTGAAGCTGGAAGAATGTGGGAACCACCTGCAAATAAACTTACAGAATTTTATAAAAGATGTAATTTTAAGCTTGGTCGCTTTAAAACTGGAACTCCTCCAAGATTAGATGGTAGAACTATAAACTTTTCTGAAATGGAAATTCAAGATGGGGATGAGCCGCCTCCATCTTTTTCATTTTTTGTAGAAAGAGAAGAAAAACTCTTACCAGTTCCTCCTTACTTAAAAGATTTTTTAAAAACTGACAAAAGAAAACAAATTCCCTGTTTTTTAACTTATACTACAAAAGAAACTAAAGAAATAATAGAAAAAAATTTAAAACGCTCAGCTCTTTATGGAGGTCTTATTGAGGGAACTGGAGTAAGGTATTGTCCTTCTATTGAAGATAAAATTGTAAAGTTTCCAGATAAATATAAGCATCATGTATTTATAGAGCCTGAAGGTTTAGATACAATAGAAGTTTATCCAGCTGGAACTTCAAATTCTATGCCTTATGAAGTACAAGAAAAAATTATTCATTCTATTCCAGGCTTGGAAAAGGCAAAGCTCATTAGGCCAGCCTATGGTATAGAGTATGATTATATAGATCCTCGCGAGCTTTATCATACTCTTGAAACTAAAAAAATTAAAGGACTTTTTCATGCAGGTCAAATATGTGGAACTACAGGCTATGAAGAAGCTGCAGCTATGGGAATCGTAGCTGGGATAAATGCAGCTTTATATGCACTAGGAAAGGAAGAAAGATTTGTTTTAAAAAGGGATGAAGCTTATATTGGGGTTTTAATAGATGATCTTGTTACAAAAGGGACAAAAGAACCTTACCGTCTTTTTACATCCCGAGCAGAATATCGTCTTTTACTTAGATACGATAATGCAGATTTAAGGCTCTCTGAAAAAGCTTATAAACTTGGGCTTTTAACTGAAAGAGAATATAAGAGAGTAAAAAGAAAAAAAGAGATTCTAAGTTTTCTTATTAAGGCTTTTAAAGAAAATTATCGCGTTGTAAAGGAAGAATCCAAGATTCCTATAAAAGAAAATATGCCTTTAGATAAATTTTTAAAACGCCCGGATGTTTCCTTAAAAGATATTTTAGATCTTCCTATTTTGGTAAAAGAGGAAGATAAGTCTTACAAAACTACTTTAAGAGAAATTATAAAATCTATAGAGGAAAATATATTAAAAGAAGATATTCCAAAGAAAAGCTCTTTAATAGAGGAAATTCTTTACACATTAGAAATAGAAATAAAATATGAAGGATATATAGAAAAAACAATAAAACTTGCTGAAAAATTTAGAAAACTAGAAAGTATTGAAATTCCAGAAGATTTAAATTGGGATGAAATCCCTATTTCTTTTGAAGAAAAACAAAAAATAAAAGAATACAAACCCAAAACCTTAGGTGATCTTTCTAAAATGGAAGGAGTAAGAGCGGCAAGTATTCCCATAGTTTTATATTATATAAATAAGCATAAAAGACAAAAACAAAAAGAAAATAAATAGAAGGATTATGATGGAAGAAATCATTGAGAAATTTTTAAAAAAAGAAGGATTTACTCTTTCAAAAGAAAAAATAGAAAAGCTTTCTTTATTTTTAAAAGAACTTAAAAAATGGAATAAAAAAGTAAATTTAGTATCTTTTAAAACGGATGAAGAACTTATAAAAAGGCATCTTTTGGATAGTTTATATTTTAAGTATGCTTTTGAATATTTTAACTTAGATCCAAAAGAAATTTTTGATGTTGGAAGTGGAGCTGGATTTCCTGGGATTCCTCTCTCTATTTTATATGAAAACAAGCTTTTTGACTTAATAGAAATAAGAAAAAAAAGAGCCTTATTTTTAGAACATATAAAAAGATTTTTAAATTTAAAAAATGTAAAAGTTTTAAATGAAGATATAAAAAATATAAAGAAATATCCAGATTTAATTATCTGTAGGGCCTTTGCACCTTTAAATAAAATAGAAGATTTACTTTCTTCCTTTATAAAAGAAAATGTTCCTGTTTTAATAGTAAGAGGAAAAAAATTAGATGATATTTCCCACCTTAAAATTTCAAAACCCAAAATTTTTAAATATAAACCCAAAGAGGATTTTGAAAGAAATTTTATTCTTTTAGAAAAAAAAGATTTTTGATAAAATTTTGAAAATTTCTTTTTGGAAAAAAAATGAAAAAAGTAGGGATAGGACTTTCTGGCGGAGTAGACTCAGGCGTAGCAGCCTACCTTTTAAAAAAGCAAGGATATAAGGTAATTGGATATTATTTTATATTTACAAAGCTTCATGAAGAAAATATAGAAAGAGTGGAAAATTTAGCTAAGTTTTTAAAAATTCCTCTTCATGTAGTAGATCTAAAAGAAGCTTTCAGAGAACTTATTATAAATGGTTTTTTAGATTACTATTTTCAAGGAAAAACTCCCAATCCTTGTGTTTGGTGTAATGCATATCTTAAGTTTCCTTTTCTTTTTAGATATATAAAGGAAGGTATAGTAGATTATATTTCCACAGGACATTATGTTATAAGAAAAGGAAACTTTCTTTATGAAGCGAAAGATAAAAAGAAAGATCAATCTTATTTTTTAAGTTTTTTAAGAAAAAATATAATTCCCTACTGCATCTTTCCTTTAGGAGAATATGAGAAAGAGCAAATAAAAAAACTTGCTTCTCAACTTGAGCTTCCAGTAGAACAAAAAGAAAGTCAAGATATATGTTTTTTAAAAGGCTACTCTATAGGGGAATTTTTAGAAGAAAATAAATTAAAAATAAGAGGAAAAATTATTTTAAGTAAAGAAAAAAAAGTTTTAAGAGAAACAAAAAATATTTTACAGTTTACTGTTGGTCAAAGAAGGGGTCTTCATATCAGGTATAAAGAACCTCTGTATGTAAAAGAAATAGATATATTTAAAAAACAAATAGTTGTTGCTCCAAAAGATGAAGTTTATAGTGATAGTTTAACTTTAGAAAAACTTAATTTTTTTGATCACGAATTTTTAGAGAAAACAAATTTTGAAAATTTATATATAAAAGTAAGATACAAAGCTAAAAAAGTTCCCATTGAATATATAAAGGAAACGCAAAATAAACTTAAAATAAAACTTAAAGAGAAAGTTTTTGCTATTACTCCAGGCCAAGTAGGAGTAGTTTATAAAAAAGATAAAGTTATAGCTGCCGGAGAAATCTCAAAAGAATAATCTCCCAAACTTTTGAAAGATTTGATAAAATATATTGGAATTTTTTATCTTAGGAGGCTTTATAATGGCAGAAGGAAGCATAGTAAACATAAATCCTTTATATCTTGTTATTCAAGCTTTAAACTTTCTAGTATTTTTCTTTGTTTTTAAGACTATCTTTTTAGATAAATTCAGTGAAAAAATTGAAAAAAGAGAAGAATATTTTAAAAATTTAGAAAAAGAAATAACTTCTTTAAGAAAACTTCTTGAAGAAAAAGAAGCTAAATTTCAGCGTATTTTAAAAGAAGCAAACGAAAAGGCAGATGAAATTTTAAAGAAAGCAGTTATGGAAGCTGAAAAAGAAGCTAAAAGAATGATTGAAGAAGCTAAAGAAAAGGAAGAGAAGAAATTTGAACAAATTTTAGCTACCCTAAAGCAAGAATTTGAGGAAGCTAAAAAAGAACTTCAAAAAACTATTCCTGAGCTTGCAAAATTAATTGTTGAAAAAATTTTAGGTAAAAAAGCTGCTTAGGGGGATTAAAAATGACTTTGTTTTTGTTTAAAGTTGTTAATTTTGTTCTTTTAGTACTTATTTTATATAAATTATTAAAAAATCCTTTAAAAAATTATCTTGAAAAAGAAAAAGAAAAAATATTCAAAACTAAAGAAGAACTAGAACTTGAGAAAAGTCGTTTAGAACAAGCTGTAAGAGAACTTGATATGAAAATAGAAAATGCTCAAAAAGAAGCAGAAAGAATTATAAAAGTTGCGGAAAAGCAAGCAGAAAAGAAAAAAGAGCAAATTCTAAAAGAAGCTGAAAAAATTATAGAAAGATATAAAGAAGCTTTAGAAAGAGAAGTGGAAAACGAGATTTATCTATTAAAGTATAAGTTAAAAAATATAGCTGTAAACGAAGCTTTAAAAGAGGCTGAAAAAGTATTAAAAGAGAGACTAACCCCTGAGGAAGATGAGAAATTTATAAAACGCTCTTTAAGTAAAATTTAAGGAGGATAGTTTAAAATGTCAGTTATAAATACTTATGTTAAAGCTTTAGCCTCAGCTGTTGATGCAAGTGAAGCCCAAAAAATTTTAGAAGATCTAGAAAAGTTTAAAACTATCTTTTCAAGAGAGTTAAAAAAGTATTTATCCTCCCCTATTATTAGTTTAGAAGATAAATTTAATCTTCTTGAAGAAATTGCTCAAAAATTATCCTTGCATAAAAAATTTTTAAATTTTCTAAAACTTCTTGTTAAATATGGAAAAATATCTTTTTTTGAGAAAATGTATAGAGAATTAAGAGATATTTTACTTTTAAAACAAGGAAAAGTAGAGGTAGATATTACCGTAGCAAGAGAAATTAAGGAAGAAACTTTAAATGAAATTAAGGAAAAAGTAAGAAAACTAACTGGAAAAGAATTAATTCCTTATATAAAAATTGATCCTGAAATTGTTGGTGGAGTTTATATTAAAATTAGAAATACTATTTGTGACGCCACTATAAAGGGTTATCTTAATGATTTACAAAAAAGAATATTAGAGGGGTGATAGGATGAATAAACAGATTCGTGCTGAGGAAATAGCTAAACTCATTAAAGAAAAAATAGAAAATTTTGAAAGACAAATTGATTTGAAAGAAACAGGTGTTGTATTAAAAGTTGGAGATGGTGTTGCAAGAGTATATGGTCTTGATAATGTAGAGTACGGTGAAATTGTAAAGTTTGAAAATGGAACAGAAGGTATTGCATTTAACTTAGAAGAGGATAATGTTGGTGTTGTTTTAATGGGAGAAGAAAGTGGTATTTCTGAAGGTTCTAAAGTTGAAAGAACTGGAAGAATTGCAGACGCTCCAGTAGGAGATGGACTTATTGGTAGAGTTGTAGATGCTCTTGGTAATCCAATTGATGGAAAAGGTCCTATTGATTATGTAGAAAGAAGAGCAATTGAAAGAATTGCTCCAGGAATTATGACTAGAAAACCGGTTCATGAACCTCTTCAAACCGGTATTAAAGCTATTGACGGTCTTATTCCAATTGGAAGAGGACAAAGAGAGCTCATTATTGGAGATCGTCAAACAGGTAAAACTACAATTGCAATTGACACTATTTTAAACCAAAAAAGAGAAGGAGTTATTTGTGTATACTGTTGTATAGGACAAAAACGTTCCACCTTAGCTCATTTAATCGAACTTTTAAAACAAAAAGGAGCTTTGGATTATACTATTATTGTTGCTGCTACAGCGTCTGAACCTGCAGCTTTAAAATATCTTGCTCCATATACTGCATGTACTATTGCTGAGTATTTCAGAGATACTGGAAGAGCTGCTCTTATTGTTTATGATGATCTTTCTAAGCACGCAGTGGCATATAGAGAAATGTCTCTTTTAATGAGAAGACCTCCAGGTCGTGAAGCTTATCCTGGAGACGTATTCTATTTACACTCTAGACTTTTAGAGAGAGCTGCTAAACTTAATGAAAAATATGGCCTTGGTTCTTTAACTGCTTTACCTATTATTGAAACCAAAGCTGGAGATATTTCCGCATATATTCCAACAAACGTAATTTCTATTACTGACGGACAAATTTTCTTAGAAACAGATCTCTTTAACAAAGGTCAAAGACCTGCTATTAATGTAGGTCTTTCTGTTTCTCGTGTTGGAGGTGCAGCACAAATTAAAGCCATGAAACAAGTTGCAGGAAAGCTTAGACTTGAGCTTGCAAGATATAGAGAACTTGAAGCTTTCGCTCAATTTGCTTCTGATTTAGATCCAGCAACTAGAGCTCAAATTGAACGTGGTAAAAGACTTATGGAACTTTTAAAACAACCTCCATACTCTCCTATTCCTGTAGAAAAGCAAATTGTGGCTTTCTTTGCAGCTGTTAACGGATATCTAGATGATATTCCAGTAGAAGCTGTTCAAAAGTTTGAAAAAGGTCTCTATGAGTTCTTTGATACAAAATATCCAGAAATCTTAAAAGAAATCTTAGATAAGAAACAAATTGACAAAGAACTTGAAGAAAAATTACATAAGGCTATTAAAGAATTTAAAGCTACTTTTGTAGCTTAAGGAAAGGGGTTTAAACCATGGCTGGAATGAGTATGAGAGATATAAAAAGAAAAATAAAATCTTTAAAAGGTACTCAGCGGATTACCGCTGCTATGAAGGCGGTGTCCGCTGCTAAACTTAAAAGAGCTGAAGCTGAACTTAAAAAAATTAGAAATTTTGCAAGAATTTTAAGAGAAATTACATTAGATTTAGCTGATGTACCAAATGCAAACTCTGTATTTTTGAGAAAGGAAAATCATAATCCTAAAAAAATACTTATATGCGTATTTGGTTCAGACAAAGGACTTTGTGGAGCTTTTAATGCAAACTTAATAAAAACAACAAGAAAAAAAGTAGCTGAATATAGAGAAAAGGGAATTGAAGTGGAGCTTCTTACAGTTGGAAATAAAGTAACTACATTTTTTGAAAAATATACAGACATACCTGTTAGATACAAATGGGTAGATGTTTTTAGACGACTTGGAGAAGATTTAGCAAAAGAAATTTATAATGCAATCATAGATGCTTATCTTTTAGAAGGTTTTGATGAAGTTCATATTGTTTTTAATAAATTTATAAATCCGCTAAGACAAGACGTTATATATGATGAGTTTTTACCTATAAAACCTGTAAAAAATGAAAAGGATGAAAATAAAGTTTTAGATGTTATTCCAGATGTAGATATCTTAGATCAACTTGTTCAAGATTATACTTACGGTTGGGTATTAAATGTTCTTTGGGAAAGTGCAACTTCCGAGCATGCTGCTCGTATGACAGCAATGGATAACGCAACTAAAAATATTCAAGATCTTATTAAAAAACTTACAATATCTTATAACAAAGCTCGTCAAGCTGCTATTACAAAAGAGCTTATTGAAATTACTAACGCTATAGAAGCTATGAAATAATTGAAAAGAGAAGGGGGTTATTATGGCTAAAGGAGATAAAGGTAAAATTGTTCAGGTTATAGGTCCTGTTGTTGATGTTGAATTTGAAAATGCTAAAACTTTACCAGATATTTATCATGCTTTAATTATTCCTAAAGTAAAAACTGTTACTTGGGATGGAAAACTTCAAGAAAAAGATTTAGTTTTAGAAGTTCAACAACAACTTGGAGATAATAAAGTTCGTTGTATAGTTCTTGGGCCATCTGAAGGTTTAAAAAGAGGAATGGAAGTAATTGATACAGGAGATTACTTAAAAGTTCCAGTAGGGCATGCTTGCCGTGGAAGAGTATTTAATGTTCTTGGAGAACCTATTGATGAAGCTGGACCCGTAGAAACTGAAGAAAAATGGCCAATTCATAGAGAAGCTCCTAAACTCACTGAACAAAAGTCAGCTCAAGAAATTTTTGAAACCGGAATTAAAGTAATTGATCTTCTAGAACCTTATGCAAAAGGTGGAAAAACTGGGCTTTTTGGAGGAGCTGGAGTAGGGAAAACTGTTCTTTTAATGGAACTTATTCATAACGTTGCAATGAAACATGGTGGTTTTTCCGTATTTACTGGAGTTGGAGAAAGAACAAGAGAAGGAACTGACCTTTACTTAGAAATGAAAGAATCTGGAGTTTTACCAAATACAATTCTTGTTTATGGTCAAATGAATGAGCCACCAGGAAACCGTTGGAGAGTTGCTTTAACAGGACTTACAATGGCTGAATACTTTAGAGATGTAGAAGGAAGAGACGTTCTTCTCTTTATTGATAATATGTATAGATTTATCCAAGCAGGTATGGAAGTTTCTGCACTTTTAGGTAGAATTCCATCTGAAGTTGGTTATCAACCAACTTTAGCTACTGAAGTTGGTAAAGTTCAAGAAAGAATTACCTCTACAGAAAAAGGTTCTATTACATCTGTTCAAGCTATTTATGTTCCAGCTGACGACTTTACAGATCCAGGACCATTTACATTATTTGCTCACTTAGATGCTACAACTGTTCTTTCTCGTTCCTTAGCAGAACAAGGTATTTACCCGGCAGTTGATCCACTTGAATCTACTTCTAGACTTTTAGATCCAAATATTGTTGGAGAAGAGCATTACAGAGTAGCTCGTGAAGTTCAAAGATACTTACAAAGATATAAAGAACTTCTAGAAATTATCGCTATTTTAGGTATGGAAGAACTTTCTGAAGAAGATAAAATTATCGTTCATAGAGCAAGAAGAATTCAACTCTTCTTAACTCAACCATTCCACGTAGCTGAGCAATTTACTGGTATGCCAGGTAGATATGTTCCACTTGAAGAAACAATTCGTGGATTTAAAGAAATTATAGAAGGAAAATGGGATCACTTACCTGAAGAAGCTTTCTATATGGTAGGAACTATTGATGAAGCTGTAGAAAAAGCTAAAAAACTTATGAAAGAAGCAAAAGCTAAATAATTAAAATGAGGTAAAGCCATGATTTTACTTGAGCTTGGTAGCCAAGGATTTTATACAGAAAAACAAATAAAATATGTGTTTTATGATATAGATGATGATTATGATACAATAGAGGAAGGACATGTACCGGCCCTTATAGGTGGAAGGGCCGGTTATTTAATTATTGTAGATGAAAAAGGAAATAAGGAATTTATCTTATTTAAAGGCGGATATTTAGAATATGACGGAGAAAGACTAAAAGTAGCTTTAAGGGAACGTTTAGATCCTAAAAAATTAGATCCTCAAAAACTTTTAGAAAAAGTTGAAGAGCTCAATCAAAAGCTTTTAGAAACAGAAGATGAAAAGGAAAAAAGAAGATTAGAAGAAGAAATTTTAACTACTCAAAAACTTTATTTAGCTTTGGTTAAGCTAAATACTTATTTGGAAAATGTATAAGTTAGGATAAAAATTAGGATAAAAAGATGAATATAGATTTAGAAAGTTTAACTGTAGATGAGATTTTTAGTTTCCTTATAGCTATAGGATTACTTTTACTTTTTTTAGGAATTTTAATTTATTTCTTATATTTAAAACCTAAAAAAGACCGTGAAGAAAGAGAAAGAAAAAGAAGAGAGGAAGAAGCAAAGAAAAAAACTAAACCTAAGGAAATAGACGAAAGAATAAAAAAGAATCAAAAATACTGGAAAGAAGTAGCTGAATATATGAATTTAATTGATGAAGTAAATAAAAAAGAGTAGGGTAGGCAATTCTTTTGCCTACCCGTTACTTTATCCACATGTGAAGATTTTGAGGTGGATTTATAAACAGTTTTACATTTTTGTTTTCTTTTATACTTTCAGCCATTTGCTTTTGAACTTGAAGGGCTTCATACTTTAATATTTTATCATTGATAGACTCAGATAAGATTTTATTAGATTCTGCCTCAGCTTTTGCCTTAAGTAATCTTGCTTCAGCCTCAGCTTTAGCTTTTATAATTTTTTTAAGTTTTTCTGTTTCTGCCTTAATTTTTGCAACTTCTTGCTCCTTTCTTGCCTTTTCTTCAATATATTTCATTTTTTCTGCTTCTTGCTTTGCAATTTGAACCTCTTTTATTTTCTGTTCAATATCTCGTGGAAGTAAGATGTTTCTAAGCTGAACTCCCACTACTTCAACAGCTCCTTGAGATTGATTTTTTATTTCCTTTCTAATCCCTTCTTCTATTTTTGCAGCAATTTCAGGACGCTTAGTAGGAATACTTTCAGCTGGATATCTACCTATAACGTCTCTAACAACTTCTCTAATGATAGGATTTACAAGCTTTTCTTCCCAATTAAAACCCCACGAACTTAAAGTTTCAGCTGCCATATTTGGATTTAGACGGTAAGTAACTGTAAGCTCTACTTTTATAGGAAGACCTCTTTCATCTAGAACTGTAATAGCTGGCTTATATATAACACCTTCTTTGTCCTGCAAATCCTTATTACCTTTGTAATTAATGCTATGAACTCTTACATCCACCTTTATAACTTTTTGAATACCAAAAGGTAATAAAAAATGAATACCAGGTCCCAGCTCTTCCTTACTATATTTTCCTAAATTAGATAAAACTCCAACTTCCCCACTTTCAATAATTACATAAGATGTTTTGAAAATTAAAAGTAAGATTAAAGCTATAATTCCAAAAATATAAAAATAAGCTTTTTTAGAATTCATACAAAAATCCCTCCAAGATTTATATTCTACTTTTAATATTAATTCTTTTCTTAAAAATTTCCAAGTTAATTAATAATACTAAACAAAATGCGAGGAAAATCTCAAAAATTCCTATTCTTAAAAACTTTATTTTCAAACTTTTAAAGATTATCATTAAAAAAATTAAACAACCAAAGGTATCTAAATATTTAAAATTTTATTTGATAAAATTTAATATTTTGTTTTATATTTAAATACTCATATATTTCTATATTTTTTCTGTTGTGAACATATAAACAAAATTAATTTAAATAACTTATAGAAACTATAAATTCTATTTATAATTACTTTTTGGATAGATTAAAAAATTTAAAAAATTTTTTTTAGTAATACTCTAAAAGCTGATACTTTTTAGTTTAGACTATGAACATAAATAAAAGAATAAAGTAAATTACTTCAAGTTCATAACATAATTCTGCTATATTTGCAGATAATTAAAAAAAATATATTTTGGATAACAAAAGACATTTTCTTTATTTATAAGAGTTATTTAGAGTAAATAAACACAAAAATTATCCCGAACCCCTTTGACAAAACTGTAAAAAGAATTTAATTTTCAAATATTAGGTAATAAATTAAAAATATATACGAATATAGACACTAAAATAAAAGATATATTACATAAAAATAACAAAATTTTTTCTTAACAGTTATTAATTTACTTGACAAAAGAAAATTATTACATATAATTAAATTTAAGTGGCCTTTGAAGCTGTTTTTTGATTTTTGACATTACGAATACCGTTGGCCTTCAAGATTTTAGCTCTCTCCTTTAAATAAGACCGTTACGGTATGGAAACTTTTATTTCATTTCAATTTCTAAAATATTCTCTTCACTTTAAATAAGACCGTTACGGTATGGAAACGTTGATAAACTCATTTTATTGCAAATTTATCTCATTCTTTAAATAAGACCGTTACGGTATGGAAACAATAATGATTTTCTTGCACAAGCGTATATTAAAGTTCTTTAAATAAGACCGTTACGGTATGGAAACTTAACTTTAGCAATAAGTATAAATGGAAATTTAATAAACTTTAAATAAGACCGTTACGGTATGGAAACCTTCAACAACCACTTCAATTTTATTCGTTCATTTTCAAACTTTAAATAAGACCGTTACGGTATGGAAACTTTAAAAGTGTAATCTGAGTTCCTCATAGCCCCCCAACCTTTAAATAAGACCGTTACGGTATGGAAACAAACATTTCACACCCCCTTTTCAGTTTTTATTACTTCTTTAAATAAGACCGTTACGGTATGGAAACTCTATCTGGAGAATTATTTATAAAATAATTGATTTCCCTTTAAATAAGACCGTTACGGTATGGAAACAACAATCTCTTCTGTATCACAACAACAACTTCATAACTTTAAATAAGACCGTTACGGTATGGAAACTCTCTACTAATAATTTCGTAATCTGTGATATATTTCTCCTTTAAATAAGACCGTTACGGTATGGAAACGAATTGGGAATTGATGCTTTGGTAAGGAAATATGCAAGCTTTAAATAAGACCGTTACGGTATGGAAACTCTCTACTAATAATTTCGTAATCTGTGATATATTTCTCCTTTAAATAAGACCGTTACGGTATGGAAACAAATTCTTTTAGGGAAGAACAAATAAGCATTGCTGTCCTTTAAATAAGACCGTTACGGTATGGAAACTAAATCAATCCTACAACCAAAACAACTATTCCTATATCTTTAAATAAGACCGTTACGGTATGGAAACTTTCTTACCCCCTTACTTTTATTTTTTTCTAATGTTCTTTAAATAAGACCGTTACGGTATGGAAACTCGTATTTTTATTACAAATGATAATAAAGCATATTATTCCTTTAAATAAGACCGTTACGGTATGGAAACTGTAAAGACAGTTGAATTCAGGATTAACGAAAATCCTCTTTAAATAAGACCGTTACGGTATGGAAACTCTCTACTAATAATTTCGTAATCTGTGATATATTTCTCCTTTAAATAAGACCGTTACGGTATGGAAACTAATCTTTCAATCTTCTTGCTATATCTTGTTTTTCTTCTACTTTAAACCGTTACGGTATAGAAATTATTAATACTATCCTTCTTTTTAGAACTACTTCTTTAATTTTTTCTCCGTGCCAATTTAATATTTTAGAAGGATAATTTTTTTCTTTACATTATTAAACTGGGTAATATCTGCGTATCTATTTGGGGAATAAATAATTTTAATTCTTGACTTACAATGAAAAAATAATATAATTATTCGCGGAGGGATGGCCGAGCGGTCGAAGGCGGGTGATTTGAAATCACCTGGCGGGTTAGTCGCCCGCCCCTGGGTTCGAATCCCAGTCCCTCCGCCATTTTTTGGAGAGGTGGCCGAGCGGTCGAAGGCGGCTCCCTGCTAAGGAGTTGTGGGGTTTACGCCCCACCGCGGGTTCGAATCCCGCCCTCTCCGCCATTTTTCTTTATTTTTCCATCCAATAATTTTTAAATCTTACTTGAGCTTCTTTTAGAATTTTTAAGTTATTGTTTTTATTTCATTTTTGATAAAATTACCCTCAAAAAAAAGAGGTTAAAACGAATGAAAGATATACATTCTTCTAAGATACTGATATTAGATTTTGGTTCCCAATATACTCAACTTATAGCTAGAAGACTTAGAGAAAAAAATATTTACTGTGAAATTCATCCCTTTAATATGCCTATAGAAAAAATAAAAGAATTTAATCCAAACGGAATAATTTTATCTGGTTCCCCATATTCCATTTATATGGAAAATGCTCCAAAACCAGATTATAAAATTTTTGAGCTTGGAGTTCCAATTTTAGGAATATGCTATGGAATGCAAATAGTAGCAGATTATTTTGGTGGAAAAGTAGGAAAAGCAGAAAAAAGAGAATATGGAAAAGCTATTTTAAAGGTGAAAGAAAAAGATTTACTTTTTGAAAATCTTCCAAAAGAATTTCAAGTTTGGATGTCTCATGGAGATAAACTTGAAGAACTTCCTAAAGACTTTATAGTTTTGGGTTATACTGAAAATGCTCCTTTTGCAGCTATAAGACATAAAAATCTACCTATATATGCTTTACAATTTCATCCTGAAGTAAAACATAGTACTTATGGAGATATTATTTTAGAAAACTTTGCTACAAAAATTGCTAAAGCCGAAAAACTTTGGACGCCAGAAAATTTTATTGAGTATGAAATTAAGAAAATTAGAGATATAGTTAAAGACAAAAAAGTTATTTGTGCTTTATCTGGAGGAGTTGACTCTTCTGTAGTAGCAGCTCTCTTACATAAAGCTATTGGAGATAAACTTTATCCCGTATTTGTAGATACAGGTCTTTTAAGAAAAGGAGAAAGAGAATCTGTAGAAAAAACCTTTAAAGAAAAACTAAATATGAAAAACTTTATTACAGTAGATGCCTCCGAAGTTTTCCTAAATAGACTTAAAGGTATAGTAGATCCTGAGAAAAAAAGAAAAATAATAGGTCATACCTTCATAGATGTTTTTGAGTATGTAGTTCATCATATTCCATCTATATTAAAGCAAGGTGGAAAAGTGAAAATTACCGAAGAAGATTTAAAACATAAAGATGAAAATGAACTTCCAGAAGATTTTGAGTTTTTAGCTCAAGGAACTTTGTATCCAGATGTTATAGAAAGTGTATCTGTAAAAGGGCCTTCTGTAACTATAAAAACCCATCATAATGTAGGCGGACTTCCAGAAAAACTTAAGTTCAAGCTTATAGAACCTTTAAGAGAACTTTTTAAAGATGAAGTGAGAAAAATAGGAAAACTTCTTGGTCTTCCAGATGAAATTATTTATCGTCATCCGTTTCCAGGACCTGGACTTGCAATTAGAATTTTAGGAGAAGTAAAAAAAGAATATTTAGATATATTAAGAGAAGCAGATGCCATTGTTTTAGAAGAAATAAAAAAAGCAAATCTCTATAAAGATATTTGGCAAGCTTTTGCGGTATTTTTACCTATAAAAACCGTTGGAGTTATGGGAGACGAAAGAACATATGAATATGTAATTGCTGTAAGAGCTGTTGAAAGTACAGATGGAATGACAGCAGATTGGGTAAAACTTCCGTATGAAGTCTTAGAAAGAATAGCAAATAGAATAGTAAATGAAGTTAAGGGTGTAAATAGAGTAGTATATGATATAACTTCAAAACCCCCGGGAACAATAGAATGGGAATAAAAAATTGTTAGGAGGATATTAAGATGGCAATAGAACAAACTCTAGTAATTATTAAGCCAGATGCTGTAAGTAAAAACGCAGTGGGAGATATTATTAGAATTTTTCAGGAAAAGGGATTAAAGCTCAAAGCCTTAAAAATGACAAAGCTTACCAAGGAAGATGCAAAAAAATTTTATATTGTTCATAAAGATAGACCTTTCTATGATGAACTTACAGACTTTATGAGCTCAGGACCAGTTGTAGCTATGGTTTTAGAAGGAGAGAATGCTATTTCTTATGTTAGAGAAATTATAGGTGCTACCGATCCAGCTAAAGCTGCGGAAGGAACTATTAGAAAACTCTATGGAACAGATGTAGGAAAAAACGCTGTTCATGCTTCAGATTCCCCAGAATCTGCAAAAGTAGAAATTCCATTTTTCTTCTCTCAACTTGAAATTGTGGGTTAAAATAACTTATATTAAAATTTTTAGGGGGGATACTCCCCCAATTTTTAGATTTTTATTTTGGAAATAAAGTGATATACAAAATAGATATTTTAGATGATATATTAGATATTGGGGAAGAGCTAATTTCAGAGTGTAAAGAAGATAATTTGTTTGTTTCATGTAATTACTACCTGAAAAAATATTCTAAAAGCATTTTTTCCCCTAAACCCAAAACCCTATTTCTAGGAAAATATACATCTTTAAAAGATAGCTATAAATACGGATTTGAAGATATTACCTTTTTAGCCAAAAATATAAATGATTTTTCTCCATTAGTAGAAGCCCTAGAAATAGAAAATGCAAAAACTCTTTATTTTTATTTCGTAAATTTCGGCAAAGTTCAAGATAAACTTAAGAAAAATGAGATTATGGATATAAACTTAAGCATAGAAATTAAAAAACTTGTAAAACTCCCTATTCTCTCAAAAATAGATTTTCTGTTAGAAGATAATAAAGAGCTTATAGATTTAGCATCTCAAGGAAATTACCGAGCTATTGAAAAACTTGAAGAGCTTTTAAAAGAAGAAGCTTATAAAGTTTTAAGATTTTATAAAACTAAACCTTATAAACTTTTTCAAACTTACTTTAAATATATAAATAAAGCATACTACGAATTTGTTGGGATAGTAAAAAATATAACCTTAAAAGAAGATATTATTATTTTAGATCTTGAAATAGATAAATATCAATTAAAAGCCTTTCAACTTTCTAAAACAGATGAAATTGAAATAGGAGAGCGGGTTTTAATCTTTGGGAACCTTATGGGAAGTGTTTGATATTGATTTATAATTTTACTTAAAAAATTTAGGAGGAAAAATTTTGATAATCGTAAAAAAAGAACTTGATAATTTAAAAAGTGAATTTTTAAAAATGGCTGAAATGGCTATAGGTATGGTAAATGATGCAGTAAAAGCTTTAATAAATAGAGATGAAAAACTTGCAGAAGATATTTTTAATAGAGACAGACTCGTGGATTTAAAAGAACTTGAAATAGAGGAGCAGTGTGTTAGAGTCCTAGCTTTATATTCCCCAGAGGCAAAAGACCTAAGATTAGTTGTTGCAATCTTAAAAAGTATTGCAGATGTAGAAAGAATGGGAGATTTAGCAAAAGATATTGCAGAAATTGCTTTGTATTTGGCAAAGTATAAACCTATAAAACCATATGTAGATCTTCCAAGAATGATGCAAGTAACAGAAAGTATGGTAAAAGATTCCATACTCGCTTTAATAAAAGGAGATGAAAAACTTGCAGAAAGTGTTTTAAAAAGAGATGATATTGTAGATGATTTTTATAAAAGTATTCATAAAGAACTTGTAGAGCTTTCCAAAAAAGATCCAGAAAAAATGGATTTGGCTCTGCAGATAATTTTAGCTGCTCGCTCCCTTGAAAGAGTAGCAGACCATGCTTGTAATATTGCAGAGTATGCTATTTATTATAGAACAGGAAAGATTGTTAAACATTTGAAAGCAAGAAAATTCTGGGAAGAAAAAGAAGAAAATGAGGAAAAAGAGGAGAAAAATGGAGAAAAAACCCAAATATAAAAGAGTATTATTAAAGCTTTCTGGAGAAGCGTTAGCTGGAGAAAATAACTATGGAATAGATGCAAAAGTTTTAGAAAATTTAGCTGAAGAAATAAAGGAGATTCATGATTTAGGAGTAGAAGTAGCTATTGTAGTTGGTGGAGGAAATATTTTTAGAGGGGTTCAAGGGAAGGATTTACAAATAGATAAAGCTACTTCAGATTATATGGGAATGCTTGCTACTGTTATAAATGCCCTTGCTCTTCAAAGTGCTTTGGAAAAAAAAGGTATTCCAACAAGAGTTCAAACAGCTATAGAAATGAATCAAATTGCAGAACCTTACATCAGAAGAAAAGCTATTAGACACTTAGAAAAAGGTAGAATTGTAATATTTGCCGCTGGAACCGGAAATCCATTTTTCACAACAGATACCGCAGCAGCTTTGAGGGCTGCGGAAATAAATGCAGATATTTTGCTTAAAGCTACAAAAGTAGATGGTATTTATGATAAGGACCCAAGCAAAAATAAGGATGCCAAAAAATACACAAAAATAAGTTACAAAGAAGCTTTGGAGAAAGATTTAAAAGTAATGGATTCTACGGCATTTGCTCTTTGTAAAGAGCAGAAAATTCCAATTTTAGTATTTTCTATAAAAGAAAAAGGAAATTTAAAACGAGCAATTTTAGGCGAAAATGTTGGAACATATGTAGAAGAAAAATAAATGTGAGCTTTTAGATGGCTGAAAATAAAACTGAAAAACCCACGCCGCGGCGGATTGCTAAAGCCAGAGCTCAAGGTAATGTAGCAAGAAGTCAAGATTTACCAATTCTTGGAACTTTTCTAGCAGCTTTTATATTTTTCATATATTACTTTCCTTTTGCAAAAAGAAAATTAGAAGAGCTATTTTTTTATATTTTTAACTTAATTTCCCAAGGTTTTTCATTAAACTTTGAAAATTTCTTTAATTTAGCAAATACTTTAATTAAAATAATAATGCTTCTTTTAATACCGCCTCTTTTAACCTTTTTAGTAGTTGGTCTTACTATAAACTTTATTCAAGTTGGATTTTTATTTACCACAGCTCCCCTTGGATTTAATTTTTCAAGAATCAATCCAATAACAGGACTTATAAATTTTTTTAAAAGATTTTTTGAAGTTACTTTTTATTTTGAGCTTTTAAAAAGCATTTTTAAATTTATAGTTGTAGGTGCAATTTTACTTTACATTTTTAAAGGATATTTTTATGAAATACTTTCCTTTAGCGTGTCTCCTCCAGAGAATTTAGATAAGTTTATAGCTATATTTATTATAAAAATGCTCTTTTTTGCATTTTTAATATCTATTCCCCTAGGACTTGCAGATTATTATTTTCAAAGATGGAGATATCTTGAGAGTTTAAAAATGACAAAACAAGAAGTGAAAGAGGAAATGAAAGCTGTAGAGGGAAATCCTGAAATTAAAAAGAGAATTAGAAGGAAAATGATAGAAATTTTCAATCGTAGAAAAATGATAAAAAGAGTCAAAGAAGCTGATGTTGTAATTACAAATCCTACTCACTATGCCGTAGCTTTAAGATATAAACCCCCTCAAGATACCGCTCCTATTGTTGTAGCTAAAGGAGTAGATAGAATGGCTAAACTTATCATTGAAGAAGCAAAAAAACATAGAATTCCAATTTTTAGAGAACCTGTTTTAGCAAGAACTCTTTATCACTCCGTAGATATAAATGAACCTATTCCAGTTGAACTTTACCGAGCTGTTGCTAAAATTCTTGGAAGACTTCAAAAGTATAGAAGGTTACGTAGAAATACTTAAAAATAAAAAAATAAAAATAGATTGTGATATAATTACCTCCACCTTTTATAATAAGGAGGTAAAAAATGTCTAAAAAATGTGAAATATGTGGAAAAAGTGTGAAAATCGGAAGACAAATATCCCATTCTCATAGAGTATCTTCAAGAAAATTCAAACCAAATTTACAAAAAGTTAGAGCTGTTGTAGATGGAAAAGTTAAAAGAATTTGGGTATGTACTAAGTGTTTAAAAGCTGGAAAAGTATTAAAAGCTGTAAGATAATAGGCTTCGCCCTTATTTTTTGGGCGAAGCTTTACTTTATATATTTTCCATAACTCTTTTTAAATCTTCCGCTCTTATAGGCTTTTCCAAAATGCCATCTATTAAATTTTCAATATCTTTTAGTTTTTCATTTGTAAGTCCTTCTCCACTTAAAATATATATTTTGGGTTTGTACTTTTCTAAATAATTTAAAACTTCCTTTTCTTTTAAAATTTGGGAAGCTTCATAAGGGGGAAGATGATAATCTAAAAAAATTACATCTATTTTATTATTTTTTAAAGCTTCTAAAAAACTTTCTTTGCTGTAAGCTTCAAAAATATTTTTTATACCTAAACCCTTCGCAAGAAGTTTTATAAGTTCTCGATTTAAGGCAATATCATCTACAACAAGAAGATTAATATCTTTTAAAGAAGGTTTAGTTTCCTTTCTAACCTTTTTTAAACTTTTATTTAGCTCCTTTTCATCTACTTTCTTTATAGGGATCTTAACCTTAAAACAAGTTCCTTTATTTTCCTTACTTTCAAATTCAATACTTCCATTTAAGGCTTCAACAATATTTTTTACAATGTATAAACCTATACCAGTACCTTCTATATTTTTTGTCAAACTTGTTCGAGAAAAGAGATGAAAAATATTATCTTTATCTTTATCTGGAATACCTACTCCAGTATCTTCTACGCAGATATTTAAAATATCTATATTTTTATCCTTTGGTTCAATAAAAACTTTCAACCTAACTTTTCCTTTTTGAGTATACTTAAAAGCATTAGATAATAGATTAATAATTATTTGAGAAAGTCTTTTTGGATCTACCAAATAATAATTATCAATATTTTCAAAATCTATTTCAAATTCCACAGAAGGTTTTTTTCTATAAAGAATTATATTTACTACATTTTCGAAAAGTTCTTTTAAATTAATAATTTTTTCCTCTAAAATAATTTTTCTTTTTCTTATTTGAGATAGATCCGTTAGATCTTCTAAAAGAAGTTTTATTATAGTTAAACTTTTCAAAGTATCTTCTAAAATTTTTCTATCTTCCTTAGATAAATTAGAATTTTTCAATTTTTCTAAAGCAAAATATATTCCACTTAAAAAATTTTTAATCTCATGAGATATTATTTTTGCAAAAGCCTCTTCATGAGCTACCGTAAGTTTTAATTCATTTAAAGATTTCTCTAAAATATCTAAAATAAGATTAATATAGCTTGATATCTCTCCAAGTTCATTTTTCCTTTCTACTGTAAGGCGGGTACCAAAGGAATTTTGGGAGATATTTTTATAAATTTTATTTATTTGATTAAGTAAATTAGCTATTTCATTATAAAATCTTCGAGCCGAAAGTAAAATTATTATAAAAATAAAACTAGTAAAAATAAGAAGTTCATAAAAAGTAACTTTTGTTCTATAAATTTTTATTTTAATTTTATTTAATTTATTAGAAATATATATTTTTTCAAATCTACTCCAAAGTTTAATATAGCTCTCATAAATATTTGAAATATCCACTAAACTTTCAAAATTTATGTTTTTCCTAAAATTTTCAAAAGAAATTAAATTTTTTTCAATGTCTACCTTATCCTTTTGAAGTAATAGCCTAATTTCATTATATTTTTGAAGACGTAAATTTTTTATTATTTTATAAGGAGGCTCTTTATAAAGTTTATACTTAGAAGATAGATACATTTCCTCTAAGTATAGGTAGTTTTTATACAAAGAAGATAAGTATATAAACATATATAAAGAAGATAAATCTGGATAATTTATAGATAACATTGAAGATAAAAAAATTTTTGAAAGATTTTCGATAAGTTTTGAGTAGGTATTTATATCCTTTGAAGTTCTAGCTAATTTAATTTCTTCTTTTAAATTAAAATTTGGAAAATTATAAATATTATATTTTCTTTTTAAAGCATAGAAATTACTTACATCCCTATTAGTTATATTTACTTGAATATTGTAATATTTAGGATTTTGTAAAAGATAATATCTTTCTTTTATTAAATCATCTACAATTTTATTTAAGGCTAAGACAAGCTCAAGCTTTTTTAGTTCATAGTCTAAACTGTGAACACTTTTATATGTTGAGATAAAATAATGATAAAGTAAAATTAAGGTGCTTACTAAAAATAAAAAAATAAGAAAAAATATCTTTATCTTTATAAGTTTTGGATATTTAATTTTTATAGTCTTCATTTTTTCTTTTTCATAAAGGAATTTTTAAATTGTCATAAGCAGATATCACCTTCACTTTTGTTTTTTCCGAAAGCTCCCTTGCAAACTTTTCGGGACCTTCTTTTATTAAACTTTTCCCAAGATGAGTTATTATAGCAAGTTTTGGCTTTATATAGGAGATAAGTTCAAGAGCATCTTTTCCAAATAAATGATCTACATCATAATATTTCTTTTTTGCAATAACATTTAAAATTAAAATATCCTTAGCTTCTTTATAAGCATATTTTAAATCTTCAAAATAACGAGTATCTGTTATCCATCCAATTTTTAAATTTTTATAAAAAAATAAAAAACCATAAGTTTCAACTCCATGATCATGTCTTATAGGAGTAACTACCTTTAAAGTATTTAACCCTTTTTTATATTCATATTCAAAGCCTTCTTTTAAAGTAAAAATTTTTTCCATATGACTTTGAGTATAAGGTAAAACTACCCTGCTTTCTCCTTCAAGAGCTTCCTTTGGAGCAAATAAAATTCCTTTTTTCTTTCTACCTCCAGTAGTCATACTTTCTAAAATCGAGTTAATTTCTGCAGAGTGATCAAGATGAATATGAGAAAGAAAAATTAAATCTAAATCTTTTGGACGAATTCCAAAATTTATAGCCATATAAAGAGCACAGGGACCTGGATCTACATGAAAAACAATGTTTTCAAAACGAAACTGAACTCCTCCAGCTTTTCTTAAAAGATCAAAAACTACATATCTACTTCCACCTGAACCAAGAAAATGAATATAGTTTATCAATTTTTATCTCCTAACTTTCCTTTAAAATTTTCATATTTCTTTTTAATTCTTTTACCTTTACCCTTAAAGCTTTTTCTACACATTTTGTAACAAAACAAGAAAGATTTCCTTCATAGAAAGCAATTTCCCTAACAGAGGAGGAAGAAAGATAAGCAAATTTTTCATCTGGCATTAAAAATATAGTTTCTATATTTGGAGCTAGTTTTCTATTTATAAAAGCCATTCTAAACTCGTGCTCCATATCAGAAACAACTCTAATACCTCTTACTATAACATTAACTTTATGCTTTTTACAAAAATCTACAAGTAAAGTGTCAAAACTAAAAATTTCTACTTTAAAAAGATCTATAGAAAGCTCTTTTAAACTTTCTTTAATAAGCTCTATTCTTTCTTTAACACTAAACCAAGTTTTTTTCTTTGTACTTTCCGCAACCGCAATAATTAACTTATCAAAAAGTTTAGTAGCTCTTTTTATAACATCCAAATGACCCAAAGTTACTGGATCAAAAGTGCCAGGATAGCAAGCTATTATATTACTCATAATTTATTGCAACTCCATATAAGGTTGTTAAAGCATAAATAATAGCCTCATCCGGAGCTTTAAATAAAGGATTATGAAGAGGATAATTTCCACCCACGCCCACTCTAAAATAGCATCCTTTTTTTACCACTTTTAAGTACTCACTAAAGTCTTCACTTCCCATAGAAGGATATTCTAAATATTCAAAACTTTCTGGGCCAAGATAATTAATTACTACTTTTTTTATTAACTCCACTAAAGACTTATCGTTTATTACAGGCTCATTCCCACGAATTATATACAAAGATGTATCTGTTCCAAAAAACTCATCAACAGAATTTTTTGCTTTTTCCATATTATCTAAAATAGCCTCTCTTACTTCTTTTGAGTAGTATCTTATAGTACCCCTTAAATATGCTTTATCTGGAATAACATTTTCTGCACTTCCAGCTTGAACTATTCCAATTGAAATTAAAGCAGGCTCCAAGGGGTTAATTTTTCTAGAAGGAATAATATTAAGTTTAGTTATAAGTTGACCTAAAGCAGAAATTGTTTCATTAGATAAATGAGGTCGAGATGCATGGGAAGCCTTTCCTTTTATAATATATTCAAAAACATCACTACCCGCCATCATAGGACCACTTCTAACACCTATTTTTCCAATAGGAAGCTCTGGAAAAACATGAAAACCAATAATAGCATCCACATTTTCCTTTTGTAAAATTCCAGCTTTTACAATAGCTTCAGCCCCAGAATATTCTTTTACCTCTTCTGAAGATTGAAAAATAAAAAGTAAATTTACCTTTAGTTTTTCTTGAAATTCTTTCTTTGAAAAGATATAAGCAAGTCCAAGCAAAGTGGCCGTATGAAAATCGTGTCCGCAAGCATGAATAATTTTATCTCCAAAGGGTAAAGCATCCATATCCGCTCTAATAGCCAAAGTTTTTTCTTTTCCTAAATCAAGTTTACATAAAACGTTATAGGTATTTTTAAGAAAATATGGTTTATACCCTAAAGATTTTAAAGTTTCAAAAACAAGTTTTGAGGTCTTTTCTTCTTTTCCAGAAAGCTCAGGAATTATTTTTTTTCTTTTTTCTATTGCAAAATCTGCAGCCTCTTTTAGAATTGTTTTTTCTAAATCTTTCATTTTTCTTCTCCTTGTTGTTAAAATTTTTCAGTTAATTTTATGTTTGTTCTAAGAGCAGAATTTTTAGAAAATAAAAAAAAGGAGAGACTATGGAGCGTATTTTATCTCCAAAAGAAATTTTAGTAAATACTTTAAAAAAAGAAAATATAAATATTTTAAAACTGGTAGGTTACCCAGAAGGTCTAGATTATTTAAATGTTCTTTCTAACGATATAAAAAAAGGAAAATGGAAAATTGTTTTAGAAAAATATTTTTTTGATAAATTCCCAGGACGAGTACTACAGGAGGAAAAAGATTTTAAACTTTTAGGCTTTAAAGGGGAGATCTTACCAGACGCATATCTTGTTAGAAGTAAAAATTTACGCTTACCTTGCCTGGATATATATTTAGATTTTTCTCAAATTCCCTTTTTCGGAGTAGATTTATCCTTTACAAACATTTTAGATAAACATGAAAAAGATAGTCTAATTGTTCAACTTTCAAAAACTGCAAATATTTTAAAAAATTACTTATCTAACTATCACTACTTTGTCTTTAATGTAAAAGAAAATATAGAACCTTACTTTGAAAAAGCTTACAAAAATTATCCTTTCCATATTTTTAATTCTTTTGAAGATATATATAAACTTGGAAAGGAATATCAAAAAGACTTTAATATAATAGTTTTAGATCCAAATGCAGAAAAAACCTTATCCTGGAAAGATATAGAAAAAGATAAAATAAATATTTTTATTTTGGGAGGAATAATAGATAAAAATCAAAGCTTAGATGGTTTAACATCTGAAATTTTACCTGAATATAAACATAGAAAAATAACTTATAAAGGTTATGCTTATGCCGTTCCAGATAGATTAAATCATATTGTTTATATAGTAAGTAGATGGCTTACAGATAAAGATAGAGATGATTCCTTTGAAAAATATATAAAGGAAATTATGCCAAATAAATTTTTAAGATATTTAATAAGAAGATTTTATTATAAAGATAAAAGTTTTATAGATTTTCTTATAAAAGAATATAATTTATCTTTTAAAGATATAGATAAACTTATAAAAAATTAAAAGAGGATAAAAAATGTGGATCTTAAGAGTAAAAGAAAAATTTGATGCAGCTCATTTTATTCCAAATCATCCCGGAAAATGTAAAAATTTACATGGTCATACATGGAAAGTGGAAATTTTTATAAAAGTAAAAGATATAGATAAAGAAACTGGCATTTCTATAGATTTTTCTCAAATAAAAAAGGATTTAAGAGAAATTTTACCCGACCATAAATTCTTAAATCAGATTTTTGATTTTCCTCCCTCTGCGGAAAATATATCAAGGTATATATATAAGAAGCTAAAGGAAAAAGGTTATAACATTTTAAAAGTTGTTCTTTGGGAAACTGAGAAAAATGGAGTTGAGTATTTTGAGGAAATTTAAGAACAAAAAATATGCTTATATTTCTGAAGTTTTTTTTTCTATTCAAGGAGAAGGACCTTTTTTAGGTTTACCTTGTTTCTTTATTAGATTCGCTTTTTGTAATCTAAATTGTTCTTTTTGCGATACTAAAGAAAAATTAAATAAAGCTTATAAAATTTCTTTAAACAAGCTTTTAAATCTTTCAAAAAAATATAAATATATAACTATAACTGGAGGAGAACCTTTTTTACAATCCCCTTTTTTAAAAAACTTTATAGAGAAAATAAATAAATTTATCATTTTAGAAACAAATGGTAGTATTTTTCCTGAAAAAACTTTTATAAAAACTTTAAAAAGAAAAAATATTGCCTTGGTGATATCTCCTAAGAAAGAAATATGCAAAGTCATTAAATTCTGGAAAATGTTGGAAGAAGACCATAACATAAAAGTTTACTATAAATTTTTAATTTTTAATAGGGAAAATATAAAAAAGTATATAAAAATTATAAAAGAGTTTAAATTAAAAAATGTATATTTTCAACCTGTAGAATTTAAAAATATGGATTATATTAACTTTTCTAAAAAATGTTTATTGAGCTTTTTAAAAGAAAAAGATATAAAAAATTTAAAAGTTTATTTTCGCCCTCAGCTTCATAAAATCTTAAAAATAAAGTAAGGAAGGTATAATTTGTTAACTTTACTTTCAAAATTATACGGAAGTTTAACAAAATTTAGAAGAAAATTATTTAAACCTTATTATAAAGCTCAGGTTCCTACTATTTGTATAGGCAATCTCCAGGTAGGAGGAACAGGAAAAACTCCGATTGTTTTAGACTTGGCAAAATTTCTTTTAGAAAAAGGTTTAAGACCTTTTGTAGTTTTAAGAGGATATAAGGGAAAAGCTATAGGTCCCGTTTTAGTAGATAAATTAGATAGTGAATATTTTGGAGATGAAGCTTTAATATATTTCCGACATGGGATAGATACAATTGTTTCAAAAAATAGATTAGCTGGAATTGATTATGCCCTAAATTTGGGCGCACATTTAATAATTTTAGATGATGGTTTTCAAGATCTAAGGATAGATTATGATAAAAAAATTCTTTGTTTTCGTCCCTTTTTGTCCAAACGAGATTATACTCCTTTTCCTTTTGGAATATTAAGGGAAGATTTGGAAAATTCCTCTTTAGCTGATTATATCCTTATAACTAAGTATAATTTATACAAAAAGGATATTATAGATAAAACCTTAAAAATTTTGGAAAAATATAATAAAAATATATTCTTAGTTCCTATAAAATTAAAAAATATTACAAATTTTTCCGGGGAAAAAATTAATTTAGAATCTCTAAAAAATAAAGAAATATATCTTATTTCTGGTCTTGGAAATAATCTAAGTTTTAAAAATTTCGTTGAAAAAGAGCTAAGATTAAAAGTAAAAAAACATATAAAATTTCCTGATCACCACAAATATAAAATAAAAGACATAGAAAAACTAAACAATATCTTAAAAGAAGATAAAAGAATAGCTTTCCTTACAACTGAAAAAGATTTTGTAAAAATTTTTGATCTAATAAAAAATAAAGATTTAAAATTAAAGGAAAATATTTTTATAGTTAGAACTTATTTAAGAATTCCCAATAAAATAAAAGAGGATATTTTAAATTACATGAAAAATTTAGAAAGGATAAAAAAAGAGAACTTAAATTTAGAAACCGTCTTGGAAGTAGAAAATGAAAGCTATCGTAATTGCAGGACCTACGAGCGTAGGTAAAACGGATCTCTCTTTATATTTAGCTGAAAAATTGAAAAATGTAGAAATTGTAAGCTGTGATAGTATGCAAATTTATAAAGATATGGATATTGGGACAGATAAAGTCTCTAAAGACATTAGAAAAAAATTTCCCCACTATATGATAGATATCATTACCCCAAGAGAGAAGTTAGCTTTAGGAGAATTTGTAAAAAAAGCTTATACTCATATTCAAGATATATTTTCTCGAGGAAAAATACCTATTATAGTTGGAGGAACAACTCTTTATATGCACTTTTTAATTTATAATCTTCCTATTTTTACTAAAAAAGATAATACTTTAATAAAGTATTTAGAAAATTTAAATAATGAAGAGCTTTTCGAGATAATAAAAAAGCATTTTCCAGAAATTTCTAAAAAAATTTCAAAAAATGATAGAAAAAGGCTTTTAAGATATAGCGAACTTGCTTTAAAAGGTGAAAACTTAAATTTAAATTTCTGGGATAATCTGGAAAAAAGATTTAGTTTTGTTGGAATATTTTTAAATAGAAAAAAGGAAAATATTTTTAAAAATATAGAAAAGAGAGTAGATAAACAAATAGAAAGAGGTTTAATAGAAGAGGTTAAAAATATCATAAAAAAATATAATTTTCAAGAAACTTTAGATAAATTTTTCTTTGAAAATAAAAAGAAAGACTTCAAAGAAATTTATAAAAATTTTCAAAGGTACTTTGATGATTTCCCAGCTTTGCAAGGCCACTCTTATAAAGAAATAATATTTTATTTATATAATGTTTTATCCTTAGATGAAGCTAAAGCTTGGATAGTAAAATCTACTAAAAACTATGCAAGAAGACAAATAAGATGGTTAAAAAAATACTTAGATAAAGACAAAGTATGGAAAATGTATGATATTGAGAGTATAAGTTTTGAAGATATATTTAAAGATGTTAAAAATGAAATTTAAATATGGGGGCAAGGCTTTGCCCCCAAAATATTTTAGATTTTTCCAAGTAAAATAAAAGCAATAACTAAACCATAGATAGCAACAGATTCTGCAAGAGCTGCAGCAATTAACATATTTGTTTGAATTTTAGAATACATATTTGGGTTTCTAGCCATAGCTTCTAAACTACCTTTACCTGCAAGACCAATACCTACACCAGCTCCAGCTCCAGCAAGTCCTACCGCTAAAGCTGGACCTAAAATAGCAATTCCTGTTCCAATGTCCATTTTTCAACCCTCCATTTATTTTTAAGCTAAGTCTATATCCGGCACATTTTCCTTTTCTTTTTCTTTTTCTTTTTCTTCATGATGGTGGTGAACTGCAAGAGCTACATAAATTATAGAAAGCATTACAAAAATAAATGCTTGTAAAAATGAGTTACCAAATACAATAAGCATACCTAAAAGAGGTAAAACAAGTGGGAATATAGTAAAGAGAATTAATACTATCATTTCATCTCCAAACATGTTTCCAAAAAGCCGGAAAGAAAGAGAGATGATTCTTGCAAAGTGAGAAATTATTTCTACTGGTAACATAAGAGGAATAAGCCATTTTGGTCCACTTAAAAAGTGTTTTATATAGTTAATAATTCCTTGAAATTTGATACCAGAAGCATGATAAAGAATAAAAGATAAAATAGCTAAAGCTAAAGTGGTATTAATATTAGAGGTGGGTTGAACAGCCCCTGGAATAAGTCCCCAAAGATTCATACATAAAATAAAAATAAATAAAGCAAAGAAGTAAGGTAAAAATTTTTTAGCTTTCTCCTTTCCTAAAGTTTGATTTAGTAAATCCTTAAAAAATTTATAAAGAGATTCAATAGCTAGAAGAAATTTATTTTTTGGAAATAAATCTAAGTTTTGAGAAAGTTTATAAGCTACAAATAAAATAATTGCCATAACTACCCAAGTATTAGTTATAAAATCTGGAATTCCAGGTATATGAAATATTACTAACCCATGCTCTTGCATTACTTTTCCCCCGTCAAAAAAATCTAGTAAATTATATCAAAATTTTTTTAGGTCTTCTAAGATATTTTTAACTCCCGCAACGATTCCAAAGATTCCAAAAATCAAGGTAAGAAGGGGAGAAGTATGAAAGTATTCATCTAAATAATATCCTATTACAAAACCAATTAAAACTGCAAAAGCAAAACTCGTAATACTTGAAGTAACCTCGAGAACCTTAAAAAAAGTTTTTCTTTTTTCTTTATCTTTAGAAAACAAAAGTTTAAGCATTAACTATAAAATTCCTCCTTAACTCTTCTTAAAGCTTTAAGGGCAGCTTGATAAGTTCTTTCTATTTCCTTTTCTGTATGAGCTGTAGATACAAAGGCTACTTCAAATTGAGAGGGTGCTAAATAGATTCCTTCTTTTAACATTTCTCTGAAAAAGAGAGCATAAGCTTTAGTATTAGCTTTGGAAACATCTTTAAAGTTTTTAATATCTTTATCTACAAAGAAAAGACAATTTAAGCTTTCTAAGTTATAAGCCCTTGTATATTTATCCATACCAGTTTCTCTTCTAGCAGCATCTATAGCTTCTGCAAAAGCTTTTCCCATTTTTCTTAAATAATCATAAACTCCTTCTCCATCCTTAAAAAAGTCAACTATAGTACTTCCATCTTGAAGTTTTTGAACTTTACCATCTTTTAAAAGCTTTAAAGTTGTAAGACCAGCCGCCATAGCAAGAGGATTTCCGGATAAAGTTCCAGCTTGATATACAGGACCCTCTGGAGATAAATAATCCATAATTTCTTTTTTCCCTCCAAAAGCCCCTACCGGCAGACCTCCCCCTATAACTTTTCCAAAGGTAGAAAGGTCGGGAGTAATTCCAAAATACTCTTGAGCTCCACCTAAAGAAAGTCTAAATCCAGTAATAACTTCATCAAAGATAAGAATAATATTTTCTTGAGCAGTAATTTCCCTAAGCCCTTTTAAAAATTCTTTTGTGGGCATAATTAGCCCTGCATTTGCCATAACGGGTTCTAAAATAACACAGGCAATTTCTCCTTTATGTTCCAAAATAGCTTTTTTAAAGGTATTTATGTCATTAAATGGTAAAGTAATAGTAAGAGCTGCAAGCTCTTCGGGGATACCTGGAGAGGATGGTTTTCCAAAAGTTGCTAGTCCAGACCCTGCTTTTACAAGTAGGGAATCTACATGCCCATGGTAACATCCTTCAAATTTTATAATTTTTTTTCTTCCAGTATACCCTCTTGCCAGACGAATTGCACTCATAGTAGCTTCTGTTCCGGAGTTTACCATTCTAACTTTTTCTACTCCCGGAACATGCTCACATATAAATTTTGCAATTTCTACCTCGAGCTTAGTTGGAGCCCCATAAGAAGTTCCCTTTTTTGCCTGCTCAACAACAGCTTTAATAACTTTTTTAGGAGCATGACCTAAAATTAAAGGTCCCCAGGACATTACATAATCAATATATTTGTTTCCATCCACATCGTAAATATATGCACCTTCCCCTTTTTCAATAAAACGCGGAATATCCTCAACAGCTTTAAAAGCTCTAACTGGAGAATTTACCCCACCTGGAATATATTTTTTGGCTTCTTCAAAAAGTTTTTTACTTTTTTCCACTTTCAAGTTTAATACCTCCAAAAAATTTTTGTAAAATATTTTAACATTGAAGTGTTTCTAAAGATTAAAATATAAAATGGCAAAGTTAGATATAAAAAAGGACAAAATTCAAATAAAATTAAGTAAACTTGAAAAGATTCTATCTTTAAACTTTAAACCAATAGAATTTCCCATCAAAAATATCAAAAACATTATTTTAAATCCATCTAAGTTAAAATATCCATTATTTAAAGCATCAGGCGTACGTATATTTAATTTACTCATAATAGGAATTTTTTTCTCTGTAAAAAATAATAAAAAAGAATTTTGGTGCATGTATCCAAATAAAGATATAGCGGTTTTTGAGCTTACAAATGAAAGGTATAATAAAATCGTTATTAGCTTAGATAAAAAGGATCTTAATAAGCTTGCTAAAATCCTTAAATTATTTGAAAAGAGGTAAAAGATGAAACCTATTAACTACCATACCCATCTTGAATTTTCTTACTTTAAATATTTAAATAGACCTCGTGAAAAAGACTTTGTATCTTGGTTGAAAAAAATAATTTCTTTTAAATTTTTGGTAAAAGATGAGCTAAGAATTTTATCTATAAAAAAAATTTTAAAGGAATACAAAGATTATTACTTTTGGAATATACAAACCTTTACCGAGAATGAGAAAATTTTAAAAATTTTAAAAAGACCCAATATAAAAAATTTTTTTGAATTTATTGGATTAGATGAAAATATTGCAAAATTAAGATTTGAAAAGTATATAAAAATAGCAAAAAAATATAATTTTTATCTTTCAGCTCATGCTCCCTATAGCGTGAATCCAAAATATATAAAGCTTATTTACAAAAATACTCCTATATTCAAAATTCATGCCGCCGAAAGTAAAGAGGAAGTTGATTTTCTTTTAGGGAAGAAAAATTCTATGTACGAACTTTTTAAAAATATAGGAGTTCTTGGAAACTTTACTCCTCCAGAAAAAAGGCCTATTGAATATTTATATGAACTTGGGGTTTTATCTCCAAAAACGTATTTAGTCCACTGTGTTCATATTACGGAAAAAGAAGCTTATTTAATTAAAAAGACAGGAGCAAAAGTTATTTTATGTCCAAGAAGCAATTACTATCTAAATGTAGGAAAACCCCCTTTTGATCTTTTTAAAAAATACAACATTCCAATTTTCCTTGGAACCGATTCCCTTGCGAGTAATGATGACCTAAATTTATATAATGAGAAAAAATTTTCAAAAAAACTAATAAAGGATAAATTATGATTTTTAAACTTCCGGAAATTGAAATAGAAAAGCTTTCTTTTTCCTTTGAAGAGCTATTATTTAAAAGACGTTCAATTAGAAGCTATCTTTCAAATCCATTAAGTGAAAACGAAATTTCAAAGCTCTGCTTTGCGGCTTATGGACTTAGAAACCCCTTTGGATACAAAACTGTACCTTCAGCCGGAGCTTTATATCCTATGAGAATTTATTTATTTTTAAAAAGGTATAAAGATTTAGAAAATGCCCTTTTTTTATATATGCCTGAAAACCATAGTTTAAAATTTTTATTTTCAAAAAATATTTTGCCAGAGCTAGTTCAAGCTGCATTAAATCAAGATTTTATTATGGATGCTCCTTTAAACTTTATAATTACAGCAAACTTTGGAATAACTATGTCAAAATATGGAAAACGAGGAATTAGGTATGTTTTAATGGAAGCAGGACATATTTCCCAAAATATATATCTAATGGCTACATATTTAAAGCTTGGAACAGTAGCTATTGGAGCCTTTATAGATGAGCTTATTAAGATAATTTTAGATATAAAAGAACATCCTCTTTATATTATGCCTGTGGGATACCCCGCAGAGTAGATTTGATGTATTAGAAAGTGATATTTTATTTTTTAGGAGAAAAAAATGAAAATAAGATTTATTAAACCAAGAATTATAAATCCAGCATTTATTTTAATATTTTGGTTGTCCTTTTTGGGACTTGTAAGTTATGGATTTGATTATTTACAAGCTTTTTTAATATCTACTTTTTCTACGACAGCTGCATTTTTGCTTTACTACTTTATTTTTTCTAAAAAAATATTTATAAAAGACTTTATTCATTTTATCTTTGGATTTTCCTTAGGAGTTTTATTTGCTTATTTAATATATGTAATAATAAATATTTTATTCTTTCCTATCCAAGAAGAGCTATTTTTTGTAAATGCTTTAACATTTGGTATATTTCCCATTTTATTTGGTATTTTATTTGTCGAAAGTTTGAAAAAAAGAAGCTTTTCATCTCTTTTTAGAGAGGATAAAGAAGAATGCATTCCTACAAAGGTTATAGATACTTCAACTTTAATAGACTATAGAATTGTAGATGTTTTGAAAACCGGATTTTTAGAAGGGAAATTTATAATTCCTCGTTTTGTTTTAGAAGAACTACAATTTATAGCAGATACCCATGATCCAGTTATTCGAAACAAAGGAAGACGAGGTTTAGAAGCTGTAAAAGAGCTTTTAAAACTGTCAAATGAAAAAAAAGCTCTTTTGGTAGATATATATGAAAGAGATATACCTTATTTAAGAAAAACGGATGAAAAACTTTTAGAACTTGCAAGAAAATTTGATGCTAAGCTTTTAACTATGGACTATAATCTTATTCAACTTGCTCAGATAAAAGGGATAGAAACTTTAAATTTAAATGATTTAATAAATGCTTTAAAACCAAATTTTGTTGTTGGAGAAGATCTAATAATTTCTTTAGTGAAAAGAGGAAAAGATAAAAATCAAGCTATTGGATATCTAAATGATGGAACTATGGTAATAGTGGACAATGCTGGAGATAAAATTGGGAAAAAAGTTAAAATAGAAGTAACAAATATTTTGCAAACCTCCGCAGGTAGAATTGTTTTTGGAAAATTTAAGGAATTTGTGGAAGATGATAAAAGAGAAAATATAGCTCAAGATAAGAAAGAGGATGTTTCAAGTGAAGGAAAATAATTTAAAAGACACTTTGCAAAATATTAAGGAAGTTTTAGAAAACGAGGTAAAAGGTATATTAAATTTGAAAGATAATTTAGAAAGACAAGAAGAAAATATTTTAAAATTTATAAAAGAAACTTTGACTTTAGAAGGAAAACTTGTTTTTTCCGGAGTAGGAAAGTCGGGAATTATAGGAAGAAAACTTGCTTCCACTTTTTCTTCTTTAGGAATACCAAGCATATTTCTACATCCTACCGAAGCCGCTCACGGGGACTTGGGAGTTTTACAAAAGAAAGATATTTTTGTATCTATTTCTCATAGTGGAGAGACAAAAGAGCTTCTTTTTATTTTACCTATAGTAAAAAAAATCGCAAAAAAGGTAGTATCAATAACCTCTAAACCTGGAAATTCTCTTTCAAAACTTTCAGATATTAATCTATATACTTTCGTAGAGAGTGAAGCTTGTCATTTGGGTTTAGCTCCTACTACTTCAAGTACAGTAACTTTAGCCTTTGGAGATGCTTTGGCAGTTACTATATCTAAATTGAAAAATTTTAAAAAGGAAAATTTTCATATTTTCCATCCTTCGGGATCCTTAGGTTTAAAGCTTTTAAAAGTAAAGGATCTTATGAAAGAAGGTAAAGCTATTCCAAAGGTATATTTAGACACATCTATGATAGAAGTAATAAAAGAGATGTCTCAAAAAAAACTTGGTTGCGCTCTAGTTTTTGATAAAAGTGAAAATTTAAGGGGAATTATTACAGATGGAGATTTAAGAAGATTTTTAGAAAAGAAAAAAGATATATATAGCTCTACTGCTAAAGATGCTATGACTAAAAATCCAAAAACTATTTTTTATTTAGATTCCATAAAAGAAGCTTTAGATAAAATGGAAAACTATAAAATTACAGTTTTGCCAGTTGTAGATGAAAATAAAAGGGTGGTTGGTATTATTCATATTCATCATATTTTGGGGGTTAACTAAACATGGTTAAAATTGTTATTTTCGGAATTTTAGGAAGAATGGGAAAAACTATATACGAACTTTCTAAAAGTTTCGAAGATATAAAAGTTGTTGCCGGGGTAGATAGAAAAGAAGGAACTTTAGAAAATATTCCAATATATAAATCTTTATATGATATAAAAGAAGATTTTGATATTATTATAGACTTTTCTTTACCCGAAGGAACAAAAGAAGTTTTAAACTATTTAGAAAAGAACACTTCTAAAAAAGCTGTAATAGGAACCACTGCTTTGGATAAAAGTATCCTTGAAAAAATGGAAAAGTTATCTAAAAATACGGCTATTTGTTACTCTCCAAATATGTCCTTAGGCGTTAATCTTCTTTTTAAACTAACTGAAATTGCAACAAAACTTTTAAAGGATAAAGATTTTGATATCGAAATTATGGAAATTCATCATAAATATAAAAAAGATGCACCTTCAGGTACAGCTACTAGACTTTTTGAGATTATAAATAAAGTTTTTGGAAATTCTTTAAACCGAGTTTCCTGCAGAGATGGAGTAATAGGTGAAAGAAAGAAAAATGAAGTTGGAGTTATGGCCTTAAGAGGCGGTAATGTAGCTGGAGAGCATACTGTATATTTTTTCGGAGAAGACGAAAGAATAGAACTTACTCACAAAGCTAATTCTAGAAAACCTTTTGCAAAAGGTGCTTTATATGCTGCAAAATTTTTAAAAGAAAAAAAACAAGGTTTATACAACATGTTTGATGTCCTCGGCATTTAAACATGGTTAGCTCAAGAAAAATAATAAGTATCTTTTTATTAATTTTAATAAGTTTTTTTATAGCTCTTAATCTTATATTGAAGAATAACTTTTTAATTTTCGAAAAAAAGACTTTATATTTTTATACATCTTTACCCCTAAATGTTGCCAAAGAGATTTGTAAAGAATTCGAAAAAGAAAATCCAGACCTTGAAGTTGTAATAAAAAGATCCTCTTCTTCCTATTTAAGAAAGCAAATAGTAAAAAATATTTTAAATGGAAACATAAAGCTTGACGTAGGATTACTTGCAGACCCTATAAATGTTATCTCATTAAAAAAATTAAATTTACTTTTAAGGTTTAAAGTAGATGATCCTAAAAAATATTATTATGTAGATAAAGATAATTATTTTGTTTCCGCCAGAATTTTGATCCCAGTTATAGCTTACTCAAAAAATTTCAAAAAAGCAAAAATTTCTTCGTATTCTGAATTTTTAAAATATAAAAATTTAAAAATGGGAATCGTAGATCCACACTATTCCGGATTTGCTTTAGGACTTTTTTATTATGCTTTAAATTTTATAGGTGAAAGCTCATTAAGAAAAATGCTTAAAAATAATCATGTTTACATTTTTAAAAATAACTTAGAATTAGCTAAAGCTTTAAAGAAAAATAAAGTGGATATTGGAATTCTTATAGATTATTTTGCGAAAAACTATAATATATCTTTCATTTATCCAAAAGAAAATATATATATACCAAGTCCTATTTTTATTTTTAAATCAACAAATGATCCAAAATTATCTTTAAAGTTTCTTAAATTTATACTATCTGAGAAAGTTCAAAAAATTTTTTTAAAATACAACATGACTCCAGGAGAAAAAAAGTATCCCCTGCCCCCTTCAAAATACTATCAGGTAAATTGGGAAAATATTTTTTCCCAAAAAAACTTTACACTTCATAAATTTGAGGAAATGATTAAAAAGCTATTTTAATGAGGTATTTTTATATTTCTTTTAATTACCTTTTTCCCTTTTTTCTAATTTAAATTATTTTATTTACTGACTATCCTGATCTTTTAGAAATTTAAAAATTTATTTTATATTTTTTAATAATATCTTGAAAATTATTTAAAAAAGCCTATATTTATTAATAGATAAAGAAAATGATAAATAAGAACTAAAAGGAGGTTATAAAAATGGCTGAAAATAAAGTACAAAACCAAGAAGTTAAAGAAGAGGTAGTTACTTTAGCTCAGTTACAAGCTCAATTGAGAGCTCTTGTTGCAAGCATTGAAGCTGCAAGAGCAGAACTTGAGCTTATTCGCCAACAAATTTCTAATTTAAAACTTCTCAAAGTAACTTTAGCTAAATTAAAAGAACTTGGAGAAGGAAAAACAATTTTGGTACCTGTTGGAATAGATGCTGCTATTAAAGCTAAAATTGAAGATCCAAATACAATTATTATGACTATTGGACCAAATCTTTCTGTTGAGCTTTCTTACGAAGAAGCTTTAAAACACATTGACAAAAGAATTTCTGCATTAGAAGCAGCTGCTCTTTTAATTGAAAGAAGCATTGCAGAAACATATATGGCTCTTGAAGCTTTACTAGAAAAAGCTCAAACTTTAGAAAAAGAAGAAAAAAAGGAAGAAAATAAATAAAACAAAAGGGGCACCTTTAAAGGTGCCCCCTATTATTATTTTAGGGGGCAGAAAATGAGTATAGTTGAAAAGTGGATAAATGAGATAAAAGAAATGTTTCGTTTAAAAGATGAGAAAAAAAGAGAAATCAATAAAGAGCTTTTAAAACGTTTATACGAAGAAGAAATAAAACTTTTAAAGGAACTTTGCAAAGAAAACGAAAAAACTGTATATATTCGATCCTCTAATGTATATCTTCCAATCAGCTGCAAAGAAGCTCTTGAATATCTTGAAGAAAAAATCAAAGAACTTTCCTCCTAACTATATATTTTTCCCTTCTTTGCTATAATTTCCCATCAATTAATAATTTTTAGGAGGATAATGAATGATACTAACAAAAGAGCATGTAAAACTTTTAAAGGAAATATATGAAGGTAAATTAAGAGGAGATGAATTTTTTTCTGCAGCTGAAAAAGAACCTGAAATTTTAGAGTATTTAAATCAACTTAATCTAATAGGTCTTTTAAGACTGGAAGATAACGACAAATATCATCTTACTTATAGTGGAATGCTTGTAGCAGAAACAATTGAGGCAGCAGAAAAACAAGGTGTTATCAATATAGAAGATTGGGAAGAAGGATATCGCTGGGTGGGAACCGAAGTAATTGCAATGATTGAAGTTGCAAGAAAATGTCAAGGTAGATGTCCTCAAGATGTAGCTGAAGCTTTAGAAGAAAGAGGATTTGCTAAAAACGGACAACTTACTCCGCTTGCAGATACCATTTGGCAAGCTTATCAAGAAGCAAAACCTCATATTACTGTAGATAAAAGACTTACAGATTATATTAAAGAAATGCCTCCAGGACCAGGTCTTAAATCTATTTTAAAATTAACCGCAGATGTTGGAAAACATGAACTTTATGAACTTGAAGCTCAAAGACTTATAGCTTTCTCCGCTCCAAAATCTGATGTTTATGCTTTAACAGGACTTGGACAACAAGTGAGAGCAGGCTTATTAAAATCCGCTCCAGCTTTACCTATAAATGTATCTGCAGAAATATTAGAAAACTTAGCTAAAGTAGTTGAAGAAGGGAAAGATGCTATAGATAGCAAAATGTTTGAAAAACTTGTAGCTCAGGCTTATATTGATGAAGAAGGAAATCTTCTACCCGGAGGAAAACATCTATATCTTGCTTGGAAAATTTATACAAAACAAGTTAAAACCGATCCTTGGACGGTAGATTTTGATGAAGTTGAAATTGAAATTTTAAAAGCTATTGAAAAAATTTGGGAAACTCATAAAGAAAATCCAGAAATTTATCCTACTAAAGAAGAAATTTGGAAAACTGTATTTGAAAGAAAATTAAGAGAAGCTCAAAAGCTTTTAGAAAAATATGGAAGAAGATTAAAAGAGCTTCCAGAGAAAAAGCAACAGATTTTAAAAGAATTGCAAGAAGCAAAGAAAGTAGAGGAGTGGTTTAATAAGCATTATGATATTTCTACTGCTCTTTACTCTTTAGAAGCACAAGAAGCTATTAAAACAGATATAAACGAAAAAGGAAAACTTTATTATGACTTCACAGACTGGGGTAAAAAAGTTCTTCAAGATCAAAAACAAGTTAAAGAAAGACCGATTCCTGCCCCAGCTGTAAAATCTGTTACAGTAACTCGTCTTGAATTTAGAGCGCCAGATTACTCTTGGTTTATGAGAGGAGAAGAAGCTATTACCACCGGACAAGGAGCTCCAACTGCATCCGGAAGATTTTATGCAAGAATGGCAACTCATATCAATAGAGTTCCTCACTTAACCGCTTTTGAACTTAGAGTTTTAAAATGTATTCCTTATTTAAGAGGAGCATTTATCGAGGAAGATATTATTAAACCATACTTTAGTGACAAAGAAAGAGAAGATGTTTACCTTGCTTTGGAAAAATTAGATGCAAAAGGTATTGTAAACTTAGAAACCTGTGGAGTAGTAACTTTAACTGAACCCGGAAAACTTATCAAAAGAGCTACCGCAGGTACGCCAGAAGGAATTGCAAACCCAGTAAATCCATTCGTTATTAGAATAATCCGCGCAATTAAAGAAGTTGGTTCTTTATATGTAAAAGAGCAAAGAGTAAGAATTGAGCCGGAAAACTGGAAAGAAATTAAGAAGAAGGCTGGACTTACAGATGAAGAATTTGAAAAAGAACTCACTATTATGAAACAAGCAAAATTCTTAGGACAAAACTCTTTATTTGAATCTGGTCTTTTACTTTTACAAGCTGCGGACTTAATGAAAGCTGAAGAAAGAGCTTGGGAAGAAATAGATGTTTAATTGATGGGGGGATTTTATCCCCCCTTTTCTAATTTATTATTTATTATTTTAAAATTTATTATTAAAAAATAAAATAGCATCTCTAAAAATTTTTTAACCTTTCCAAAGTAATAGATTTAATCTTCTCAAAAAGATCTTTTAGATTGTTTTTAGAACTATTTAAAACCACAAATCTATTTTTATCCCTTTGAGAAATTTCTAAAAAACCTTGTCTTACTTTTTCAAAAAATTTCTTTGAAAGTTTTTCAATATTATCTTTTTTCTTTTTTTGAATTCTTTGAAAAGCTATGTTTACATCCACATCCAAAAGAAAAGTTAAATCTGGTTTTATATTTTCTGTGACAAATAAATTTAAAAATTCTAGAAAATTTATATCTAAACCCATCCCATAGCCCTGGTAAGCTATAGTAGAATCTATAAATCTATCAAAAATAATAATATTTTTTTCCAAAAATATATCTTTGTATTCTTCAAAAAGATAACTTCGGGAAGCTTCAAAAAGAAGAGATAAAGTTTTTGTATTTTTTTTTGGATCTAATTTATAAAGAATTATTTCTCGAAGAACTTCTCCTAGAGGAGAGCTTCCCGGTTCTCTAAAAATAAAAACGTTTTTATAAGGAATATCTAAAGAATTTATATTTTTCTTTAAAAAAGAATATAATTGGGAAGCGAGAGTACTTTTCCCGCTTCCCTCAATACCTTCAAAAGAGATAATAAAAGCTTTCTTATGCATTTCCAACTTGATTGGAAATTGGATATACGCTTACTACTTTTTTTCCTCTTTTAGTTTCAAATTTAACAATTCCGTCAACTAATGCAAAAAGAGTGTAATCATTACCCATACCAACATTGTTTCCAGGATAGATTCTTGTTCCTCTTTGACGAACTAAAATATTTCCAGCTCTTACTATTTGACCATCATGTCTTTTTACTCCAAGTCTTTTAGAAATAGAATCTCTACCGTTTCTAGAAGAACCTTGTCCTTTTTTATGTGCCATGGCGAGTTACCTCCAGATTAACTTTCAATTTTTTCAATTTTTATTTCTGTAAACCACTGGCGATGTCCTTTTTTTCTTTGCCAGTGTTTTTTTGGCATATATTTAAATACAATAATTTTTTCCCCTTTTCCATGTTTTAAAACTTTTGCAATAACTTTCTTTCCTAAATTTCCTACTTGAATGTTCCCATTTTCATCACTAATCATTAAAGTTTCAAGTTCTACAGTATCTCCTTCATTTGCATTTAATTTTTCTACTCTTAATATATCTCCTTCTTTAACCTTATATTGTTTTCCGCCAGTTTTTATAACTGCAAACATGCTAATTCCTCCATATTTTAAAATTTTTGGAAGATAATTTTAACACAATTGTTAAACTACATTAATTACTTTAAGGTGTAAAGTTTTTCTAAAATCTGCTTTAAATAATTTTTTCGTCTCTAAAGGTAATCTTTCTTGAAAGATTTTATAAAGTTTGTCCGAGGATAATGAATTTATAACTTTCATAGCTTTTTTCAAGTTGTATGAAACACAAACTAGTTTTATAATACCTTTAGATTTCAACTTATTTATAACTCAAGTTACTATAGTTAAAGATGAAGGTGGATAGAATTTTGATTTTCGAGAAATTATAAGGGGAGGATAAAGAATCCTCCCCTTATAGACTAAAATTTAAGGATTAACTTTATGATTTTTCCAATAAATCTTTATTTTATTAACTGTATTTTCATCTAAAGGAACATAACCAAGATCTTTTGCATCTTTTTTACCATTTTTAAAAGCCCAGTAGAAAAATTTATTTACTTCTTTATCCTTTTCTATTTTTTCCTCGGGAATTAAAATCATGGTTGCTACAGTTAAAGGCCAAGAATTTTTTCCTGGGGATAAAATTAAATTAGAGGGTAAATAAAAGTCATTTTCTGGAGACCATTTTGCATTTTTCGCAGCTTCTGTAAAGGATCTCATATTTGGTTTTACAAACTTTCCTTCCTTACTTTGAAGTTGCGCAGCTTTCAAATTATTTTTTAATTTATAAGCATATTCTACATATCCTATAGACCCAGGAATTTGTTTTATATATGCTGCCACTCCAAAATTTCCTTTTGCACCTATGCCAGTTGGCCACTCTACTACTTTACCATAACCTATCTTATTTCTCCACTCTGGACTTATTTGAGAAAGCCAATAAGAAAAATTCCAAGTTGTTCCCGAACCTTCAGCTCTGTGAATAACTGTAATTTTTTGATGAGGTAAATTTAAGTTAGGATTAGCTTTTTTTATTTTTTCATCATCCCAATATTTTATTTTTCCTAAAAATATATCTGCCACTACATCATTTGGAAGTTTTAACTCTCCATCTTTTACTTTATCCAAGTTATAAACAACTACTATGGCTCCAACTACACCCGGATATTGGAGAACGTGCCACTTTCTTAAAGTTACAGGTTCTAGCATTTGGTCTGAACCTGCAAAATCTACAAGACGATTTTTTATCATTTTTTGACCGCCACCAGAACCTATACCTTGATAGTTGACTTTTACTCCAGTTTCTTTATAATATTTTTTTGCCCAAGTTGTATAAACTGGATATGGAAAAGTTGCTCCAGCCCCATTTAATACAATTTTTGAAGATTTCTGAGTAGGATTTTGATTTTTAGAAAGTGTTTCATTTTTTTCAGATTTAGAAGAAAAGCAAGCATAAATACTACATAAAGATAAAACAAAAAGAAGTCTGAGAAATTTCATAGGAAACCTCCTAGTAATTTAGTTTAAAACTGGTAGGATTATAATCAAGAAAAGAAAAAAAATAAACTTTGGAAAGTAAATTATTAGTTAAAAAATAAAAGAAATTTGGGGCGAAATGCCCCAAACTAATTATTCATCTCTTTTAGAACTTTCTTAAGTTCTTCTTTTTCAAACTTGTAAACTTTTCCACATTTTGGACACATAACTTCGAGAAAACCTTTTTCTATGCCTTTTTCAATTTCTTCCTTTGGAAATTCCTTTAAAATTTTACGAGCTCCTTCTTTAGAGCATGTACATTTTTCCTTCTTTTCTTTAAGAATTTTTTCTAGCTCCTCTTTTGAAAATATATATTCCTTACCGCAAAAATGACATCTTACCTTGGCTTCACCCTCTTTAATAAGATGCTCTAAATCTTCTTTTGGAAGAGATAATAAAATGGATTTTGCTATATCTTTATTACACTTACAATTAAAGCTTATTTCTTTTAAAGCTAAAATAGCTGTTGTATATCCATCAAAAGCCATTTCTAAAATGTCTTCTGGGCGTTTTCCTTCTTCAAAGAGTTTAGAAATAGGAGGTAATTTCTTTACATTTTCTTCTATTTTATTAATAGTTTCTTCCTTTGCTCCAGGAAGAACTTGTATTAAAAGACCTCCTGCAGAAATAACATTACCATTTTCATCTACTTTTACTCCTAAGGAAACCGCAGAAGGAATCTGCTCAGATTTTGCAAGGTAATAAGCTATATCTTGAGCTATTTCTCCAGATACTAACGGTACTGTACTTTCATAAGGATTTTTAAGACCATAATCTTTTATAACCGTTAAATACCCCTGACCTATAAGAGATTTTATATCAAACTTTTTTTGACCATTTTCTTCTTTTATAACTGTAGGAAGATTTGGATTTAAAATATAACCTCTTACATTTCCTTTTGCATCTGCTTCTACCACTACACCTTTAGCTGGACCATTACAATCTATTTTTAATAAAAGACGTTGATTAGTTGCATGTTTTAAAAGCGAAGTTAAAAGTAAAGCTCCTGCCATAGCTCTTCCAAGTATTACAGTTGCTGCCGGAGATAAATTATGTCTTTTTTTAGCTTCCTCTAATGCATTTTTTATTTTTACACAAAAACCCCTTATAGCATCTTCTTTAGTTACAGCAATAACACCATAATCTCTATCTTGAAAATAATTTTTAAAGTCCTCTTTTACTTGTTTATCTAACACCTTTAAAACATTACTACTTTTTATTTCTTTCATTTTATACCTCCATTTTAAAAAATATAAAATATTTTTTAAGATTTAATTTAAGATTTTCCTTTGGATTTTCAAGATTGATAAATTTTGAATATTAAATAACCTATTGAAATATTATGAAGGTATGATATATTCTAGATTGTATATAATTAAATATAATTTCGCTAAATCTTCAAAAATAAGAGGTGCTCTTTGCTTAAAATAAAAAATTTATCTTATGGAAAGGACAAAAAAATATTAAAGAATATAAATTTGGAAATACCAAAAAATGAGATATTTGCCATTATAGGACCAAATGGTGCTGGAAAAAGTACGTTATCAAGCATTATTATGGGATTAATAAAAGATAATGTAGATGGTGAAATAATATTTGAAAATAAACTTATTAATAATTTAGAAATTTTTGAAAGAGCTAGACTCGGAATGACTATGGCTCCTCAAAGTGTTGCAGAATTTGAGGGTATTACTGTAAGCGAATACTTAGATCTTTCAAAAAAATATGCAATAAATAATTGGTTCTCCGACAAAGAAGAAGTTTTAAAGCTTGTTGGCTTAAATCCAAAAAAGTATTTAAATAGATTTGTAGATAATACTCTATCTGGAGGAGAAAGAAAAAGAATCGAACTTGCCAGTATTCTATTTTTTGGTCCTAAATTTGTTATTTTAGACGAAATAGATTCTGGAATAGATTTCACATCTATTGAAGATATTGGAAAAATTTTACATATTTTAAAAGATAAAGATGCAACAATACTTATGATTACTCATAATGAGAAACTTTTAGATTTTGCGACAAAAGCGGCCTTACTTTGTAACGGAGAAATTATAAAAACGGGTTCTCCAAAAGAAATAAAAGATTTTTTTGAAAAATGTAAAGTTTGTGAGCTTGAAGATAAAATAAAAGAGGTAAATAATCGTGAGTAACATATTTAATAATTTATTTTCCTTAGGTTTACCAAAAGATATTTTAAATTCTCCTTCTTTAATAGTGGAAGGAAATAAAGTAATAAAGGAAATTCCTTATCCTGGGATTTTAATAGAAAAACACGAAAAACTCCAAGGATTATTTATAAATATTACAGTTTTAGAAAACATAAAACCAAAAAAACCTATTCATTTATGTTTATCTAAAATTGGAGCAGGTAGTCAAGAAATTTTTGTAGATATATTAGTTGGAAAAAATTCAAAAGTTAAGTTTATATCTCACTGTGCATTTAAGGGAAAAAATATAAAGCATATAACCAAAACAAATTTTAAAGTAAAACAAAACGCATATTTAGATATAGAAGAGATTCATTATCATGATAAAGATCTTGATATTTTAATAGATACTCAAAGTAAAGGAGTAGTTGAAGATTACGGAACATATAAAAGTCTATTTAAGATAGATAAAAATAATGCTGGAAAAGTTAACGTTACCTATGAAGTGGATGTTTTAAATTATGCTTCTATTGATATAGAAACAAAAATGGCTGGAAGAGATGGAGACGATATATTTGTAAAAGATATAATTTATTTAAAGGGAAAACACTCTAAAGCTATTTCAAAAAGTAGAATAGTTGCTTTAGGTAAAATGCGAGCAGAATTTTATGGAGAAACCTACGGAATAGGAGATTATGCAAGAGGTCATATAGATTGCTCTGAAATCATTAGATGTAAAGATGTTGTTTTAAAGGCTACTCCAGTAGTAGTCGTAAACAATCCTACTGCAAAAGTTACTCATGAAGCTGCGATAGGCTCCTTGGATAAAAAACAAATTCAAACTTTAATGCTAAAAGGTTATGATGAAGACGAAGCTGTGGAAATAATTGTTCGAGGCCTTTTAAAATAACTACATAATATAATAATAAAACCTAAATTTGATTTTGCTAAAATACTTTAACTAAAAATCAAGAGGGATATAAATATGGTTTTTGAAGAAGTTTTAATAGCTTCAGATCATGCCGGCTTTGACTTAAAGCAAGTTATAAAAGACTTTTTAAAGGAGAAAAATATAAAAGTTGAAGATTTAGGAACTTATACAAAGGAGTCATGTGATTATCCAGTCTATGCCAGAAAACTTTGTAAAGAACTTTTAAAAAGAGAAAAAGAAGGAAAAAAAGTATGCGGAATTTTACTTTGCGGAACAGGAATAGGAATGTCCATTCAAGCAAATAGATTTAAGGGCATTAGAGCTACTTTATGTAGTACAGAATATACTGCAAAAATGAGTAGAAGACATAATAATGCAAATGTTTTATGTTTAGGAGGAAGAGTTTTAGGCCCTGAGCTTGCTAAAGCTATTGTTAAAGATTTTTTAAATGAGGAATTTGAAGGAGGAAGACATCAAAGAAGAGTGGAGTATTTTGATAAAGATCTAGATATTTAATTTGAGGAAAAGATGATTTTTTTAGTAGATGCAACCGGCCTTTATTATCGATCTTATTATGCTTTAAAAAAAGCAAATTTAAAAAATTCAAAAGGATTTCCAACATTTGCAATTTTTGCATTTTTAAGAAGTTTAATAAAGTATTATAAAGATTATAAACCTAAAGATTTTATTTTTGTTTTTGACACTCCACTTCCTTCCTCTCAAAAATACAGAAAAAACACTTTTTCTGCATATAAAGCTAAAAGATCAAAAATTTATCAAAATGATTTTAAAGTTCAAATCCCAGTTTTGAAAAATATTTTGACTAATTTAGGTTTTTTAGTTTTAGATAGCGGATTTTATGAGGCAGATGATATTCTTGGAAGTTTAGCAAAAAAATTAGAAAAGGAAAAAACAGATATAGGAATTATAACCTTTGACAAAGACCTATTTCAAATTATTTCAGATAGAACCTCCATTTATAGAATTAAACAAAAAATAGAAAATTTAGAGATTTGGGATAAAGGAAGATTTATAAAAGAGTATGATTTTCAACCCGTATCGTTCCCAGATTATCTTGCCTTATGCGGAGATCAAGTAGATAATATTCCAGGCGTTCCGGGAATAGGGCCAAAAACTGCTAAAAATTTAATAAAAGCTTATACAAACCTAGAGGGTATATACAAAAATATAGAGAAAATTCCGTTAAATCTTAGAGGAAATTTACTTGAACATAAAAATGAAGTTTTCAAATATAGAGATTTAATAAAATTAAAAACAGATATAGATGTAAACTTAAAAAAATTACAACCAAATTATGAAAAAATTAAAAGTATTGTCTTAGACGAACTTGAGATGAAAAAGCTATTTTCTGAAATAGAGAAAACTTTTTTTCTTTCCTCAAGTTTATTTTAATTAGAGGTATAAACCTTTGAAATTAAAAAATATCTTTAAATATTTAATATTATATTTCGCATTTTTCTCTTTTTGTTTTGCAAAAAAAGTTTGTGCCTATAAAGAATATATTTATTATGTTAAAAAAGGTGATACTATCTGGAAAATAGCTAAAGAGTTTAAGACTTCGGCAAAAGCTATAAAAAGATGGAATAAATTAAAAAGTTATCATTTAAAACCTGGTCAAAAACTGTATATATATAAAAAGATTTGTTGGGAATCTTTTAATCCTTATAAAAAAGATAATAGGATAGATTTAAATTTAATTGTTAAACTAAGTGAGAAAGGGAAATTAAAACCCACGTATAAAAAAGAGATAATTTGCAAAGAAAAAGAAATTATCCATATTGTAAAAAAAGGAGAATCTTTATGGAGCATAGCAAGAAGGTATGGAATTTCTATAAAAAAGATAAAAAAAGATAATAATTTAAAAACCAATATATTAAAACCTGGTCAAAAACTAGTTATAAAAAAGAAAGTTTGCAAAATTATTATAAAAAAACCTGAAATTATAAAAAAGGAAGTAAAAACCTCTAAAAGGAAATTTATTATATTATATAAAGTAAAAAAGGGAGATAGTCTTTGGAGCATAGCAAAAAGATTTAATGTTTCTATAAAACTTATAAAAAAAATAAATAATTTAAAAAGTAATTACCTAAAAGTTGGTCAAATTTTAAAAATTCCTACCTACAAGGTAAACAAACTTGGAAATCTAGTTATAAACCGACCTCTAAATTTCATTTGGCCAGTAGATGGATGTATAGACACTTCTCCAAAGAAAAAGGGCTTTAATAATTCTATTATATTTTGTGCCCCTATAAATACTCCTATAAAAGCTGTTGAAGTAGGAAAAGTTCTTTTTGCGGGACCAAATGATAAATTTGCAAAAGGACTTGGAAACATCGTTATTTTAGAGCATCCAAAAGGTTTTGTAAGTGTATACGCAATGCTTTCAAATATTACTGTTAGAAAAGGAGATATTGTAGAAAAAGGAGAAACCATAGGTTATACAGGCAGCTCTCCTTTATTTAACACTACGGGAGTATTTTTCTATATTTTAAAGAAAAAAGGGAAAAGGTATTACTCCCTTGATCCCCTTAAAGTTTTGAAGTAATTGACCCACAAAGATTAAAGTGATATATTTTCCTTTCAAATTGAAATAAGGAGGGCTATAAATGTTTTTAGGAAAACTAAAGGAAGTAGATAAAGAAGTTTTTGATGCTATAGCTTGTGAGCTAAAAAGACAAGAAGAACATTTAGAGCTTATTGCTTCAGAAAATTTTACACATTTGGATATTATGGAAGCTCAAGGAAGCGTTCTTACAAATAAATATGCTGAAGGTTACCCTGGAAAGAGATATTATGGTGGATGTGAATGTGTAGATATTGTAGAAAAACTTGCTATAGAAAGATGTAAAGAAGTTTTTGGAGCAGAACACGTAAACGTTCAACCTCATTCAGGTTCTCAAGCAAATCAAGCTGTATTTCTAGCTTGTTTAAAACCTGGAGATACTATTATGTGTATGGAACTTTCTCACGGAGGACATTTATCTCACGGAGCTAAAGTAAACATCTCTGGAAAATGGTTTAATCCGGTTTATTACGGGGTTAGAAAAGAAGATGAAAGAATAGATTTTGATCAAGTATATAAACTTGCAAAAGAACATAAACCAAAACTTATTATTTGTGGGTACTCCGCATATCCAAGAATAGTTGATTTTGAAAAATTTAGAGAAATAGCAGATGAAGTTGGAGCTTTACTTTTAGCAGATATTGCTCACATTGCGGGACTTGTAGCTGCCAAACTTCATCCTTCCCCTTTCCCAGCTTGTGATTTTGTAACAACAACTACCCATAAAACTCTAAGGGGGCCTCGTGGTGGAGTTGTAATGTGTAAAAAAGAGTATGCTAAAGATATAGATAAAGCTGTATTTCCTGGGCTTCAAGGTGGTCCTTTAATGCATGTTATTGCAGCAAAAGCTGTATGTTTTAAAAGAGCTTTAACAGATGAATTTAAAAAGTATCAAGAACAAGTTATAAAAAATGCAAAGGCCATGGCTGAAGAATTTTTAAAACTTGGATATAGATTAGTTTCCGGAGGAACAGATAATCATCTTATGCTTGTTGATTTAACAGATAAAGGTATCACTGGAAAAGAAGCTGAAGAAGCTTTAGGAAAAGCTAATATTACAGTAAATAAAAATACAATCCCCTTTGAAACTAGAAGCCCATTTGTAACATCAGGAATTAGAGTAGGTTCTCCGGCTATAACTGCAAGAGGTTTAAAAGAAGATGAAGCCAGACTTATAGTTAGACTTATAGATAGGGTTTTAAAAAATATTAATAATGAAAAAGAAATTAATAAAGTGAAAGAAGAAGTTAAGGAAATTTGTTCTAAACATCCTCTTTATCCAGAACTTTGGAATTATTATTTTGAAAATAAATAAAAAATTAACTTGAGCGGCCTCCCTTTTAAAGGCCGCTCAAATTATTAACTTATTGTAAAGTTAAATAAAGAATTCCACCTTCCCTATAAATCTTTAAAAGAACTCCTTCTTCTTTATACTTTTCTAAGATCTTAGCGAGTTCTTCTGGGGATTTAACAGGTTTTAAAGTTTCTAAGTTAAAACCAGCTTCCAAAATAATATCTCCTCTTTTTAAACCAGCTTCATCAGCTGGACTAAACGGTTTTACATTAGTTACAAGAAGACCACTAATATTTTCATCTATACCAAGTTTTCTAGCAAGTTCGGGAGTTAATTTTTGAACGGAAAAGCCAAGTTCTTTATATATTTCTTTAAAAGAAACAAAATCATTAAAAGATCCTATTTTTACCGGGATAGTAATTTTTTGACCATTTCTGATAACTTCTATATTTACCCAGGAATTTGGCTTAGTATTCATTACTTTAAGTTGTAGATCTGCAGTGTCTTTTATATCTTCTCCATTATATTTAACAATAATATCCCCGGGTTTTATACCAGCTTTATATGCAGGAGAATTTGGAATTACTCTTTCAACTAACACTCCATGATTTATTCCTAGTTTGCTTGCAAGTTCGGGAGAAACATCGGCAATATAAACTCCAAGATAACCTCGGATAACTTTTCCATAAGCAATTAAATCGTGAATAACTTTCTTAGCAATATTTATTGGGATTGCAAAACCAAGTCCCTGAGCGTTCTTAATAATAGCCGTATTTATTCCTATCACTTTACCATAAATATCGCAAAGAGGCCCTCCTGAATTACCAGGATTTATAGCTGCATCAGTTTGAATAAAGTCCTCAATTGGATTTAAACCTAAAGAATGTCTTCCAGTTGCAGAAATAATCCCATGAGTCACAGTCCACTTAAGTCCAAATGGATTTCCAATAGCAAAAACTAAATCTCCTACTTTTATTTTTGAAGAATCTCCAAATTCAACAACTGGAACTTTCTTATTTCCAACCTTTATCTTAATTACGGCTACATCTGTTCTTTTATCTCCCCCCACAATTTTTGCAATATAGGTAGAACCATCTTTTAAAGTTACTTTTATCTTATCTGCTTTTTCAATTACATGATAATTTGTAGCAATATATGCCCATCCATCTTTTACCATAAAAATAAATCCACTTCCGAGAGCTTTTGTCATAATATCTGGATGTTTGAATTTAAAAGGTATATCAAATGGAAGATCAAATGGTAAATCAAAATCTTTTAGATTAATATCTACATTCACCTTTACCTTTTTAGTTGTTGAAATATTAACTACAGCTGGAGATACCTTTTTTGCAACATATTCGGCAATTTTTTCAAAAGCTAAAACGTATTTATAATCTTCTTTAGAAGGTTTTTCTATTTTTGAATTTTTTAGATCTTCAATAGTTAAAGAAAATGCATAAGATGTGGAAAATAAAAAAGCTAAACTTAAAGAAATAAATTTTTTCATGGGCCCCTCCCAAAATAATTTTTTATAAAGCCCTCTACGTAAAGCGGGGCCTTATATATATCTCAGTTTGGATTATATCACAAAGTTTTAAATATATTTTTTTGTACTTTATTTTTAAAAGTTAGGAAAAGATATTATAAATTTCAAGAATAATTTTATAATTAGATATAAAGTACAATTAAAATATTTAAATTCAAACATATAAAAATATTTCAAAAATATAATACATATTGAAATATCTAAAGTTGGAACAAATTTTGAGAAATTATTTAAGATAAAAGTTATTATCAAATACTTGACATTTTCAGTTTAATTCTTATAATTACACATAGATAATTAAAAGAAAATTTAAACAAGGAGGATTGAACATGGCATTAGTAGGAAAAAAAGCACCAGAGTTTAGCTTAAAAGCTTATGATCCAGTTAAAAAGGACTATATTGATGTTAAATTAGAAGACTATAAAGGAAAATTTTTAGTACTTTGCTTCTACCCAGCAGACTTCACTTTTGTATGTCCAACTGAAATTGCAGCTATTAACGCAAAATTGGATGAAATTAGAAATATTGGAAAATTAATTGGAAATGAAGATATTAAAGCTGATGTACTTGCAATTTCTACAGATACTCACTTCAGCCACCAAATTTTCTGTGAAGTTGAACCTCTTTTAAAAGACTTAAAATTCCCACTTGCAGCTGATCCAACTGGAAAAGTATCTAGAGAATATGGTGTATATATTGAAGAAGAGGGAATTGCAAGAAGAGGAAGATTTATTATCAATCCAGATGGAATTGTAGTAGCTGAAGAAATTTTAGAACCACCAGTAGGAAGAAATGTAAATGAACTTATCAGACAACTTGCAGCTTGGGCATATGTATATACTCACCCAGGTGAAGTTTGCCCAGCAAACTGGAGACCTGGAAAGAAAACTTTAAAACCAGGACCAGATATTGCGGGAAAAGTAGGAACTGTAATTACAATAGATGAAATTTTAAGTTAAGATATTTTGGGGGCTTTTTGCCCCCTTTTTATTATTTGAATTTAAAATAATTTTGAATTTAAAATGATTGAATAACTTTTTAAACTAAAATAAAAATAAATATTACTTAAACACCTGCAACGGAGAGTAGGAATAAGCTTCAATATCTATCTCACTTTCCCCAAATTTCTTATACAAAAATCCACCAATATATGCTACCATAACTCCATTATCAGAGGTATATTTTAAATCTGGTAAAAACACTTGTATTCCTTTTTTTTCTAATTCTAGTAGTTTTTCTCTAAAATAAGAATTTGCCGAAACTCCGCCTGCAACAGCTATATTTTTTATTTTATAAATTTCCAGTACTTTTTTTATTTTAGATATTAAGTAATCTATAGCATACTTTTGAAAAGAAGCCGCAAGTTTTTCTTTATCTATTCCTTTTTTAAAGAAATTTATAGCCTGAGTTTTAAACCCACTAAAGCTCAAATTCAAAGGAGATTTTTTTATATGAGGATAAGTAAATTTTATATACTCACCTTTATATTTTTTAAAAATTTTATCTATATGAGGACCTCCTGGAAAACCAAGACCTAAAATATGAGTGCCAACCTTATCAAAAGCCTCCCCAAGAGCGTCGTCTAAAGTTTTTGCAACTAAAGTATATTTTCCTACATCCTCCACCAAATAAAAATGAGTATGTCCACCTGAAACAACTAAACTTAGAAAAGGGAAAGGAATATCCTCTTGTTTAAAACCAATAAAGGGAGAAAATATATGGGCTTCTAAATGGTCTACGGCTCTAAGGGGTTTTTCCAAAGCTAAACTTAAAGCCTTTGCAAATGAAAGTCCAACAAACAAAGACCCTATAAGACCAGGTCTATGAGTTACACAAATTAAATCCAAATTTTGAGGTTTTAAGTTAGCTTTTTCCAAAGCTTTTTTAAAAAGAATATCTATAACCTCTAAATGTGCTCGGGCCGCATATTCGGGTACAACTCCCAAAAATTTTTTATGGATTTCATTTTGAGAAGATACAAGATGAGCTAAAACTTTATGATTTTTAAAATTATAAATTCCTATTCCCGTATCATCACAAGATGTTTCTATACCTAAAGCTATCATTTAACTTCCTCTAAATTTAAACGCGGAAAGAGAATTTCGCCTTTATTTAAAGTTCTTCCTTCTTCCAAAAAGAAGTAATCTAAAAGTTTTTCTTTTTTAGCAAATTCAGGGTGATACTTTAAGTTAGTTATTTCATAACCAAGCATTTTAAACATATTTCTTGCTTTATCTGGCATAATGGGGAAAACTAAAGAAGCTATTGCAAATAAAGCACTTAAAATATTATACATTACTATTTTTAACTCTTTTGTTTTTCCTTCTTTATTTAATTTCCAAGGTGCTTTTTTATCTATATAGTAATTAATAAAACGAATATATTTCCAAATTATTTCAAAAACCTTTGTTATATTTACTTTATTTAATTCATCAATAATATCATTAATAGTTTTTCTTAAAAGAGCAATAATAAGAATATCTAAATCTTTATCTTCAAAAACTTTTTCATCGTATACTTTCTTATAAAGATTTTCAATATCCTTTAAAGAAAGAGAGTTTGCTTTATTATAAATTTCTTTTAAATATTCCTTTTCTTCCTTCAAAATAGGAACTTTACCTTCAAAATATTTAAAAGCCATATTTATAGAGCGATTAAATAGGTTTCCAAGATCATTTGCAAGATCTGCATTATATCTTTCCACAAACGCTTTATACGAAAAATCCCCATCTTGCCCAAAAGGTACATGAGCAAATAAAAAGTATCTAATAGGACTTGGTCCAAATTTTTCTAAAAGCTCTTTTGGATCTATAACATTTCCTAAGGTTTTACTCATTTTCTTTCCATCTACGGTCCACCAACCATGTCCAAAAACTTTTTGAGGAAGATAAACTTCCAAAACTTCTTTTAAAATTTTATTTTTATCTTTATCTTCTATATCCTCCCAATTTTGAGCTTCTTTTTCACTAAAACCAAACTCTTTAAGCTTATTTTCTATTTCATACTTATAAAGACTCATTAAAAAAGCGGGCCAATAAACTGTATGAAATCTTAAAATATCTTTACCTACCATATGAAGATTTGGAGGCCAAAAGCCTTTTTTTAGACCAGCTGTCATATAGTTAAAAAGAGCGTCAAACCAGACATAAATAGTTTGGCTCTCATCAAAAGGAACTTTTATTCCCCATTTAACTCTATTTGAGGGACGGGATACAGATAAATCTTTTAAACCTTGTTTAACAAAATTTATAATTTCATTTTTCCTATACTCAGGCAAGATAAAATTCGGATTAAGCTCATACCATTTTAAAAGTTTTTTTTCATACTTTGATAAAGCAAAAAAGTAAGTTTCTTCTTCTAAGTATTCACAAGGTTTATTATGGATAGGACATTTATAATCATTATCCTTTATTTCACTTTCAGGTTTAAATTCTTCACAAGAAACACAATAGTATCCCTTATAAGTTCCTTTATAAATATCTCCATTTTTATAACATTTTAAAAATACACTTTTAACAAGATTTATATGATCTTCATCCGTAGTTCTAATAAATCTATCATAGGAAATATAATATTTATCCCAAAGCTCTTTAAAACGAATCGCTAAACTATCCACAAATTCCTTTGGAGAAGAAAATCCTTTTTCAAGAGACGCTTTTTGAATTTTTAAGCCATGTTCATCGGTTCCCGTTAAGAAAAATACATCCTTTTCTAAAAATCTATTAAAACGGGCCATAATATCACTTGCTATAGTTGTATAAGCGTGTCCTAGATGAGGTACATCATTTACATAGTAAATTGGAGTTGTAACAAAGTATTTCATCTTTTTTTTAATCCTCCATATAATTTAATTTTTTAAAAACTAATTTATTCTACACTAATTTATTCTTCCTCCTTTAAAAATTCACCATTTGGTAAAAGATTAACAGGCACCTTTTGTCCCGCGTTTCTAAGTTGATATCTTTTACAATAAGTAGG
>JAMOTM010000042.1 GCA_027002265.1 Aquificota bacterium | reverse complement strand
TTTTTTAAAAACTAATTTATTCTACACTAATTTATTCTTCCTCCTTTAAAAATTCACCATTTGGTAAAAGATTAACAGGCACCTTTTGTCCCGCGTTTCTAAGTTGATATCTTTTACAATAAGTAGGGAAATTTTCACAATATATTTTAGCCATGCTTACAAGATTTGGATATTTTGTCGCATATTTATTAAAAAATGGGCACCCTTTAATAAAAGGACAAGTTTTTCTTTCTCCAATTTCAAGTCCTAATATAGCTTTTTTTGCTTCTTCGGATTTGTTAACTATAATATTTACAACTTCCTCTAAATTTCCTTGAATGTTTTCCACTTCTTTTTCAATAGTCTCAAGCTCATCAACATGTTTATTTAATATATTTAAAACTTTAAAAGCATCATTAATGTTAGTAGATAGCTCAGTTTGATAGTTTAAAAGTTCGCTATTTTTTTCATGTAGAAGCTTTACTAAATCTACAAGTTTAAAAAATTCTTCACTAATTTCCTTAAAAGCATTCAAAGTTTCTGAAATTACTCCAATATTATTTTCAATAGTTTCCTCACCTTTTTTTGCTTCCTCAGTTAACTTATCCAAAATAAATTTAGTTCTTTTTATTAAAGTTTTGATCTTATCAGCAGCACTTCCTGTTTCATTTGCAAGTTTTCTTATTTCCGCAGCTACCACAGCAAAACCGCGACCTGCTTCTCCAGCTCTTGCTGCCTCAATTGAAGCATTTAAAGCAAGTAGATTAATTTGTTTTGCAATCTTAGTGATAATATTTACGACATTTTCAATCTCATCAAAAATTTGAGAAAAATTTTTAATTTCCTCAAAAAATTTTCTATTTATCTTTTGAATTTCACTTAAACCTCTAAAAGCTCTCTCACCATGAAGTTTTGCATTATCAAGCTTACTTGAAAGTGTATTCATTTCACTAATTAAAGAACGCAAGTTCACACTAAATTCTTCTTGAGAAGATTTGAATTTATTAAAGGATTGCTTTAAAGTTTCAAAAATTTTGTTAAGACGATTACCTAATTTCATAAAAGAATTTACAAGATTTTTTAAAGACAAAGAAAGAGCTTTTAATTTTTCACTCAAAATTTTTAAGGTATGTTCTCGACTTAAGAAAGATGTTAAAATATCTATAAATGTGGCTATCGCCTTCTCCAATTTTTCATATATATTATTTTTCATAGCTACAGGTCCTCCAAATAAGTTCTTTCATACTTATATTCGGTCTATGTTTAGAAACATTTAAAAACTATTTTAGCAAAGCTATCTTGATATTCTATAAAGTTTCTTTTTGTACTTAAAGAATATAAAAGTGCTATTAAACTGATAAATCTTAAAAGAACTATTTTCTAATGGAAAAATTAAAATGGAGTTTACTCTTAAAATTGGTTCCTTATCTACAAGTCCAAGATATATAATTTTTTCCTTTTTTATACTACACTTTAGACTTTTAAGATTTCTAAAATCTAAAAAAGGATCTCTTGCGAAAGCAAATAAAAGACAAAGTAAAATTATTTTTATCAACTTTTTTCCTCTTTGTGAATTTATAAAATATTTTGTTTTAAGTAGAAAATTATAAATTATATTTATATAACAACTTAACATCTATAAAATGCATTAAAAAGAGGAGAAAATGAACAGACTTTCTTTAGATGAATATTTTATGGAAATTGCAAAAGTTGTAAAAAAAAGAAGTACTTGCCTTCGCCGCCAAGTTGGAGCAGTTTTAGTTAAAGATAAAAGAATAATTGCTACAGGTTATAATGGAGCTCCAAGAGGCTTAGAACATTGCTTGGATATAGGTTGTTTAAGAGAAAAACTTAAAGTTCCTTCCGGAGAAAGACATGAACTTTGCAGGGGTTTACATGCCGAGCAAAACTGCATTATCCAAGCTGCTTTACATGGAGTTTCTACAAAAGGCGCTACTTTATATTGCACGCACTTTCCCTGCTCTATATGTGCAAAAATGATAATAAATGCAGAAATAAAAGAAGTTGTTTATTTAGAGTACTATCCAGACAAAATGTCCTTAGAGCTTTTTGAAAAAGCTGGTGTAATTTTAAGAAAATTTGAAGAAACAAAAAAATAAAGTTTATAATTATTTTGTCTTAAATTTAAGCCTCGTTAAATTTTTAGGGGGAAATTATGAAAAGTAAAGAAATTAGAGAAACTTTTTTATCTTTTTTTGAAAAGAAAAATCATAAAAGGGTAAAATCTGCACCCTTAATTCCTATAAATGATAAATCTCTTTTATTTGTAAATGCAGGTATGGTTCCTTTTAAAGATTATTTTCTTGGAAAAGAGGTTCCTCCTTTTAAAAGAGCAACTTCATGTCAAAAGTGTATGAGAGCCGGGGGAAAACATAACGACCTAGAAAATGTTGGAAAAACCGGAAGACACCACACTTTTTTTGAAATGCTTGGAAACTTCTCTTTTGGAGATTATTTTAAAAGAGAAGCTATTTTGTGGGCTTGGGAATTAGTAACAGAGATTTTTAAACTTCCAAAAGAGCGCTTATATGTTTCAGTTTATAAAGATGATAAAGAGGCTTTTGATATATGGAATAAAGAAGTAGGTGTTCCAGAAAATAAAATATTTTTGTTAGATGAAAAAGATAACTTTTGGGCTATGGGAGATGTAGGACCTTGTGGTCCATGTTCAGAAATTTATTTTGATAGGGGAAAAGAGTGGGCCTGCTCAGAAAACTGTGGAATAGGAAAATGCGATTGTGATAGATATTTAGAAATTTGGAATTTAGTTTTTATGCAATATGAAAGAGATGAAAAAGGGAATTTAAAACCCCTTCCTCATCCAAATATAGATACAGGTATGGGACTTGAAAGAATAACCTCAGTTTTACAAAACGTACCAAGCAATTATGAAACAGATTTACTTTTCCCACTTATAAAATTTGGGGAAGATTTAAGTGGTAAAACCTACACTATTTTAAAACCAGGACTTAAACTTTCACCCGAACAAGAAAAAGTAAATATGGCTCTTAGAGTTATTGCTGATCATTTAAGAGCTATAACCTTTTTAATTGCAGATGGAGTTTTTCCCTCTAATGAAGGAAGAGGATATGTTTTAAGAAGAATCTTAAGAAGAGCTCAAAGATTTGGGTATTTACTTGGAATAGATAAACCTTTTTTATATAAGGGAACAAGTTTAGTTGTAGATTTAATGGGGGATGTATATCCAGAACTTATAGAAAATGCTCAAACTATAGCTAAGGTTGTAAAACTTGAGGAAGAAAGATTTTTAAATACTTTAAGGCACGGTTTAGAAATTTTAAATAAGGTTATAGAAAAAGCTAAAAAAGGAGAAAAAGTTCTTAGCAAAGAGGGAGTGGTAAAAGGAGATATTATCTTTAGACTTTATGATACTTATGGTTTTCCAATAGATTTGGCTGAAGAAATTTTAAAGGAAAATTCTTTAAGCTTTTCAAAAGAAGAATTTGAAAAGGAAATGGAAAAACAAAAAAATCTTGCAAAAGCTTCAAGTAAATTTGAAAGTGAAAAAGTAGTAAATGAGTTTCTTTTAGAACTTAATAAAAAAGCTCCAACCAAGTTTTTGGGCTATGAAACTTTAGAAAGCGAAAGTAAGGTAATTGCCATTTTAGATGAAAATTTAAATCCCAAAAAAGAATTAAAAGAAGGTGAGAAAGGAATAGTCATTTTAGATAAAACTCCTTTTTATGGTGAAAAGGGAGGTCAAATTGGAGATACGGGCGAGTTTCTTTTTGAAAATGGTAAAGCTAAAGTAAAAGATACTAAATATATTACAAATAATTTAATTGGACACTATGTGATAGTAGAAAAAGGTGTTTTAAAAGAAGGGGATAAAGTTTTTGCCAAAGTAGATAAAGAAAGACGTCAAGCTTTAAAGAGAGCTCATAGTGCAACTCATCTTTTATTTAAAGCTTTAAGAGAAATTTTAGGGGATCACGTAAAACAAGCTGGTTCTCAGGTTAATCCAGATAGACTTCGTTTTGACTTTACTCATTTTGAAAAATTATCTTCTGAAGAAATAAAAAAAATTGAAGATTTAGTATATAGCTATATTTTGGAAAATTTAGAAGTTAAAACTTATGAACTTCCTTTAGATGAAGCATTAAAAATGGGAGCTATCGCTCAATTTGAAGAAAAATATGGTGATATTGTTAGAGTAGTAGATATTGGCGGAGTTTCCATTGAGCTTTGTGGTGGAACTCATGTTAATAGAAGTGGAGATATTGGGTGCTTTAAAATTATTAGCGAATCTTCTGTAGCTTCAAATGTCAGAAGAATAGAAGCTTTATGTGGGAAAGAAGCTTTTGAATATTTAAGAGAAAAAGATGAAAAACTAAATGCTCTTTCTCAAAAACTTAAAGTTCAAAAAGATAAAGTTTTAGAAAAAGTAGAAAATCTTGAAAAAGAAAAGAAATTATTAGAAGATCAAATTAAGGCTCTAAAACAAAAACTTGCAAAAGCTAAGCTTTTAGAAAGTTATTCTCAAGCTTATGTAAAAAATGATATTAAATTTATCTTTACCAAACTTGAAGATATAAAACCAAAAGAAATTTTACCTATTGTAGATGAAATAAGAAATAAAGATAAAGTTTTAATTTTTGTTTTAACTAAGCAAGATAACAAATGTTCTTTTGTTTTAGCATCTTCTAAAGATTTAAATATAGATTTAAAAGAAGTTCTTAAAAGTAAGCTTTCTCAATTTAACCTTAAAGGGGGAGGTAGAAAAGATTTAGTCCAAGGTAATGCCCCATGTTCTTTAGATATAAATAAGATAAAAGAAATTTTGGAAAACTTAGTATAAGTTATGCTTATAGGTATAACTGGAAACATTGGAAGTGGGAAAAGCACATTTTCTAAATTTTTAAAAGAAGCTCTGGAAAAAGATGAATTTAAAGTAAATCTCATAAATGCAGATAAAATAGGACATTTGGTTTTAGAAAAAAAAGAAGTAAAAACTACTTTAATAGAACGTTGGGGAGAAAGAATATTAAATAAAAATACAAAAACGTTAAATAGAAAAATCATAAGAGATATAGTTTTTAAAGATATAAAAGAATATAAATTCTTATGTTCCTTGGTTTGGCCAAAGATATATGAAGAAATATTAAAAAATATAAAAGATAACTTCATTAATATTTTAGAAGCAGCTGTTTTAATAGAAGCAAATTGGTTTAAAATTTGTAATAAAATAATTTTAGTAAAATCATACTTTTTCAAAAGATTTATAAGAAAACCTTTTTTGAATTTTAAAGAATTCAAACTTATAAATTCCTTTCAATATCCGGAGGATACTTTAGAAACCTACGCTAATTTTATTATTACAAACAACTCTTCCTTATTAAAACTTAAAAAACAAGCTATTTTAACTTCTCAGATTTTAAAAAATTTTCTATAGTTTCTAAAACTATTTGAAGTTTTTTCTTTTCCCTATCCAAATTTTCTTTTTTATTATTTAAATATTCTTTAATTATAATTTTTAAGTTTTCAAAAAATTTAAGATAAAAATCTGCGATTTCACTCTTTAAACGAATAAGCTTTTTTCTAACATAGTTTTCTATATTTCTTTTCATAAAAAATTTAAAAAGCAAAATAGATAAGACAAAAAAGAAAAAGATAAAAAATTGTAAAAGTAAAAGAAGTAGTAAAAGTGTATTTTCTGTCTTATAAAGTAAGTATAAAGATAAATTAAGGGAAAATATAAGTAGATTCAATATAAATAAAATCTTTACATTTTCAAGTTTTGAACGAAAAAAGTCATAAATCGATAAAGGTATATTTTCAAATTTTTCAAAAAATTTTTTTCTTCCTTCTTTAAACTCTTTTAAAATATTTTCTTTAATTTCTTTAGAAATAATACTCTCTAAATTTTTTAAAAATTTCTCTATCTCCTCTTCTAGGAAAATTTCGTTATATTTTTGAATTATAAAAGGTTTTAAATGTTCAAGTTCTAATTTTAGGTTTAAAAGAATTTTTTCCCTTTTAAAAAGAATACTTTTTGTATCTATAAAATCAATAAGTTCCGAAAGATTTTTTAAAATAGTTTTATGTAAAACTTCAAAACACTTTTCCAACTTATCAAGCTTTTGCTCTAAAAATTTTTCTACCTTATTATCCAAACTATTTAAATAAACTTCTAAAGTTTTTAAAATATTATTCAATATTTCATACCTTTGTTTTAAAAAATTATGAAAATATATTAGATTTTCATAAGTTAAATTACTTTTTAGTTCTAGATATTTAGATATTATTTCTTTATCTTCCATAGAATATATCAAAGGTTCCAATTTCCTAATTAAATTATTTAAAGCCATTATTTCTCCACAAGTGTAAATGCAAAATGAATACTCTTTTGCTTTAAAAGAGTATATCACAAGCTAGATTTAAAAATAATATTTTATAATTTATAAAGGTAGATTGTTTTTACAAGTTTTTTACAAAAGGAGGTAAAAATGAAAAAGTATATCGCGCTCTCTTTATCTCTTAGCTTAATACTTACAGGTTGTTTTAATAAAAAGGAAGAGAGTAAAACTCAATCTCCTCAAATATCTAAAACCGAAAAAGCTTCCTCAAAAGATTATATTGTCATTGGTTATACCGAAAGTAAAACCGGGAAACTTGCTACCGAAAGTAGAGAACAATCTCAAGGATTAAAACTTTGGGCAGAGGATGTAAACAAAAACGGAGGGATATACGTTAAAGCTTTAGGAAAAAAATTAAAAGTAAAACTTATTAGTTATGATGACGAAAGTTCAAAAGATAGAGTTCAACAACTTTATACAAGACTTATTACCGAAGATAAAGCTGACTTTTTAATTTCTCCTTATTCCTCGGGACTTACAGCTTCGGCCGCGGTTGTGAGTGAACAATACGGAAAAATTTTAATTGCAACAGGAGCAGCTTCAGACAAAATATTTAAAAAAGGATATGAACTTGTATATCAAATTTACACTCCAGCTTCACGCTATCTAAAAGATGCTATAGATCTTCTTAAAGAAAAATATCCAAATGTAAAAAAAATTGCTATTGTTTATGAAAATTCAAATTTTGCAAAAAGTGTTGCAAATGCTGCTAAAAAGTATGCTAAAGATAATGGTTTTAAAATTGTTATTTTTGAAAGTTATGAACCAGGAACTTCTGATTTTACTACTTTAATTAACAAGATAAAAAAGAGCGGAGCTCAAGCAATTATTGGTGGAGGCCATTTCACAGACGGAGAAGCCTTAGCTAAGCAAATAAATGACTCAAAACTTCCTCTAAAAATGGTTGCTATTTTAGTAGCCCCCGCCATTGATAAATTTAAAGAAATTGGAGATGCAGCTTTATATGTCTCGGGGCCTTCCCAATGGGAACCTAAAGTAAATTACTCTCCAAAAACAGTTTCTGGTACCTTTTTTGGAATATCCTCAAAAGAATTTGTAAAAAAGTATGAAGAAAAATATCATGAAAAACCATCTTATCATGCTGCCGGCGGATACACTGCAGGTTTAGTTTTGCAAAAGGCTATTGAAGATGCTGCTTCCCTAGATACTCAGAAAGTAAAACAAGCTTTAGATAATATGGATATTTATACCTTATTTGGACATATAAGATTTGAAAAAGCGCCTTATCATGGACGACAAGAAGGACATAAAATGGTGATTGTAGAATGGCAAAAAAATCCTTCCTTGGAAAAAGAAATTGTATACCCTAAAGAAGCTGCTACAAATAACTACATTCCTTATGACAAAAAATTTAAAAAATAATCTAGGAGGAAAATTTTGAGTATTTATATAGATACTCTAATAAATGGAATCTTAATTGGACTTATTTATAGCCTGGCCGCCATGGGCCTGGCCCTTATTTGGGGAGTTTTAAAAGTAATTAATTTATCTCACGGAGCTTTTATTACCTTGGGAATGTTTTTTGCTTACTTAGTTTTTAAATATTTTCATATTCCACCTTATATAAGTGTATTTTTAGCTTTAATAGTTGGATTCATTTTAGGTTTTATTTCTTATTTTATTGCTCTTCACAGAATAGTTTCTAAGGCAAAAAGTTTTAAGGAATATGAACTTTCAAGTTTACTTTCCACTTTTTCTTTATCTTTAATAATTACTGGAATTTTACTTTTTATATTTGCAACCACTCCCATGGCTATAAATTTACCTTTAAGCTTATTTCAAACAAAGTTATTAGCTTCCATATTTTCAATAATTTTTACAGTAGCTTTAGGTTTATTTTTATATAAAACTTATCTTGGAAAAGCTATTAGAGCTGTATCCCAAAACATTGATGCTGCAAAACTCATGGGAATAAATACTACTTTAGTTCTTGCAATTAGCTTTGCCTTAGGAATAGCTTTAGCCATGGGAGCTGGAAATCTAATTGCTATGGTATTTCCCTTTTCAAGTTTATCTGGAGCAAGTTATGAACTTAAAAGTTTTATTATTTGCGTAATAGGTGGACTTGGAAATCCAATAGGAACTATTATTGGGGGAATTCTTCTTGGACTTTTAGAAAATTTCTTTGGACTCTTTTTTAATCAAGGCTTTGTCCCTTTTATAGAATTTACAATTTTAATTTTGCTTCTTCTCTTTAAGCCAAAAGGACTTTTTGGAGGCTCTAAATGAAAAAAGGTCTGTTTTCCCTTTTAATTTCTACTTTTATTATTCTTTACTTTTTATTTTTACCCATAGTAAAATCTTCCCCTATATTAAGAGAAGCATCTTTTACTACTTTAATGTATATAGGTCTTGCAATTTCTTTAAATATACTTATGGGATTTACCGGATACGTTTCCTTTGGACATGTAGTTTTTTTTGGTATAGGTGGATATACAACATTTACTCTTTTATATTACTATAACTTTCCTTTAATATTAGCTCTTTTAATAGCTGGGATTCTATCAGCTTTAATTGCAGGTCTTTTAGGGTTTGTAGTTTTAAATTTGAGGGGAGCTTACTTTGCAATTGCAACTATTGGGATAAATGAAGCCGTAAAAGCTCTTGTAAATAATTTAGACTTTTTAGGAGGAGCTGAAGGGTTATTTTTTAATATGAAAATATATAAGGCCTATGGAGGTCCTCAAAATGCACTTTGGCTTTCTTTCTATTTAATAGGTTTAGTAACTTTAATAGCTCTTATAGTTTCTTATTTTATAAAACACTCAAAATTTGGACTTGGCCTCTTTTCCATCCGAGAAGACGAAGATGCAGCATCTACTTTAGGTGTAAATACAAAGCTTTTTAAAACACTTACCTTTATGCTTTCTGCTTTTTTCCCTGCAATTATCGGAGGTATATTCTTTTTTAAAAATGGTTCTATTGATCCTCAAAGCGCATTTTCTTTAACAAAATCCGTTGAAATGATATTTATGGTAATGCTTGGAGGATTGGGAACTATTTTAGGACCCGTACTGGGAGCTGTAACATATGATAAGATAAAAGAAGCTTTACTTGTAAGTGAAACTTTTAAAAATCTTCATTTAACTATTTCTGGAATTATTTTACTTTTAATTGTTTTATTTGTTCCAGAAGGTATAGTTGGATTTTTAAGAAAGAAAATAAAGCCTTTAAAAAATATCCTGGATTAGTTAAATTAGATAACAAAAGAAAAGTTAAAAAGAGGTTTAAATATGGAAAATATTTTACAAGTAAAAAACTTATCTAAGAAATTTGGAGGACTTATAGCTTTAAATAATGTTTCCTTTGAGGTAAAAAAACAAGAGATTTTAGGAATCATAGGACCAAATGGAGCTGGGAAAAGTACTTTATTTAAATGTATAACTTCTATTTATAAACCAAGTTCTGGAAAAGTCTATTTTGAAGGAAAAGATATAACATATCTTCCAACTTATAAAAAAGTTAAACTTGGCATGGCTATAACTCATCAAATTGTAAAACCTTTAAAGGAACTTTCAGTTTTAGAAAATGTTATGGTAGGAGCTTGCTACGGCAAAGCTAATTTATCTTTAAAGGAAGCAAAAGAAAAAGCTTTAGAAATTTTAGATTTTCTTGGACTTTACGACAAAAAGGATTTAGAAGCTGGAAAATTAAATGTTCCTCAGAAAAAACGTTTAGAAATGGCAAGAGCCTTAGCGGGTAAGCCAGATTTAATTTTTTTAGATGAAGTCTTAGCCGGCCTTAATCCAGCCGAAGTTTCAAAAATGCTTGAAGTTATTCTAAAAATCAGAGAAAAAGGGATTACTATTTTAATGATAGAGCACTTAATGCATGCTATTATGAAAATAAGCGATAGAATTATTGTTTTGGATCATGGTCAAAAAATTGCGGAAGGAACTCCAAAGGAAATAGCTAAAAATGAAAAAGTTATTGAAGCTTACTTAGGAGATCCTAAATTTGCTTTAAAACTTGTTAAGCATTAAGAACATAAGCTAGAACTTGAGGTGAAACTATGGCTATTTTAGAAGTAAAAAATTTAAAGGCTTATTATGATGAAGTCCAAATTTTATGGGGAGTAAATTTTAAAGTAGAAAAAGGTAGCTTAACAACAATTTTAGGACCAAATGGTGCTGGGAAAACAACTACTTTAAAGGCTATTATGGGGCTTTTAGATAAAGTAGAAGGTGAAATTATTTTTGAAGGAGAAAATATAAAAAATTTACCTCCCTACAAACGAGTGGAAAGAGGTTTGGTTTTAGTTCCTGAAGGAAGAATGATATTTCCCGAACTTACAGTTTTAGAAAATTTAGAAATTGGAGCCTATACTTCAAAGGCTAGAAAATTTGCTAAAAAAAATTTAGAACACGTCTTTGAACTTTTTCCCAGACTTAAAGAAAGAATTCATCAAAAAGCTGGAACCCTATCAGGGGGAGAACAGCAAATGCTTGCTATTGGTAGAGGTATTATGGCTTGTCCAAAACTTTTAATATTAGATGAACCTTCTCTAGGTCTTGCTCCAAAGCTTGTTCTTTCTATTTTTGAAATTATAAAAAAACTAAAAGAAGAAGGTATTACTCTTTTACTTGTTGAACAAAATGTTCATCTTGCGCTTAACATAGCAGATTATGGATATATTTTAGAAAATGGTAAAATTGTAGACGAAGGAGATGCTAAAAAACTTGAAAATGATCCAAAAGTTTTAGAAGCTTATCTAGGAATTTAAAGAGATTTTCTAATTACTTTTTGATATCTTTTTTATGGTAACTTTATATACATACCTTCCGTAAATTATGTATTGTTCCAGTATTTACTTTACTCAATTCAATTAAAGATCATAGAATAAAACTTAAAACACATATTTACTTTGAATACTTTAGCAATTATTTGATATTTTTGTTTTTTAATATATTATTACATTGGTACTAAATTTAAATTTAAAAGAAAACTTAACGATTTAAATAAACAAAAAAAGTGGAGGGGGCAATGAGACAAAAGCAAGGTATATTATTTTATTTTAACATATTTCTTATTGTATCTATTTTAACTTTAGGAATTACTGGATTTTTTTCTTATCTTCTTTTTGAAAAAGTTTTAATTTCTTCAGAAAAAAATAAAATAAAAAATTTAACTCAAGTAGCAAGCTCTATATTAAGTTATTACTATAAAGAGTATAAAACTGGAAATTTAAACGAAGAAGAAGCCAAAAATAAAGCCATAAATATTATCAAAAATATAAAATATGGAAATACAAATAGTTTCTTTATCTTTAATAGATCTTCTTATCAAGAAAACAAAAATTTAGAAAATCTTAGAAGAAAACTAAATATTCATTCCAAAGGATTTTATAAAGTGAAAGAGAAAAATGATGAAAATCTGTATTTTTATGGGGAAAGTTTTAAACCTTGGAATTTAATCATAGGAACAAATTTAAAGAAAAAAGATATTTATGTGTGGCAAAAAAGTATAAAGAAGAAAATTTTATATCTAATCCTTTCAGCCATTTTATTTGTGGCTTTAGTAAATATTATTCTTGCGATTATTTTAAGAAAAACTTTAGAAAAAGAGTTAAGAAATTTAGAAAATACTTTAGAGCTTATAGCAAATGGGAATTTACATGTAAAGCTTAAAGAAGGAGAAGATGAAATAGGAAAAATTGGAAAAATAATAAATAATTTTCTAAGTAAAATAAATCTTATATTGAAAGATCTATCTGAAGCCGCAAATAAAATAGCTCAAGGGTATTTAGATGTAAAACTTGATGAAAAACTTTATAAAGGAGATTTTAAAAATTTAAAAGATTCTATAGAAAAAATAGTAGAAACAAACAAAACATTAATATTGGAAATAGAAAAAATCTCAAAAGATATATCTAAAGGAAAACTTAATGTAAAAATAAATAAAGAAATTTTTAAAGGAGATTTACAAAATATTTATAAATCTGTAAATATTATTGTTGAAAACTTAAAAAAAATAGTAAAGTTTATAAAAGAGCTTTCAAAAGATTTGCAAAAATTTGAATTTAAAACTTACGATGAAAATATACTTCCTGGAGATTTAAAATCTATTGTGAAAAATATAAATCTTGCTACAAATAAGATTCTAAAGACTTTAGA
>JAMOTM010000041.1 GCA_027002265.1 Aquificota bacterium | reverse complement strand
TTATATTTCCGTGTACAGAGGATTTAAGGTAGCCTTTTTTTGGGGACTAACCTGCGGTAGCCACAACCTCAAAACTGGATGAGGCTCTTAGCTACCGCTTCTTCCTCCCCTCCTTGCCCCCTTATTCTTACCTTTCATAGACCTCTCTTTGAACCTTGCGGATGTATAATATATACTCTCTTTTTTTCCTGTCAAGTATTTTTGAAAAAAAAATTAAAAATTTTGGAGGAAATTTTGATGGATATAAATAAAGAAATGCAAAGACTTAAGAGAAAAGAAAAATACAATTTTGAAGATTTAAAAAAAATTATGCATATATTAAGAAATAAGTGTCCTTGGGATAAAAAGCAAACTTTTGAAAGTTTAACAAAATATATACAAGAAGAAGCTTTCGAACTTATAGAAGCCATTTTAAAAAAAGATATAGATGCTATAAAAGAAGAAGCTGGAGATCTTTTTTTACAACCAGTTTTTATATCTGAAATAGCAAAGGAAAAAGGATATTTTGATATAGATGAAGTTATAGATAGCTTATGCAAAAAACTTATTTTTAGACATCCTCACGTTTTTGGAACTGAGATTGTAAAAGATGAAAAAGATGTATTAAAAAATTGGGAAAAATTAAAAGAAAAAGAAAAGAAAGAAAAGGAAGTTTCCGTTTTAGATAAAATAAAAGAACTTGATCCTATCAAGGAAGCATATAAACTTCAAAAAGAAGCAGCTAAGTATAATTTTGATTGGAAAGATCTAAATCTTCTTTTTGAAAAAGTAAAAGAGGAATTTAATGAACTTTCCAAAGCTTTAAAAGAAAATAAGAAAGAAGAAATTGAAGAGGAAATAGGAGATTTACTTTTTGTTCTTGTAAATCTTTCTCGCCATTTAAGTATAGATCCATTTTTAGCTTTAAGAAAAAGTAATATGAAATTTAGAAAAAGATTTTCTTATATTGAGAGAAAATTAAAGAAAAACAACAAAAATTTGAAAGAAACAAGTTTGGAGGAGCTCGAAAAATACTATCAAGAAGCTAAGAAAAAGGAAAAAAATGAGATTTAAAGAGTTTATTTTTGAAACTTTGGATTCTACTCAAGAGTTTGCAAAGAAAAATATAGATGTTTTACCCTTTTTTAGTGTAATAGAAGCAAAAGAACAAACTTGCGGAAAAACAAGAAAAAAAGATATAAACTGGTTTTCAAAAAGAGAAGAAGGTTTATACATAACTTTTATTTTGCCTAAACCAGTTATTAATCCTATTAGTTTATTTCCCTTAAATTTTGCAGCTTATTTTGTAAATTATATTAACACTCATCTTTACATTCCTTTAAAATTAAAGTGGCCAAATGACATTTATCTAAATGGAAAAAAATTATCTGGAATTTTGGCGGAAAATTATAAAAATAGAGTGTTACTTGGAATAGGAATAAATTTATATCAAAAGGATTTTCCAAAAGAACTTCAAAATAAAGCAACATCCTTTTTAAAAGAAGGTTTTAAAGTAGATAAAAATGAAATAAAGGAAATTTTAAAATTTATAATAATCAAAACCATAAATTTAGAATTTTTTGATAAATATCTTTATGAAAAATATCATTTTTTAAATAACAAAAAAGCTTTAATTAAATCTGGAGATAAAATTTTTAAAGGAAAAGTTTTAGGAATCTCTTTTCAAGGCGAGCTTTTGCTTCAAACTGAAGACAAAATTTTAAAATTCATAGAAGGAGAAGTTCTAAGTTGGGAATAATTTTTCTTCTTTTATCATTTTTTACATACTCTAAAAACATAACCTTAGATTTAACAAATACTACTTTTCCAGAAATTTTACAAATTCTTTCTAGAAAATATAATATAAACTTTGTTTTAGATAATAATATTTTGAAAAACAAAAGATATTTTTTAAAAGTTAAAAATATACCTTTAAAAAACCTATTAAACATTTTACTATACGACACCCCATATACTTATACCTACCAAGGAAATGTGGTTTATTTTTTTAAAAAGGAAAATAAAAAAAGTATATGTAATTTGGTATACGAGTTTAAACATACTTCTCCAAATTCCATAAATTTTCCTAAAGATTTAAATATTACAAAAATAGATGGTAAAAGAGTTTATTTAAAAATCCCTTGTTCAAATATAAAAAAAATTCTTTCTTTTTTAGAATTTCTAGATAAAAAGAAGAAACAATTTCAAGTTTCCTTAATATTTTTTAGCATAGATAATTTAAATGCTCTAGAAAAAGCTTTTAATATAACTTTAAATAAAAATAAACTAAGTTTATCCCTTTCTTCTGGAATTAGCTTTAGTTTTTCCACAGATATGTCTTTAGATAATATTTTAGCTAAACTTTCTTATCTTCAAAAAATAGGAATAAGTAAAATTTATTCTCAACAAAGCTTTATACTATCTGAGGATGAAGAAGGAATTTTTTCTCAAGATTATACTTTAGATTATTTTTATAAAGATTCAGATGGAGATATCAAAATAAGAACATATAAGCTTCCTCTTAAACTTTCACTCAAAATATCATCTTTTAAAAATCAGGATAAAATTAACTTAAAATTCAAAAAAGGAATTTTAAATACTTTATCGGATAGTTATATTAGCTATCATGTAGATAATTTGGAAAGTAATTTCTTTATATATCCAAATCAAGTTTTAATTATAGGTGGATTTGAAATTAAGGAAGAAAAAAACACGGAATATAAAAATGCTTTTTCAAAAATACCTCTCTTAGGAGATTTATTTAAAAATAAAAAAAATAGTTTATCTAAAAAGAAAATGTATATTCTTTTAAAGATAGAGGAACTTTAAGATATTAAAATTATAAAAGTAAATATTTTCAAAAGGAGATAAAAATGATAATAACTATAGATGGACCTGCTGGAGCGGGAAAGTCCACTTTAGCAAAAAAACTTGCAAAAGAGCTAAATTTTATTTTTATAAATTCTGGAGCTTTATATAGAGCACTTGCTTATTATTTAATAGAAAATAACTTAAATTTAGAAAGTTTGATTTCCAATCTCCCTAATATAAAAATAGAAATAAAAGGAAATTTTGAAAAAATATATTTAAATGGTAAAGATATTACAGAAAGTTTATATACTCCTGAAGTTTCAAAAAAAGCTTCTTTAGTGGCTCAAAATGAAAACATTAGAAATTTTGTAAATGATATTATTCGTAAATTTTCAAAAGATAAAAATGTAATTATAGAAGGAAGAGATACAGGAAGTGTAATTTTTCCAAACGCGGATATAAAGTTTTATTTAGATGCAAGTGTAGAGGTAAGAGCTCAAAGAAGATATAAAGATCTAAAAAATAAAGGAATAGAAATAGATTTTGAAACCTTAAAAAAAGAAATAGAAAAAAGAGATTTTGAAGATAAGAATAGAAAAATAGCTCCTTTAATTATTCCAAAAGATGCAATTTATATAGATACATCTTTTTTAAGTTTTGAAGAGGTTTATAAAAAAGTAAAGGAAATTATAAAAAATAAGATGTCTTAAAATTTTTAATAAAATCTTGAGAGGTGAAAAATGTTAAATATCAAATGTTTTCCTCTTGGGCCTCTACAAACAAATACTTATCTAATTTATGATTTAGATAGTTTAGAAGGAATTTTGATAGATCCGGCTGGAGATTTGAAGGAAGTAGAAAATTATATAAAAGATGGAAATATCAAAATTAAATACATTGTAAATACTCATGAACATACAGATCATACTGCCCATAATAAAGAAGCTAAAGAAAAATTTAAAGATGCTTTTTTAGCTATGCATCCTTTAACCGCTCAAGAGGGACCCAAATGGACAAATAGTGATTTTGGAAAAATGCTTGAAGCTCAGGAATTTATAGCTCCAGATATTCTTTTAAATGAAGGGGATGAGATAAATTTAGGAGTACATACTTTTAAAGTTCTATATACTCCAGGACATTCTTTGGGATCTATTTGTTTATTTGAAAAAGCTTCAAATATTTTAATATGTGGAGATTTAATTTTTAGAGATAGCATAGGAAGATACGATCTTCCTGGTTCAAGTTATGAAGATCTAAAAAAATCTATAAAAAGACTTTCCACGATATTAAATGATAATACAAAAATTTTTCCAGGTCATGGTCCCTTTACTACCTGGGGTAGAGAAAGAAAGTTTAATACTTTTATAATAGATATATTAAATGAAGAATAAGATTAAAAATAGGAGGTTTATATGGAAAAAATAAAAGAAGTTTTTCAATATAATGGGGAGATTATTGGAGAAATTGAAAATATGCAAAAAGAAAAAGTGAATGAAGCTGTAGAAATAGCAAAAAAAGGTTTTAAAAAATGGAAAAGTTATACTCCATATCAAAGAAGTGAAATTTTAAAAAAAGCTGCAGAGCTTCTTAAAAAAAATAAAGAAGAAATCGCAAAACTTTTAGTTTTAGAAGTTGGAAAAACATATCAAGAAGCTCTAGCTGAGGTTGAAAGAGCTACTCAAACTATACTTTTAAGTGCAGAAGAAACAAAAAAACTTTCAGGAGAAGAAGTAATTTTTGAAGGAGCTCCAAAGGTAAAAAATAAAAAAGGTTACTATACAAGAGTACCTATAGGAATAATAGGGGCTATTACTCCTTTTAATTTCCCCGTAAATTTAACTATGCATAAAGTTGCCCCAGGTTTAGGCGTAGGAAATGCTTTAATTGTAAAGCCATCTGAAAATACATCTTTAGCTATATCTAAGGTTATAGAGCTCTTTTATGAAGCTGGAGTTCCAAGAGAAACTTTACAAATTGTAACGGGTTTAGGAGAGGTAACTGGAAAAGCTCTTGTTGAAAATAAAGATGTAAGAATGATAACTTTCACAGGTTCAGTTCAAACTGGGGATACTATTATTAGAACAGGTGGCTTAAAAAAGTATACTATGGAACTTGGAAGTAATGCTGCTTTATTTGTAGATGAAGATCAAGAAAACAGACTTAAGGAAATTGCAAAAAAGGCAAAAATAGGAGCTTTTGCATTAGCAGGTCAAGTTTGTATTTCTATTCAAAGAATTTTTGTACATGAAAAGCTTTATGAAAAATTTTTAGATATCTTTCTTAAAGAAGTAGAAAATATAAAGCTAGGGGACCCAAGAAAACTAGAAACTGAAATGGGTCCAGTTATTAATAAAGATGCGGCAGACAGAATATTAGATTGGATTTATCAAGATATAAAAAAAGGTGCAAAACTTTTAACTGGTGGAAGAAGAGCCAAATACGAAGAAGTAGGTTTAAAAAGAGAAGATGTAATTTTAGAAAATTTAACTGCAGACCTAAGAGAAGAATTTAATACTTATCATCCTTGTTTTATAGTTCCTACAGTTTTAACCAACGTAAAAGATGATAGTAATCTAATGTTAAAAGAGCTTTTTGGCCCTGGAGTATTTGTAAATAAAGTAAAAGATATAGATGAAGCTATTGAAAAAATCAACTTATCTCCTTATGGTCTTCAAGCTGGAATCTATACAAATAATTTAAAGCATGCTTTTAAATTTGCCGAAGAAGTTGAATGTGGTGGCATTATGATAAATGAGATTCCTACATTCAGAGTAGACTTAATGCCATATGGCGGAGTAAAAGATTCTGGAATTGGAAGAGAAGGACCAAAATATGCTATGGAAGAAATGAGTGAAATAAAACTAATTTGCTTTGATTTAAATTAATATGGGGGCTTAAAGCCCCCCCTTATATTTCTTTTTCTTGAAAAATTTTTAAACTATTTTCTATAGTTTTAGAAATTTTTATATTTTTTATATTTTCTATTTCTATAAAAAATCCTTCCTCTTTATATTTTAACTTTATAGCTTCTTTTTTTACTATCTGAGCGTCATTTTCAATAATATTTGCTTTTTCTAAGACATCAAAAAGAAATTTTTCAAGATTATCTAAATCTCTTTTTTCAAAATTTCTCTTCAAAAAAAATAGAATCTTTATTTTTATTAGATTTTTTAAAGGAAATTTTTCATAACCATAACTTAAAATTTGCTTATGAAGCTGATAAATTGCTTCATTTTGAAAAATTAGAACTTGTTTTTTATTTCTTATGAAAGGTTTCAACTCACCATTTATTCTTCTATATCCAATTTCCTTATAGTTTGCTTTACTAGGAAGGGAACCTTTATAGATAAAAATATACTTCACCTTTTCCCCAAAATTTTTGACTTTTTCAAGGAAACATATTATACTAGTTTTATAAGTTACGATCTATCAAAATTGAATATGTAAAAAAGATGTAAATATCACTTGCAAATATTTCTATTTATTTT
>JAMOTM010000040.1 GCA_027002265.1 Aquificota bacterium | reverse complement strand
ACTTTTTAAATAATTTTTTAGAAAAAGAAAGTTTAAAAATAAATCCAAAGTTTTTTAAAAAAGGATATAGAGGAGCAGTTTTACTTGTAGAAAGAAACAAAAACTTTTTTATTTTGAAAATAAAAAGAAAAGATAATATTAAGACATTAAATAAAGAATATAAAATTTTAAAGCTTTTAGAAAAATACAATATTGCTCCAAAGGTTTTTAAATTTGACGAAAAATATCAAATTCTTTTAATGGAATTTGTAAAGGGCATTTCTTTTAAAGATTTTAAGATAGTATTGAAGGATAAAAAACTAAAAATATATAAAATAAAATTTTTAAATTATATTAAAAAAACTTTGGAAAAATTATATATATTAGATAATCTAAAGATTTTTCATAGTGAGCTTGGTGGAGGTAAACATATTTATTTTTATAAAGGAAATGTAAAATTTATTGATTTTGAAAGTGCCAAATTTACAAATAAACCAAAAAATATTTTTCAGTTTTTAGGAGCAAATTTACTTTCAGATAAAATAATCCTAGAAATTTTAAATTTGAAAAAAGAAAATATTTTGTTTTTCTTAAAAGAGTATAAAGAAACTTTTCCTTTTTTAAATCAAGAAAAATTTTTGCTTTTATTAAGAAAATATTTTGGAGAAAGCATTGAAAATATTTAATAAAAAAAATAAAAGAATTATTCAAGGGTTATCTTTTTTAGCTTTAAATCCATATTTTTTTAATTTTTTCACGGGAAGGCTTTATACTGGAAATTTAAAATATTTTCCCTTTCCTGTTTTAAATTGTTGGTCTTGTCCAGCAAGTACTTTTGCATGTCCTATAGGAGCTTTAGCAAATATATTTTCTTTAAAAAAGTTTCCTTTTTATACTCTAGGAATATTAGCTTTAGCATCTTATAAAAAAAATATATTTTGTGGATATCTTTGTCCTTTCGGAGCTTTCCAAGAGCTTATTTATAAAATTCCTTTTTATAAGTTAAGCAAGCATAAAAATAGTAAAGCTTTTAGAATTTATCTAAAATTAGATGAACCTTTAAAAAAATTAAAATATTTAGTTTTGATTTTTCTAGTTGTTTTAATTCCTTTTTTCTTTCATAAAAATCTGTTTTGTATTATATGTCCTCCAGCCTTTTTAGAAGCAAGCTTACCATTTATCGTTATTTTTTCTTATCTTAGAGACTATATTTCCTTTTATTTTTATTTAAAAATATTTATCTTTTTCCTTTTTACCTTTTTAAGCTTAATTATGATACGTCCCTTTTGTAGATACTTTTGTCCTTTAATAGCTATATTTGATATCTTTGCTAAAATGCAAAATTTTTCTAGTAAAGAGAATAAAATAAGTAAAAGTAAACAAATGGAGAAATAAAATTGAATTTAATAGAAGTTTTAATAGCTTTATCTTTAGTAGGAATAAGTGCAGTTCTTGTTATAAATTTTGAAAATATATACTCTCACATATACTTTAGCTCTTTAGAAAGTTTTAATACAACTTTATGCTTACATAATGCCCTTTTAGAAAAAAAATTTAAAGGATATGTAAGCGAAAAATATAAGAAAGTAAGAATAGATATAATTACTATTCCAAATCTTAAAAATCCATTTTATAGGGCGT
>JAMOTM010000039.1 GCA_027002265.1 Aquificota bacterium | reverse complement strand
GAGAGATTTTTTTTAAATTTTTCGAAAAAAAAAGTAATTTAAAGGACGAAAATTATTTGCCATAAACTAAGCTTTCGGCAAGTTCTTCGATTTTAAATCTTTTTAGAGCTTCGTTAGGAGACTTTTCGAATTCGGTTATCCACTTATCAAGATTATATTCTTCCCAAAATCTTTTAGCCGTTCTGTAATTGACTTTTGCAAGTTTAGACAGCTTATAAGGATTAATACGCTCAAATTCGCTTCTAAAAAGCCCTGTAAGCCATTTTTCAAGTGCTTGGTATATTTGTATATCTTTTTTAGCTTTCTTTCGTCTATGAGCCTCTGAGGCGCTAATTTGCTTATGTTCTATATCTCTTTCGTAAAGATATTTGAATTCAAGTAAATCATCTACGCTTAAAATCTTTGTTTTTTTTCCTTTATCTCTTGCTATTTGTAAGAACTCTTCAAACTTTTCTTTTGGGATTTTAAGATACACAAAATCTTTGTAAGTTTCTTTTTTCATTTTTACCCCTTTGTTGTATTCTGTTATCAGATTATAACACACTAAACTTAAAAAAGGCTTATGTATTCTGATAACGGAATACAATTAAAGAAAAGCGGTATTACCACCTTAAAAAGTGCGAAGAGTTCGGAGAAGGTGTATTATGTTAAGTTAATTACTTGCAATAAGTTATCATTTTTGATAACATAGCGATATGAAATGGCAAATTTTATTCTTTAATAACAAAGTAGAGGAGGAAACTTTGGCTTTTCCTCCAAAAATTTTGGCAAAGTTGTTGCATATTTTTGAACTTATACAAGAACTTGGACCTAAAATAGGAGAGCCTTATATAAAGCATTTGGATAACGGGCTTTTGGAAATCAGAGCAAAAGGACAGGAAGGAATAGGTAGAAGTATATTTTGCTACCAAAAGGGACAAAAAATAGTGATATTGCACTCTTTTATAAAAAAATCTCAAAAAACTCCAAAAAAAGAGTTAGAAATTGCATTACAAAGAAAAAAGGAGCTTGAAAATGGTGAGTTTTGAAAAATTTAAGGAAAAAGCTCTTTCTAATCCTGAAGTAAAAGAAGAATATGAAAACTTAAAACCAATTTTTGAAATTAAAAAACAATTGCTTCAAGCAAGGTTAGAAAAAGGATTAACTCAAGAAGAAGTTGCAAGAAGAATGCATACTTCAAAATCTAATATTTCAAGGCTTGAAAGTTTAAGTAATAAGTATGTTCCAAATTTAATGACTTTGATAAAATATGCCAATGCGTTAGGATGTAAAGTTGATTTTAAAATCTCAAATCTTTAAAAGGAGGAGAGGATGGATATAATTTTAGCAGCGATTATATTAGGGATAATAGCGAAAATAAGCTTTCTTAGAAAGATTTTATTAAAGCTGTATGCGATAACTTTTCCATTTTTTCTTGTGTGGTTTGTGTATTGGGGTATGCACTTAGACGAACTAGACTCAAAAACTTTTATTTTTATTGCAGGGTATATATATCTTGGAATTGTTTTGATTGATGAAGAAGAAGGCAAAGACTCAGGGATGAAATGGGGCTATTCTCCAGGCAAAGGCTGGGGATTTTATCTTTAAGCCCTCGCTAAATAATATTCCGTCATTTCAGGTCTGTGA
>JAMOTM010000038.1 GCA_027002265.1 Aquificota bacterium | reverse complement strand
CGCTGATGATACTGCTTCCTTACGGAAGTGGGAAAGTAGGTCCCTGCTACGCTTATCAGTGAATATCTTTTAAAGCCACTTTTACAATGTGTCTGGCGCTAAGTGTTTATCCTTCTTGATTGTTTCTTTTCTTTATTTATTCATCTAAAAATTTTTTTATTATCTTTATTTTTTTCTGGAATTGGCTTTAAAATATCTTGTTTGTTTAATTATTTTTTTATATTTGCTATCTTTAATTCTTCTTTTTATTTTTATCTTCTTAGAGCTACACATATTTCAACAAAACTATCGAATTTTTGATAAAATTAATTAAAAAAGGTTTTTGTATGGTAAATTTTCTAATATCAGTTTACGGTGTATATGTTGCGATTAAAATTTTATTAGAGATTAATGAAGTATTGTTTATAAAAAAAGAATTCGAAAAAGGTCCGGTATTATTATCACTAGAAGATTTTAAGACTGCGGCAATTTATTCAATATATAAACATACTATCGAAATATTTAATAGTTTAATATCTTTGTTTTTAGTTGTGTTTTGGCTAAGTGGAGGACTTTTTATAATCAATTATATTTTTTATGACGGTACTCTTTTAGGGGAATTAAAAGTATTGGGGAGCTTTTTTCTTATAAATTATATTTTGACATTACCAATACATATTTGGGAAAAACATATAGATAAAAAATTTGGGTTTAATGTTGCTCCTTGGAAACTGTTTGTAGTTGATGAAATAAAAAAAGTCATATTATTTGTGATTTTTGGAGGAGCTTTTTTTGCTGGACTTATTTATTTTATTGAAAATTTTGAAAATTGGTGGCTGATTGGATTTGTATTCACTTTTGTAATAGTGATTTTGATAAATGTATTATATCCATTTTTTGCTGCTTGGTTTAATAAATTTGAACCATTAAAAGATATAGAATTAAAAGAAGCTATTGAAAATATGATGAGTAAAGTTGGATTTAAATCTAATGGAATATATGTAATGGATGCCAGTAAAAGAGATACGAGATTGAATGCTTATTTCGCCGGGCTTGGTAAAACTAAAAGAGTAGTACTTTTTGATACTCTGTTAAAAAAGCTGAATAAAAATGAAATTTTGGCGGTTTTAGGACATGAGCTTGGACATTTTAAACATAAAGATATATTAAAAAATATTGCTGTTACAGGAATAACTTTATTTATATTTTTTGCTATTTTAGGAAACTTGCCTGATGAACTCTTTAAAGAACTTGGAGTTCCTAAAAACGGAGCTAATATTGTTATTATAGGATTATTATTCAGTGATATGATATTTTTTATATTACAGCCTTTTATTAATTTGATATCACGTCATAATGAGTTTGCCGCCGATGAAATGGGAAGTGAACTGGTAAGTAAAAAAGATTTGGCAAATGCACTTAAAAAACTTGTAAAAGAAAACAAACATTTCCCGAAAGTCAGTAAAATTTATTCTTTTATAAATTATACTCATCCTCCAATTCTTGAAAGACTTGAAAAACTTGATGAGAAATAATATTATGTTAATGTGTTTATTGGCTTT
>JAMOTM010000037.1 GCA_027002265.1 Aquificota bacterium | reverse complement strand
ATCTTCTTTAAAACATATAAAAAAGCTCTACTTAAAAAAACTTTTTACAAGACTTGAAGTTTATTATAGAAAAATTAGCAATTACCTTTTTAAAAAGGGATATTTAAATATCTATCCAAAGGATATAAAAGGAAGTTATGCTGTATTTTTGGAAAAAAGAATTTTTAAAGTTTTCTTAAAGAATAATTTACAAACTTTTATTAATAATCAACTTCTTCTTTTTGAAAAAAATAAAAATTTGTCTATAAAATTTTTAGAAAAATATAAAAGGTTTTTGGAAAGTTTTTAGGAAAGTTAACTTATTATAATTTATGTTATAACTTATAAAAGTTATCATGTTTGGTCCGAATAATTAAATAATAAATTTTTAATTGGACCTACTTTGAAAATGAAAAAAGAGAAACTTAAAGCTATCTTATACTTTTTTTGCATGTTTTATTTATTTTTTCTTGTATTCTTTGCCTTATTTGTGGTAGGGAAACTTTTTGTTGTAAATATTAATCCGTGTTTTAAATATTTTCCAAATTCTCTAAAGGAAAATAAAAAAAATTACATCAGTAAAAATAATATTTTATTAAATTCAACAAAAATTATTTCAGTTTTTCAGATGCACCTAGAAAATTTTTTACATCTTTTAAAAGACTTAAACTACAAACTGGTTAATATAGACAATAAGTTATCTAATTTTGACAATAAAACTATAAAGCTTTTTGTAAATTGCAACACTACCTGTGTATGTTTAAATAATTTTAATTCTTCAAAAGAAAAGAATAACAAAATTATAAAAAAAGCAAAAAGGAAATTAATTGAAAATAAGGAAAAGCTACATATAAAAAATTATATAAATAATTCTACATCTTTTCCAAGTCAAAAAATAATAAAGATAAAAATAATAAAATTTTATGATGATAATGACCCTTAAAAGGTAAAAAGATGGAAACTTTAAGTTTTTTAATATTTAGGATAGGAGTTTATTTTTTCTCTGGTCTTTTATGGCAGGCAGTTTTAGCGTACGTATTTTTTGAAAAAGAATCTTTATTTATTTTCAAAAATATATTTTTCTCTGGAAGTTTTTCTATATATGCTTTTACAATTTTAATTGGACTTATATTTTCGGAAATTACTCAAATTTTCTTTAATTTTCTTTTTGGAGTTTACTTTTATATTTTTGATACTAAAGAATTTAAAATAGAAAATATTTTTCCTTTTTTAATAAAAAATGAAGAATATATTTCTTTAAAAGCTTTTAAAAACTCAAATGTTTTTTTATTAACCTACATAGAATTTTTGATATGTTTATCAATTTTTTTTGGTGATTTATCCTTCATATCTTTATTTTTTATATATAAGTCTAAAATAAATATAATTCTCTCTCTAACTTTTCTCTTTTTTCTTTTATCCTTATTTTTTAGAATTCAAGCAAATAGATATCTTAAATATCTTGAATTATCCAAAAAATAAATTTTTTTAAAATAAACTTAGAAAGGCTCGTTATTTGGATTTTAAATAATAAAATTTGCTAAAATTAATTAAACTTTATCCTTTCATATAAAGATAAAGAGGAAAGGAAAACATGAAAATAGCTTTAATAGGCTTTATGGGTAGCGGAAAAACATTATTTGGAAAAGCTTTATCTAAATTTTTAAACTATCCTTTTATAGACTTAGATAAATACATAGAAAAAAAATATAATATAAAAATTCCTCAAATTTTTGAAAAATATGGAGAAAAATTCTTCCGAGAACTTGAAAAAAAAGAGTTTCTAAATTTGAAAAGAAAATATAAAAATCTTGTTTTATCTGTTGGAGGCGGTTTTCCTTGCTATAGAAATAATATGCATCTTCTAAAAAAGGATTTTTTTGTAGTATATCTTTATGTTCCTTTTGAAAAATCATATTTCTATATAAAAAATGATAAAAATAGACCTTTAGTAAAAAAAGGAAAAAAGTTTTTAAAAAAACTTTATGAAAAACGTTTTCCGATATATAAACAAGCTCATGTAACTTTGCTGGCTGATATTCCGATAAAAGAATTAATAAAAAAATTTTTAAAAATTATAAAAAATAAACGCAAATATTTATAAGGGAGTTTAAGATGAAAGTTTTACCCCTTTTAGCAAAAGATATTTTAAGTGATCCGAAAAAAGTTCAAATTTTAGAAAACTTTATTGAGAAATTTCCAGATGCTTTTTATCTTGTTGAAGATAATGTTCCTTTACATGAATTTTTAGGGAAAATAAAATTTAAGGATGATAGCTTATATCTAAAATTTAAAGTAGCTTATGATCAAATTTTTAATAAAATTCAAGTTATTTATAAAAAGCAAACATACAAAACTTTAAAAAAACTTTTAGAAAGTATTCCAGATAATGAAAAAGATAAAGCTCAAATCATAGTTAAAGGTGCCCATTCCTTCCCTCAAGAGTTTTATGAGCTTTTACAGAACTTTATTTATCTTTTTTTAGATATAGATATAAAAAGTGCAGAAGAAGATTTAATACTAAAAAGAATAGAAAAATTTGAAAAACATAAAGATGATCTTGAAAAAGTAGTATCTCATATATATAAAAATGTAGCTTCAAAATCGTTTGGGGAATTAAAAAGTATTCAGGATATTTTTCTAAAGTCCTTAAAAAAACTTTTGGAAGTTTTAAAAAGTACAAAAGATAATATTCCTACCTTATCTATTATGGCTACAAAAAAAGCTGGAAAAAGCGTTTTAATTAATTGTATTTTAGGGGATGAGTATGTACCTTCATCACTAGAGCTTCCAACTCCAAATATTGTAAAGTTTATTCCCTGGAATGAAAACTATATAAAGCTTGTAATTCATAATAAGAGAAACCCACAGGAATACAAATTCAATAAACCTCAAGAATTAAAAAATTTCTTAAAAAAATTATATGAAAATGCTAAAGAAAAACGTCTAGCTCTAGCCGACATGAGTGTTTATTATCCTAAGAAAGATAATATTAATTTTATCCTTGTTGATACTCCGGGTCCCAACTATGCTGCAACCTCCGCTCATAAGGCTTTAACTTATAAATGGATAGAAAAATCTGATTCTATAATTTTTTTAATAGATTATAGTAAGCATTTAACTGAGGATGAAATATCTTTTTTAAAACATATTCACGCTACTTTCCGTTCAAGACGAAAGACTTATTCTTTGATTTTTGCTATAAACAAAATTGATCTTATATATGAAGAGGAAGAAAACAAATCAATTCAAAGAATAATTGATTTTATAAGAAGCAGACTTAAAGCTTTGGGTATGAACGAAAATCTTACTTTTGCTATTTCAGCACGTCAATATTTAGAGGTTTTAAAATTAAAAAAATTTATGGAAGAGAAAAATATAGACGATATTTATTTAGCTTTAAAAGAGTATAAAAAAATATCTAAAGAATCTGTGAAATATCTAAAAGGAATTTTATCAATTTATGAAGATTATTTTGATATGGATGAAGTTGATATTGAAACTATGCTTAAAGGTAGCTTTGTTCCCTTCTTGTTAAACTATACAAATCGAATTTTAAAATCAAGGATTTTTTATCAATCTATATATACAAAAATTATAACCATTCAAAATATAGTAAAAGAGCTAGAAAATGAAATTTATCCTTATCTTAATTACTCTCTTTCTCAAAAGGAAGCTTTGGAAAGTAAACTCAATGAACTTATAAATTACTCGGAAAAGAAGAAGCAAGAAGTAAAAGAAACTATAAGAAAAATTCAAAGGGAACTTCTAAAAAAAGCTTTTGAAATCATAGAAAACTATTCAAATAATTTAACAAATGTTTTATACGAAGAAATTCTACATTGGTTTAATACGTATAAAAATATGGAGCTTGAAAAATTTAAAGAAAGGCTACAGACTAAAGTAGCAAAGAGTGTAGATGAACTTGTTGTTGAATATACAAAGAAAACTTCCGAAGATTTAATTATGCTTCTAGATGAATACATAAATATTTTTGAAAAGGTCTACAATAAGTTTATAAGAGAAATATTTAGTAATCTTAATGAAAAATTAAATATACCATTTCAAAGACCTATTTTAAAGTATGATAAAAACTACCTAAAAAAACTTTCGGTTATGGATAAACTTGAAGAAATTTTAGAGGCTGCGGGTCAGGTTAAGGTTAAAAAGAAAGTTGTTGAGGAAGAGCAAGGCCAAATGACAAAAGAGAGAGTACCCAAAGTAGTTGAAAAGATGGTATTTGGCGGAGTAGATGAAGAACTTTTAAGAAAAAAAGTTCAAGAAATCTTTAAAGAAGGTTATGAAAAAATCCAAAAAAAAGAATTTGAAAGATTAACATCTATTATTATTTCCGAAATAGATAAAAACTTTAATCAAATTTTGGACCGTATGGAAAAGAGACTTAAACTTCTACAAGAAGTATATAAACAAAAAATAGAAGATCTTGAAAAAAGCCAGGCTGTATTTAAATTTTTACAAGATCAAGTGGAAATTTTAAAAAATGAAGTTAACAAGGTAATTATATAAATGGCAGTAGATGATAGTTTACTTAAGGAAACTGTAGAAAAAATACTGAAGTTTATTTTCTTGATTTTATTTCTTATTCTTTTTTCCTCCCTAGGTTTTATGTTTATTGAAAAATGGAGTTTTTTTAAATCTTTATGGTTTACAGTTGTTACTATATCTACAGTTGGTTATGGAGATACAACTCCTCAAACAAATTTAGGAAAAGCTTTTGATATGTTAATTATTATATCTGCAATTTCTTTATTTGCATATAGCGCCTCAAGTATAGCTGCTCTGTTAATAGAAGGGAATATAGCTGCTTATATTCGTTATAAGAGGTTAAAAAAAATGATAGAAACTTTAAAAGATCATGTTATCATTTGTGGTTTAGGAAAAACAGGTTCAATAGTCGCAAAAGAACTTAAAAGAGAAGGTATTCCCTTTGTTGCTATAGATAAAGATGAGTCTAAGCTAGAAAAGGCAAAAGAGCAGATTCCTGGAATTTTGGCTATCTTAGGAGACGCTACAGAAGATACAGTTTTAAATTTGGCTGGTATAAGAAAAGCCAAATTTGTTGTTGTAACTACACAATCAGATGCAGATAATATTTTTATGATAGCCTCAGCAAAAACTCTAAATCCCAAAGTAAAAATAATAGCTCGTGCCTCAGATGAACAGGCAGCCTTAAAAATGAAAAGAGTAGGTGCTACAGAAGTCGTTCCACAGGATGTAATAGGAGCAACCCGTATGGCTGCCTACATAATTCATCCAGCTGTTGTTAATTTTTTAGATCTCCTTCAACATAGTGGAGATCTAGCTCTTAAAATTGAAGAAGTTTTTGTCCCAGAAAATTCACATTTTTGTGGAAGACTTTTAAAAGAACTTATGATTCCCTCAAAAACAGGTGCTATTATTATAGGTATAAAAAGAAAAGATGGGGAATTTATTATAAGTCCCACCTCAGCTCAAATGATACTACCTGGAGATATCTTAATAGTTCTTGGTAGAAAAGAAAATATAGAAAAGTTAAAAAAATATGTATTAGCTCAAGACAAAAAAGAAGAAAGAAAATGATAACTATAGACGATAAAAATATAAGAAACTTGGCTAAGTCTACTTTCGAAAAAAGGTTTTAAAAAATCATTTCAGATAAGTCTTTTTATTCTGGAAATATATGAGGGAGGAAACAAATGGAAATTTTAAATATTGATGAGATGAAAAAACAAGAGTACTTGAAAAATGTTATAAAAATTTTAGAAAATATTCCTGCCTTAGATGGATTTGATAATCTTATTGGAGTTTCAGCTTGTCTTTTAGGAATCAACTGTAGATATAATGGAAAAACTTCCTTTAAACCACATGTTTTTGAATATTTAAAACAAGAAAAACTTTTACCTATACCACTTTGTCCCGAATCTATGGGAGGACTTCCTATCCCCCGACCTCCGGCAAAAATAAAGGGAAAAGATGGTTTTGAAGTCTTGGAAGGAAAAGCAAAAGTTATTCAACTTATAACAAACAAAGATGTTACTTTAAACTTTATAAAAGGAGCTTATGATTGCTTTAAAATTGTAAAAATGCTTAATATTAAAAAATGTCTTTTAAAAGAGAAAAGTCCTTCTTGTGGAGTAAATTATATTTATAAATTTGAAGTTGATGAACTTAAAAAGGGAGTAGGAGTTTTTACAGCACTTTTAAAGAAAAATAAAATAAAAGTATTTTCAGAAGATGATATTTAAGTGGTGGGCTGGGCGGGACTCGAACCCGCGACCTGCGGATTAAGAGTCCGCTGCTCTACCAACTGAGCTACCAGCCCATTTTGTTTAATTATATTATATTCCTTTATAAATTAAAGTCAAATCATAACACGTTTAAAAATCCGTTATACATTCCCTATAAATAATTAATAAATAATTAAGTATAAAATAAATAAATTCTGAGTTTTTTAATTTTAACAGAAAACAAGAAGTGTTCAGGCAGTTCAAAGTAAAGATTTAGACACAGATAAATAGCTTTCTTAGTGCAATCCCGTCTAGAAAAGCAGGCATTTCAAGC
>JAMOTM010000036.1 GCA_027002265.1 Aquificota bacterium | reverse complement strand
GAGAGATTTTTTTTAAATTTTTCGAAAAAAAAAGTAATTTAAAGGACGAAAATTATTTGCCATAAACTAAGCTTTCGGCAAGTTCTTCGATTTTAAATCTTTTTAGAGCTTCGTTAGGAGACTTTTCAAGTTCGATTATCCACTTATCAAGATTATATTCTTCCCAAAATCTTTTAGCCGTTCTGTAATTGACTTTTGCAAGTTTAGATAGCTTATAAGGATTAATACGCTCAAATTCGCTTCTAAAAAGCCCTGTAAGCCATTTTTCAAGTGCTTGGTATATTTGTATATCTTTTTTAGCTTTTTTGCGTCTATGAGCCTCTGAGGCACTAATTTGCTTATGTTCTATATCTCTCTCGTAAAGATATTTGAATTCAAGTAAATCATCTACGCTTAAAATCTTTGTTTTTTTTCCTTTATCTTTTGCTATTTGTAAGAACTCTTCAAACTTTTCTTTTGGGATTTTAAGATACACAAAATCTTTGTAAGTTTCTTTTTTCATTTTTGCTCCTTTGTTGTATTCTGTTATCAGATTATAACACACTAAACTTAAAAAGACTTATGTATTCTGATAACGGAATACAATTAAAGAAAAGCGGTATTACCACCTTAAAAAGTGCGGAGAGTTCGGAGAAAGTGTATTATGTTAAGTTATAAAGGTATCAAATCGATTTACTATAAGGGGTTTATACTCCTGTTTAAAAAATTGATTTAAATTCTAAAACTTGCTATACTTCTTTTATGCGTATATAAGGAGTATAATATGGTAAGTATTAGAAAAGAAAAAACAAATTTGTATCTAAATAAAGAGTTAAAAGAACAGGCAAAAGAAAAATTAAATAAGTATGGTCTTACTTTAAGTGCTTTTACTAACTTAATGCTTGCTAAGTTCTTGAAAGAGGATTTGGATTTATTATTGCCAAATGAAACTAAACAGGTATTTGAAGATTTCGAAAATAAAAGAAATTTTGAAACTCCTAAAAGTTTTGAAGAATTTTTAAAAGAGATTAAATGAAAATCTCAAGACACAAGCAGTTTAAAAAAGACTTTGCAAAGCACTTTAAAATAATGCAGGATAAACATTTTCAAAGTTTTATAGACGCTGTTTCTATTTTAGCGAAGGGTAAAGAGTTGCCGCCCCAATATAAAGACCATCAGTTAAAAGGAGAGCTTTCCAAGTTTAGAGAGTTTCATATAGGGGGTGATTTGTTAGTAATTTATGCGATAGAAAACGATGTGGTTTATTTATTAAGAATCGGAACGCACTCAGAGTTGTTTGGAGAATGAAGACAACCAAAAAAGAGTTATTTTCTTTAAATCACTTTTAAAAGGAGGAGAAGATGGAATTTCTGAACAATCTGTTCAGCACGCCGATGTCAATAATTTTAGTAGCGGCAATTATGGGGATAATAGCGAAAATAAGCTTTCTTAGAAAGATTTTATTAAAGCTGTATGCGATAACTTTACCGTTTTTTCTTATATGGGTTGTGTATTGGATAATGCACTGGGATGAAATTCATTTAGATTTAAAAACCTTTCTTTTCATAGCAGGGTATGAGTTTTTTGCAATTGTTTTGATTGATGAAGAAGAAGGCAAAGACTCAGGGATGAAATGGGGCTATTCTCCAGGCAAAGGCTGGGGATTTTATCTTTAAGCCCTCGCTAAATAATATTCCGTCATTTCAGGTCTGTGA
>JAMOTM010000035.1 GCA_027002265.1 Aquificota bacterium | reverse complement strand
AATAAATTCTGAGTTTTTTAATTTTAACAGAAAACAAGAAGTGTTCAGGCAGTTCAAAGTAAAGATTTAGACACAGATAAATAGCTTTCTTAGTGCAATCCCGTCTAGAAAAGCAGGCATTTCAAGCCAAATTGTATATAGGAATAACAAATATTTAATATTTTATAAGTTGCAATCCCGCCTAGAAAAGCAGGCATTTCAAGATTTCATTTACTCAGTCTATGATAATGGAAGAGGTATACCTATCGGTGTGTTGCAATCCCGCCTAGAAAAGCAGGCATTTCAAGGGAAGTAAGCTAGCCATTGGGATATAATGGTTACAAGTATTGTATTTTTTGAATATAAGCAAAAAATGGCTTAAAGTTGCGAAAATAGTAGTTAATAATAATATTAGCATTTATTCATTTTATCTTACATATATACGTAATACTTAATATATATTCACTCTCAAATAGTTACGTTACTATAAAAATAATAGCAACTAAAAATTATTTTTGATTATTTAATAGAAACAATTTTCTAATTTCCTCCAATACTTAGAACATACTTTTCAAGGAAAAATTTCCACTTTTTACTAATTTCCGATCTCGTATTACCTTGGTATTATCCGTATTCAACCTCTGATAGACCTTACTTTTTATTTATTATAGCAAACTTTTCTTGAAAATTTAACTTGATATTTATTTTTAAATTCCTAATATTTTATATGGGGAAGCAAGCCGGGTGGTCGCTCGGGGATAAATAATCCCCGGGAGGAAAGTCCGGGCTCCACAGGGCAGGGAGCTGGCGATAAGCCAGGTGGCCGCAAGGTCACGCAAGGGCCACAGAAAACAGACCGCCTCTCGTAAAGAGGGGTAAGGGTGAAACGGTGGGGTAAGAGCCCACCGCCCAAATCCGCGAGGATTTGGGGCAAGGTAACCGCCTCCCGGAGCAAGGGCAAAAAGGGGGTTAGGGTTGGCCCGACCCGTTTTAGCCCCCGGGTAGCCCGCTTAGATAAATGACCACCTACCCTACCTTATAGGTAGGGAAAACAGAACCCGGCTTACGAGCTTGCTTCCCCCCTATCTTGTATCTATATTTTTATATCTTAAGGGCAAGATAGCATTGTTACTTATTAAACCCTCTACTATATAAGGTAAAATGTTTATATCTCCATAGGAAAAGCTTATACTATTTTCCTTCCAAAAAGAAAAATAATATTTAAATAAAAAATCTTCAAAAACAGCATATCCTCTTTCAACAGTTTTTGGGAAAAAGTCTGGTAAATTACTTGGATAGTATCTTAAAAAGCTTATATTTTCATTTTCCGGAGAAAAAGGAAGTATAAAAATACTATCTTTATATATATCCAAAAAATTTCTATCGCTTTTTTCTATGAAATAAGCCTCTTTTATAATTCCATCTTCAAATGTATTTATAAGATATTTTTTTGGATAATCTATAATATTAATAACTCTTTTAAAATTTCTTAATCCTGGTAAAGAATATAACTGAAATCCAAGTAAGTTTAAAATATTTAAGGCTTTATGGACTTTATATTTAAAATCTGCTATTGATAGATAAGAAGGATCTATAATAATTGCATCTTTAATTATGCTTTTTATGAACTTTGAAATATCCAAATCCTCAAAAATAATTAGGAATACAGAATATATATTTTTTAAAAATACTTTATTTAAAGATCTTATAAGTTTTATAACTCTCTTTGGATCTTCAAATAGTAGTGGCTTAAGTTTTATTTTTTTTATTTTTAAGCTTATTTTCTTATTTTCTAAAATTAAATTGAGAAAATTCTTTGCAGTTTCATAATTCTCCTTTTTGTCATAAATTATAAAAATTTCACCATCTTTAGGATGAACCAAAGGAGTTTTATATAAAACTAAGTGATACAGCTTCTCCCAATTTAATTCTGGAGGAAGGATTATATTTTTCAACATAACTCTTGGAAATTTTATTGATTTTCCAACAAAATTTGTAAATTTTTTTAAAAATATATTTAAAAGCTCTTTTTTTATACTGACAAAGGGTTTATAGGGAGGAAGATAAATTTTGGAAAAAATTTTAAAAAAATAATAAGGAAAGGAAATATAAAAATTATTAATATTTTCTTCTTTCTTTTCTTTTTCATCTAAATATATTACTTTATCTTCATGAAAAGCAAAAAAATTTATTCCTTTAAAATTATTTTTTTTTATAAGTTTTACGGGAGAGTATTTTATAAAAAAATGGGTATAAAGCTTTCCATATAATTTCACAAATAAATCCAAAGGAAAAAAATAACCTATTTTAACTGTAAATTGAAAATAATTATTTATTATTCTAGTAAAAGGATAGGCTAAAATTTTAAAATGATTAATTTCATTTATTTTATAAAAAGGTAATTGAGAAGTTTCTATAAATTTTATTAAATTATCTTTTATTTCTTGATTATCTATTTCAAATAAATCTAAAAATATTTTCAAAACTAGAGTCCCCCTAATTTTTATAAAAATTAACTTTGATATAATTTAAAACCTTTCCTTTAAAGCAAAAGGAGGTTAAAATGCAATCAAATAATATTAATAATATTTTAAATAATCTAGATTTTGAAAGCGTAAAAAAAATAAGAGAAAAAATAGATTTATCTTTTTTAGATAAAGTTAAAAAAGCCATTTCTGATTTAAAACAAGGTAAAGCAATTTTAGTTTTAGATTCAAAAGAACGAGAAGATGAAGTAGATTTTGTAGTTGCTGCCGAAAAAATAAAACCCGAGCATATTGTTCTTTTAGCTAAACAAGGTGGGGGACTTTTATGTTTGGCTTTAGAATATGAACTTTTTGAAAAGTTAGATTTTAAATTAATGAAAAAGACTTCCCAGGATACGAAAGAAACTGCTATGGGACTTGCAATTGACGCCCATCCAAGATTTGGAATAAAAACCGGAATTTCTGCAAAAGAAAGAGCTATTACTATAAATCTTGTAACAAAACCTTGGGTAAAAAAGGAAGATTTTGTAGTGCCAGGTCATATAATTCCCCTAAAAGCAAAAAAGAATCTTCTTTTAGAACGAGAGGGTCATACAGAAGCCAGTGTATGTCTATGTAAGCTTGCAAATCTTAAAGGAGCGGCTGCTATTTGTGAAATTATGAAAGATGATGGAAATATGCTCTCTTCAAAGGAAGCTGAAGAATTTGCAAAAAAATATAATTACTCTCTTGTAAGTATAGAAGAAATAAAGAAATATGTTTTTTATACACAAAAATTACTTAAATGCGAAGCTGAGGCTCATATAAAGAATAAATTTGGAACTTGGAAAATAAAAGTATATAAAGAACCAATAACAAATAAAGAACATGTAGCTTTAGTATTTGGGAATGTAGAAAATGAAGAAGATGTTTTAGTTAGAGTTCATTCTTCTTGTCTTACAGGAGATGTTTTTGGTTCATACAAATGTGATTGTCAAAATCAACTTCATGAGGCTATGAAATTGATAAGTAGTTATGGAAAGGGAATTTTAATATATTTAAATCAAGAAGGAAGAGGAATAGGACTTACAAATAAAATTAAGGCTTATGCTCTTCAAGAACAAGGTTTGGATACAGTAGAAGCCAACAAAGCCCTTGGTTTTAAAGCAGATGAAAGAAACTTTTATGTAGCAGGTCATATTCTAAAGGATCTTGGACCTAAATCTGTTATATTAATAACAAATAATCCAAACAAAATAAAAGAGCTTATTTTATGTGGCATAAATGTAAAAGCTAGATTACCTTTAATCTGTATTCGAGAAGAAAATAAAAATTATCTTGAAACAAAGAAAAAAAAGTTAGGTCATCTTATAAATAGTTTAAAAAATGAAGGTTAGATCTATAAAAAAGATAAATGAAAAAATAAAAAATGGCCTTGGAAATAATACAAAATTTATGTTTATTTCCTCTGTAGGTATTCTATTTTCTAGAATTTCTGGTTTTTTAAGAGATTTAGTAGTAGCTTACTATTTCGGAGCTAATCAAAAAACAGACATTTTCTTTCTAGCTTTTAAAATTCCAAATACATTAAGACATGTATTTGCAGAAGGAGCTTTATCCAATGTATTTTTACCAAAGTTTATAAAACTTTTATCCCAAGAAAAAAAGAGAGCTTACTCTTTTTTAACTTTATTTCTATTTGTTTGGAGCTTAATTTTAATATTTATAATTTTTATAGCTATAAAAAATACGTATTACATTATAAAATTTTTAGCTCCGGGATATAAAGAAGAGTTAATAAAAGAAGCAGCTTACTACTTAAAACTTTTATTTCCTTTTATATTTTTTATATCCTTAATAGCTATTTTAGGTGGAAGCTTAGAAGCTTTAAATGATTTTTGGACCTTTTCAGTATCTACAGTTTTTTTTAATTTAGGAATAATAGTAGGGGTTTTACTTTTTCATCAAAGCTTAGATATTAAAGCTTTAGTTTTAGGTGTTTATATTGGAGTTATATCTCAACTTATTTTTGTAGGCTATAAATTTTTAAAACAAAACCTTTTGCAAATTCCTAATCAGGAAAATATAAAACAAATTTTAAAAGAAGTTTTTTTCGTTCTAAAAAATTTTATTTTTTCTTTTTTAGTTGGAGCTCTAAAACAAATTTCAATTGTTATAGATACTATATTTGCAACTTTTTTGGGAAAGGGAGCTATTTCATATTTATATTATTCTTTCCGACTTCTTTTTTTACCTATAGGACTTGTAACCATTGCCATAAATAAAGTAGCCTTAAAAGACTTATCTGAAAAAATAGCAAAACATGATGTTAAGTTTTTAAAAAAAGATATAGAAAACACTTTAATCTTAAGTTACTTTCTAATTTTATTCACAGCAGTTCTTTTTGCATATTTTGGATTAGATACCATAAAAATACTTTTTGCTCATGGAAAATTTTCATCAAAAGATGCCTACTTTACTTATTTAGCTCTTTTGGGAAGTTTACCTGGCCTTGTATTTGCTACTTTGTCTAGAGTTATTTTTAATATATATCTTGCAAAAGAAACACCTAAAGCTTTAATTCCCATAAGTTTAGCTACTTTAAGTTTAAATACTTTTTTTGATTATGTTTTTGTATTTCTTATTCCCCTTGGCGTTTTTGGTTTACCTTTTGCAACTTCCATTACTTATACTCTTGTATTTTTCTTTCTTATAAAAAAAGTAAAAAAGGACTATGATCTAAGCATTACAAAAGATTTTTATATTTTCTTTTTCAAACTACTTTTTTTTTCTTTGGCAAGTGGATACGGAATTTTTATTTTCTCTAAATTTATAGAAAATTTATATTTTAGATTTATTTTTGAATACAGCACCTTTAGTATGCTTTACTTTTTAGGAGGATATTTGTTAGAAAAAAGGAAAATAAGGGAGATTTTAAAACTTTAAGAGTTTCAATAAAGGCCGTCCCCAAAGGTATGGAGACGGCTTAAAATTAAATTTTAAATTTCTTAAGATTTTCTTCTAGTTTTTTAATTCTTTCTGCAACGCGTTTAATAGCTTCTACAACATCTTCAAGTTGAGATAAGTTTTCTTGAGCCATCTCAGAAAGAGCTTTAATAATTTGAGCAACATCTTTCATTTTATTAGCACTGCCTTTTGCCCCTTTAGATGTTTGCTCCACAATTTTTTCTAAGTTTTCCATTGAATCTTTTATATTCTTAAACGCACTTGTAATATTCTCTATAACCTTCACTTGAATGTCTTTATTTAAATTAGATATTGTATCTTTAATTTGATCTGTCGCTGATACCACCTTTTGAGCTAGTTTTCTAACCTCATCTGCTACTACTGCAAAGCCCCTACCATGCTCCCCAGCTCGTGCTGCCTCAATTGCAGCATTTAAAGCCAGCATATTGGTTTGCTCTGCTATTTGTAAAATTACCTCTACGATATTTGCAAGCTCTTTTGTTCTTTTTTGTAGCTGATTTTTAATATCTTCAACTACAGCTTGAGCCTCGTTTACAGTTTTTAATGTAGAAGTAGAAAGCTCATTTAATTTTAAAATTTCATCAGATAATCTTTCTATATCTTTAGCCGCTTTTTCTACTTTGCTTGAAGCTTCGGAAGTTGCCTCAGTTTGCTCCTGTATTTTCTGCATTACAAGTTCAAGTTCAGATACTTTATCTTCTAAAAGAGATACAGCTTCCTTTAGAGTTTTTATAGAGCTAGCAATTGAATTTCTTAAAGATGTTATACCTTGATTTAAAGCTACAGCTATTTCTTTTAAATCACCCTTTAAAATATTTTCATCTATCTTTACATTAAGATTTCCACGAGATAATTCTTTTGCTGCTTTTAAAATGGTATCTCTTATAATTAAAAGAGTTTTTTGAACTTCTAAAAGAGAGTTTTTAAGATCTGATAAACCTTCAGGAAAGATATTTTCGTTTAATTTTGCTTTGAGATTACCTAGCTCTAATTCTTTAATAAAATTGTTTATTTCCTCTATTATTTTACTTAAATTCATCGTAAATTTATTTATAGCCTCTCCTACTAGTTTGAGCTGACCTCTTAATGCTTTTGTATCTATCCTTTGATTTAAATCTGCCCTTTCTAATATTTTTATTAATTTATCTAAAGTTTCTCTGATAGTTAAAGTCGCTTCATTAATATTTTGAACAATAATCTTTAAGTCTCCGGGTAATAAACTTTCATCATATGTCTTAAACTCGGCATTTTTTAAATCATTTGCTATTTGATTTAAAACCTCTACTAATTTTCTAAAGTTATTTAATATTTTATCTATTTCCTCCTTAAGTTTTCTAAAGTCTCCCTTAAATGCAAATTCATCCAAATCTAATTTTAATTTTCCTTCTGCTAAATTAGCTGCTATTTTTTCTATTTCAGAGGTCATATATTTAATTCTGTGAATAATTTCCTCTAAAGCTTGTTTTATTTTTACTAGATCCCCTTGATATAGATTTTCATCAAATTTTATATTTAATTTTCCTTCTGAGATAGAATTTGCTAATTTAGTAATATCTTTTATTATATTTTCAAAAGTTTCTAAAAGGTTGTTTATAGCTTTTCCTATTTTTGATAGTTCATAAGGTAAATCCTGGGTTGATATTCTTTTTGAAAAATCTTTTGTTTTTATTATTTCATCTATTTCTTTTTGCAGTTTTTCTATTGGTTTTCTTAAGCCATATATTACGGCTAGCACTACAGCAGCAAATACTATTATAGATGCTATACCAAATACTATTATTTGATTTATAAATGTCTTTTTAGCTTCATTTACAGCAGCAGCTACTATATTTTTATCTTTTCCTACAAATATTAATCCTACAATATCTCCTTTAAAATCTTTTATTGGATATTTAATTACAAAATAATTATCCGTTAAGAAGTAGTTTTTGGATTTTATTTCTTTTTCATTTTTACTTAAAACTTTCTTTAAATCTTCAAAAAGAAGTTTATTATTATTATTTAATTTAGATATTAAAACTAAACCATCTATAATTGGAGGATTTTTTTCCCGCAAAGATTTTGCAATTTTTAAATAATCTTTTTTTAAAAATACAACTAAAGTAGTTTTTTCTGAAAGTTCAGAAATTTTTTTATTAATAAAGTCTAAGGTATCTTTAACTTCAACGGAACCTATATAAATATTATTTTCATCAAAAATAGGAGCTAGCCCTCTTACAACTAACCCTTCTTTTCCAACTTCAAAACAAGAAAATGGTTTTTTAGTTCTTTTTAAATACACTATAGTATGTCTAAATTTAGATAAATCATCCCCATATTTATTTGGCTTCCATACCCTTAAGAAAGAATGAATATCTGCCGTATGAACATGAATTTTTATATATCCTCCTATTGTTTTTCGTAAATCAAGCATTGTTCTTTTTAACACAGGATATATCAAGGTTCGATTATAAGTTTTTAATGCTTTCTTTAATGTTGGCATATCAGATATAACTACAGACGAAGCAAGTAAGGTATCTTTTCGTTGATCTATGGAACTTTTTACTATTGACTTTAAATTTTTATATTCATTTTTTAATACTTTATTTTTTGCACTTTGAATAGATTTAGAAAAAAGAATAAGTGCAATAAAAAAGCTTATTAAAGAAGGAACAAATATGGATAAAATTATTCTTGCTGATATAGATAATTTTTTTACATTGAAATTAAATCTTTCCTTACTTTTTAATATCATTTTCAACCTCTTGACTAAAATGTTTTAAAAATTTTCCACAATTATTTTAATATTTATTCGGAAAAAAATAAAAGAGTTTTTATAAAAACCCTCCTACTTTAAAAACAAAATTCTTTTAGGAAAGAATATTTCTTGACAAATTTTAAATGTGTAATAATATATTAAAATATAATAATACTTTAATAAAAGGAGGAAGATATGAAAAACGATATTCCTGAAGAAAAGATAATAGAATATGAACCACGTTTAAAATATTTTCCTATACCCTTATTTGCGATAACTATGGGATTAACCGGACTTGCAATTGCCTTTGAAAAAGCATCTCAAATTTTGCATATACCCTCAGGTATTGGAATATTTTTAAGTTATATAAGCTTGGGAATTTTCTTTTTGCTTTTATTTTTATATTTATTGAAACTTATAAAATATCCTGAGGAAGTAAAAAAAGAATGGAATCATGTTATTAGAATGAACTTTTTCCCAGCTATAAGTATATCTATGCTTCTTTTATCCATAGCTTTTTCTCACATTAATCCAAGCTTATCTAAAGTTTTTTGGTATATTGCAGCTCCCTTACATTTATTTTTTACTTTAAGAGTAATTAAATTTTGGATAGAAAATAATATTCAAATCAATCATTCAAATCCAGCCTGGTTTATCCCAATTGTAGGAAACGTAATTGTACCTATAATGGGAGTAAAATATGGCGGAGTAACTTTAAGCCAATTTTATTTTTCTTTGGGAATATTTTTCTGGGTGGTTCTTTTTACCATAGTCATATATAGAATAATTTTTCATCATCAACTTCCATCAAAATTTATACCTACTTTATTTATTTTTATAGCTCCTCCAGCAGTTGGATTTATTTCTTATGTAAAAATAAAGGAGGCTATATTTAAACTTTTACCTCAAAGCCCAAATTTTTTAGCAAGTCTTACTTTAGACTTTTTTGCTCATTTTTTATATGATGTAGCATTTTTCTTTATCGTTATGCTTGTATTTATGATTAAACTTTTTACAAAAGTTCCTTATTCCATTACTTGGTGGGCTTACACCTTTCCTTTAGATGCTTTTACTATTGCAACTTTAGTTAATTATCATCTAAACAAAGTTGCCGAAAGTAAAGGTCTTATTAAATCGGAACTTATATTTGGTGTTTTAAAAACTTCTAACTTTTTTTATATACTTTCCTGGATAAGTTTAACTATAACTACCATAGTTATTTTTGTTGTAGCTTATAAAACCATAAAAGCTATTTTAAATAGGAAAATATGTGTTCCAGAATAAATTTATACGTGTCCCACTTTCTGTGGGGCACTTTCAGATTCTTCTTCCATATTTAAAATTTCGTAAGGTTCTAAGTTTATATCCAAAGGGTAGTTGTTCTTTAAAACTAAATTTAAATAATCTATAAAAGCATATATAGTTTTAAAATCAAAATCATCTACTTTCATCTCCCAGGGATTTAATTTTAAACTCAAACCTAAAAAAGTTTTGTCATAAAGAATCTCTTTAAAATCTCTAAATTTTAGAGGATAACCTGTAATGTAAATTTTGGAGATTTTATAACCTTTTTTTGAAACAAGATATATAAAGTTTTTTATAATATTTCTCATTAAAATTAAAATAGCATTAATAATTTTGTAGGTTCTAAAAGATCTTCTATTAATTCTTAGAGTATAGCTTTGCCTTCTTAAAACTTTAATACCTTCCTTTACAAAATAATTTTCAACTTCAATATAAGGTAAATCAAAAAACTTTGATAGCTTTTTAAGTATAGCCTTTATAGAAAATTTAGGATCAAAATAACTCCAGGCTAAAAAACCTTGTTTTAAAAATATACCTTCAGTTCCACTGGAAGAAAAAGATATTATTAAATTATTATTTTCAAAATCTTGCTTTTCCTTTAGGAAACTTGCAGCTAGCATTACGGCTTGAGAGGTATAGTTTAATATCTTCTTATTTTTTAAAAGACTCTTTAAAGTTTCAATAGTATAACTTTTTTTTAGAAAAAATGGAAAAGCTTTAACTTCTATAAATCTCCCAGTTAAATTTAAAATGTTTTTTACTTCTTGGTTGTCTAAGATGAATGTATGCGGACAAAGATGGGAAGTATATAGTTCAGGAAGAAAGTATTCTTTATCTTCTTTATACTTAAAATAAATATCTTTGAAAATATTTTTCTCTATTAAAGATAAAAAACCAAGATCATAAGGAATATTTACTTCTTCTTCGCCTTTTATTAAAAAATTTGAATTTGGAAAAATTATGTAAATATATTCCTTTTTAGATATATCTAAAAGTGATTTTAATTCTTCTTCAAAAAGTTTTCCATCTAAAATTAATCCTTTAGAGATGCTTTTTGTAGAAACTTTTCTTTTCTCTTCTATATAGAAATTTGAATTTTTTATCTTTACCTTTGCATACTTTAAAGCATAACTTCCTATATCTAAAATTGAGAAATTTGTAATTTTTCTATCTAAGAGATAATTAATAATATTTTTTAACATAAAAGCCCCATTACATATTTTTTTTGTCTATAAGCTTTTAATTTTTAATTATATCAGAGAAATAGCTAGGACCTTCTTTTTGGTATACTATGCCAAAGATTTTTAGATTCTTAATCTTGGGGGAAAGTTATGCCCGTTAATAATTACGAAGAAAGTGCAATTAAAGTATTAAAAGGTTTAGAAGCTGTTCGAGAAAGACCTGGAATGTATATTGGAGATACTTCTTTTTATGGACTGCATCATTTAGTATTTGAACTTGTTGATAACAGTGTAGATGAAGCTTTAGCCGGTTTTTGTAAAAATATTGAAGTTATTATTCATAAAGATAACTCTGTTACAGTTTTAGATGACGGAAGAGGGATTCCAACAGGTATTCATCCGGAAGAAAAAATATCTACTTTGGAGCTTGTTTTAACACGTCTTCACGCTGGAGGAAAGTTTACAAAAAAAGCTTATAAATTCTCTGGAGGTCTTCACGGGGTAGGTCTTTCTGTAGTAAATGCTCTTTCCGAATGGCTCACAGTTGAAGTTTATAGAGAAGGAAAAATTTTTAGACAAGACTATAGACGTGGAAAACCCATTACTCCTGTAAAAATTATTGGAAAAACAAATAAAACTGGAACGAAAATAACTTTTAAACCTGATAAAGAAATTTTTGAAAAAGTAGAGTTTTCTTGGGATTATTTAGCCGCAAGATTAAGAGAACTCGCATTTTTAAATCCAGGATTAACTTTAAAACTTAAAGATGAAAGAGAGGAACCTCCAAGAGAAGCTGTTTTTTATTATAAAGATGGTATTAAAGAATTTGTAGATAAGCTTGCCAAAAACAAAGGGGCTTTATTTAGCGAACCAGTCTATTTAAAAGGAGAAAAAAAGATAGAGGAAAAAAATGATGAAATACAAGTAGAAGTGGCCTTTTCCTATACAAACTCGTATCAGGAAATTATTTATTCTTTTGTAAATAATATAAATACAAGAGAAGGTGGAACTCACGTTACAGGCTTTAAATTAGCATTAACTAAAGCTCTTCAAAAGTTTATAAAAGATAATAATATAAAAGTTAAAGGTGTTACCTTAACTGGGGAAGATTTAAGAGAAGGGCTTGTTGCGGTTGTATCTGTAAAACTTATGCATCCTCAGTTTGAAGGTCAAACTAAAACAAGACTTGGAAATTCTTATGTAAAAGACGAAGTTTATTCTATAGTTTACAATTATCTTATAGAATATTTTCAAAAACATCCTCAAATTGCAAAAAAAATAATAGATAAAGCTATTCTTGCCGCAAAAGCAAGAATAGCAGCAAAGAAAGCAAAAGAGCTTACAAGAAGAAAAAGTGCTTTAGAAGATTTATCCTTACCGGGAAAACTTGCGGATTGCTCAGAAAGAGATCCAAAAAAAACTGAGCTTTTTATAGTAGAAGGAGAATCTGCCGCAGGTTCTTCTAAACAAGCAAGAAATAGACGTCTTCAGGCTATTTTACCTATTCGTGGGAAAATAATTAATGTTGAAAAAGCTTCCTTAGATAAGGTTTTGAAAAATGAGGAAATTAAATCTATAATTTCTGCTCTTGGAACAGGATTTGGTAAAGATTTTGATATTACAAAACTTAGATATAACAAAATAATTATAATGACGGATTCAGATATAGACGGTTCTCATATTAGAACCCTTCTTTTAACCTTTTTCTTTAGATTTTTCCCAGGTTTAATTGAAAATGGACACGTATATATAGCCTTGCCTCCTCTTTATAAGCTAAAAAAAGGAAAATGGGAAACCTACGTTTTAAGTGATAAGGAATTAAATACATATATTTGTGAATTTGCCTCAAAAGAGCTTTCTTTAATAGATAAAAATGGAAAAATTTTAAATGAAAAAGATACTTTTAAACTTCTTACAGAAATTGGAAATTATTTAGAGTATGTTAAAGTAATTGCAAAATATAAATTTTTAGATTTAGCCTTAAAACTTTTAGAACTTGACGTAGATTATACTGAGCTTCTGGAAAAAGATACTGCTAAAAAGCTTGCCGAGAAACTTTTGGAAAATATAAAAAATAAAGAAAGATACTCTTATAAAATAGTTTTGGATGAAAATTTAGGTTCTTACAAAATAAAATTTACTTTTAAAGAAAATCCATTTATAATTTATACTTATACTTTAGACGAAATTTTATTAAAAAGTGATATTTATAATAAAACAAAAGAATTTTTAAAAGATATAAAAAATGTACTTGGAAATTCCCCTTATAAACTTAAATATCAAGAAAAAATAAAAGAATTTGAAGATTTAGAAAAGCTTTATAACTTTGCTTTGGAAGTAGGAAGAAAAGGAACTTATATTCAAAGATATAAGGGACTTGGGGAGATGAATCCCGACCAACTTTGGGAAACTACTATGAACCCTAAAACTAGAAATTTAAAACTTGTAACATTAGAAGATGCGGTAGAAGCTGATGAGATTTTTAATATTTTAATGGGAGACAAAGTAGAACCAAGAAGAGAATTTATAAAACAGTATGCAAAAAAAGTTAAAAACTTAGATATATAAAGGAGGATAATATGAAAAAAAGTATATTTCTTATAGGCGCTTTATCTTTAGCTTTAATGGGATGTTTCAATAAAAAAGAGGTTTCTAACCAAAAAGAAAGTGCTATGACTCCTAAACCTTTGGTAGAAGAAAACGCTCCACAACCCCAAAATAATCCAAACCTACCACCCGGACATCCACCTATAAGTGGAAATCCGCATGCAGGAATGGGTATGGAGAATCCTCATGGTATGATGGGCGGTATGATGAAAGCTATATCTGGAATAAAACCTAATCCCCAAGTGCCAGAAGAAGTAATAAAAGCGTATCCAGGAGCTACAGTTGTATTTATAGATAAACAAACTCAAAAACCTATAAAAAAAGCTGATTTAAACTTAGGAGATGAAGTAGAAGTTAACGGATATAAAGTAAAACTTATTTATGTTATTCCGGACTTAAAAGTTGGAGATAAAGGAACCTATTTTGTAGCAAGCTTAGAACCTGTAAATCCAGCTTTGTGGCTTGAGATATATAAGGATGGAAAATTAATATTTAGAGGACCTGTTTTTGCAAACTTTCCAACTTTAACAGATCCAAATACAGGCTTTATTATTTTTGTTGAAAATATTAAAACCACAAGAAAAGAAAGTACTTCTCTTTGGGAAAAAAATTGTGCTTCATGTCATGGAACAACAGCTCCTAGTAAAGAAACATTGCTTTCAAAGTATAAAACTAAGGAAGAATTTGTCAAAGCTGCTAAGAAAGCAGCTAAAGCTGGAAAAATGCCTCAAAACTTACCTTTTGAGAAAGTAGCAGATGAGCTTTTTTCTAAATAAAAAAGTAATTTAAAGGCTTGCCAGTATAACTGGCAAGCCCATTAATTTATCTCAAAAATAAGAAATTCAAAGGCCCCAAAAGGAGAGTTATATCCTATTAATTTTTCAAGTTTTAAATTTATATATTTAGTAGTTACCAAATTAAGCGTACTTCCTCTTTTTAGCAACTTTAAATTTTTTCCTAATTTTCTTGCTTCTGCTTCAAGAATGTTTTTTACTTTTCCAAAACTAAGAAAACTTGCAGATTTATAGACACTATTTTTAAAAAAAGTTTTGATTTTTCTTTCTAAGGATAATAAGGAAAATAAATTAAGATAAGCAACGCCTAGATATTTTTTGCTAACGCGCATAGCTTCATATAAAGCTTTAGGCTTATTTTCTATAAATTCAAGGCTTGTTATAAACATTGTTATATCAAAAAGATTATTTTTAAATGGTAAATTTTTAGCATCTCCCAAAATAAGATTTTTTAAACCTTTTTCTTTAGCTACTTTCAACATATCTAAAGAAATATCTATTCCAAATACTTTTATATTAAGCTCTTTTTCAAAAACTTTTAACCAAATTCCCGTCCCACATCCTATTTCTAGAAGGGAAGAAATAGAAAGTTTTTTTAAAAAATTGATTAACAATTCTTTTTCTAAATTAAATATTTTCTTACCGTAATCAGATTCAAAAAACTTGTCGTAACTTAATGCGATTTTACCTACAAAAGGATTTTTATTATTCAAAATTTGACTCCAAATTTATAAATATTTATCTATTTTTCTTAACGCTTCGCTTGCTTTTTCAAAAAAAGAGATGTCAGCAATTTCAGATATGGGCGTAGGCTCTAAATTTATTTCTATTACTTTTCCTCCAGTTTCTTTTACTATATAGGGAATTTGAGCTGCCGGAAAAACAACTCCGCTTGTTCCAATAACTAAACAAACATCAGCATTTTGAGCTAAGGCGAAAGCTTTTTTCAAGGCATCTTCTGGTAAAGCTTCTCCGAACCAAACTACTCCGGGTCTAAGTAAATCATGACATTTTGGACAAATAGGAGGAATTTTCTTTAGGGGAACTTCATAATTTTTTTCTTGATAAGAGCAACTTAAACACTTTAAAGTCCAAATGTTTCCATGAAGCTCTATAACATTTTTGCTTCCTGCCCTTTGATGAAGTTCATCTACATTTTGAGTAATAATAGTTATAGGTAATATTTTTTCCCATTTTGCCAAAGTTAAATGAGCTAAGTTAGGCTTAGCTTCTTTTATAAGTTTTCTACGAAAATCATACCATTCCCAAACAAGTTTTGGATTTTTTAAAAAGGCTTCTAGAGTTGCAAGTTCTTGTGGATTATATTTGTTCCAAAGCCCATCTTTTCCTCGAAAAGTTGGAATTCCACTTTCTGCGCTAATTCCAGCTCCGGTAAAAACTAAAATATTTTTTGCTTCTTTTAAAAGATTTGCAGCATCTTTATATAAGTTCATAGTTTTAGCCTCAATGAAAAATAATTAATTTTATAAATTGTTTAATATAGCAAATTATATTATCTTTAAAAAAGAATAAAAATGCTAGGAGTTCTAAAGATAAAAACTTATGAAAAGTTAAGAAATTTACATAAAATCTACCTATAATTTCTTAAAATTTCAGTTATGCTAAGTTCAGAAAGTCTTCTTAAGGAAATTTTTGAAGAAATTATACATATTAGGAAAGTAACCAAATTTATCCAAATTAAACTTTTTAAACTTAATTTAAAAGGTAAATAATCTATAAAATAGCTTTGAGGAGGAAGTTTTATAAGTTTATACTTATCTAGAACATATGAAATAGTAATTCCCAAAATATTTCCTATAGTAATTCCTATAATTCCTATAAATAATCCTTGAAAAAGAAACATGTATTTTATAGTGGAGTTTTTTGTTCCCAGGGTTTTTAAAATAGCAATGTCTTTTGCTCTTAAAAAAATATTATTTACTAAAAAAGACATAATATTAAAAGAAGCTACAACCAAAATTAAAGTAGTAATAAAAAACATAGCAAGTTTTTCAAGCTTTAAAGAAGAAAATAGACTTTTATTTATTTCTATCCAACTTTGAACTTGAGCTTCTGGAAATTTAAGACGTAGTTTTTCTTCAGTTTCCTTTAATCTTGAAAAATCTTTAAGTTTTATAATAAAACCATTTATTTTATTTACTCCAAAAACCTTGTTTAAAGTTTCTAAGGATACTAAAACAAAATTATTATCAAATTGATAAAGCCCTAAAGAAAAAGCCCCTCCAACCCTTATATACCCAACCTTTGGGATATATCCAAAAGGAGTTTTTTTTCCAATGGGGGAAACAACTTTTATAGTATCATTTAAAGTAGCACCAAGATTATTTAAAAGAGTATAACCAAAAATTCCATAACCTATGTTTTTTAAACTATCCCAAGTTCCAAACTTTAAATTTTTATAAAAATTACTCACTTTTTTTTCTTTTTCTACATCTACTCCTCTTAAAATTGCTCCGGAATACGTTTTAAAATAAGGATTTTCTAACATCACCGGGTAGTAAACATAAGGCGACACAGCCTTTATATTTTCTTCTTTTTCCAAAACTTTTTCATAAGCCTTAATATTTTGATAAGGAATATCTAATAAAAAAACTAAATCTCCATTTCCTCGTATTAATTTTTCTAAAAGAGCTTTTTCAAAACCATTAATAACAGCTTGAGATAAGATTAAAGCTAAACTACCTATAATAATTCCTAAAATTGATAAAGTAAAATTAAGTTTTAAAATAGAACTTCTTAAAGAAAAAAAATATTTAAAAGCAAGCTTTAAAGCAAGTTTTATCTCTTGTTTTTCAAACTTAAACACTTATTTTATCCTTTCAAAAGATAATTTTTTAAAATCTCCATGTTTTCTACCGCTTGACCGGAAGCACCTTTAATTAAATTATCTATTGCACTTAAAACGATAAAAAGTTTATTTTCCTCATCATAATCCACATAAATATGAGCCTCGTTCGTATAATTTACAAATTTAAGCTGAGGATAAGTATCAATTATTTTTACATTTTCATCATTTCTGTAAAAATCTTTTAAAAGATCTATTAAATCTTTTAAAGTAGCTTCAGATCTAAAATATATAGTAGATAAAATCCCACGATTTATAGGAAGTAAATGAGGCGTAAATTTTAAATTTTTTACATTTAAAACATATTTTATTTCACTTTCATGTCTATGTCCCTTTGGCTTATAACAATAAAAGTTTTCATTTACCTCACAAAATAGCAAATTTTCTTTTAAACTTTTTCCAGCCCCCGACGTTCCAGATTTAGAATCACAAATAATAAAATCTTTCTCTATTAAATTTGCCTTTAAAAGAGGATATAAAGGAAGTATTATAGAGGTAGGATAACATCCGGGATTTGCAATTATCTTATACTTTTTAAGCTTTTCTACATCATATTTTCTTTTCAAAGGATGTTTAGTATAAACATCATAAATATTTGTAAGACCATAAATAGCTCTTTCATCTTTTCTATAGTCTTGGGAAAGATCAATAATAAAAATTTTTCCTAAATATTTTTCTAAGATATTTTTTGCTTCTCCGTGAGGAAGACAGGAAAATATTAAATCACAATTTAAAATTTTTTCTTCATTTACTTCTTCAAATTTTAGATTTTCAAAACGAGTATTTTTAAACCTTGGATTAATTTCTCCTAAAGTTTTTCCTTTGTATCTTCTTGAAGTAATATATACAAGCTCTACGTCTTTTTTATTTAAAAGCAAGTTTATAAGCTCTTCACCTGTATATCCTGATGCTCCTAAAATTCCAACTTTCACTTTGCCCTCCAATTAGTTTATATTTTCCAAAGAATTTTTTAAAAGTTTTTTTAAAAATAAAGTAATATCTTCTAAACTTTTTATGTTCTTTTTATAAATTTTTCCATCTGGAGTAATTTGAACTTCTCCTTCTTTAGCTAGTTTTACAAGATACTCTGAGTTTATATTTGTATCTTTATAAGGAGTAATTATAAGAGTTTTATTTGGAGTTAAGGTTATATCTTTTATCTTAAGTTTTTTAGCTAAATTTTTTATTTCTAAAATTTTAAATGTATTTATAACTGGATCGGGAAGTTTTCCATAGCTTTTTTCTATTTCATTTAGAATTTCTTTTAAACTTTTTTCATCCTTTGCTTTGGATATAGCACTATAAATTTCTATTCTTTCTTGAGTATCAGAAATATAATTTTCTGGAATATAGGCTTCAGCTTGAATATTTATATTTACATCTTTTTCTTCTTCTTCGTTTAGAACTTCCCTAAAAAGCTCCATATAAAAATCCAAACCAAGTTTATTTATAAATCCACTTTGCTTTGGACCTAAGACTGTTCCAGCTCCTCTAATTTCTAAATCTTTTAAAGCAAGCTTTAAACCACCACCAAGTTCGGGCATTTCCTTTATAGCTTCAAGTCTTTGTAAGCTTTCAGAATTTAACTTTTCTTTTTTAGGAATAAATAAATACACATAACCTTTTTTATCCCCCCTTCCAACTCTACCTCTAAGCTGATAAAGTTGAGAAAGTCCCATTTTATGAGCATCTAAAACAATTAGAGTATTTGCACTTGGAATATCAATCCCACTTTCTATAATAACTGTAGAAACTAAAATATCTATTTTCTTTTCTAAAAATTCATGCATGATTTTCTCTATTTGGGAAGCTTTCATTTGACCATGTAAAACTTCAATTTTTTTGTCTTTAAAATGTTCTTCTAAAAATTTTTTTATTTTCGGTAAAACATCTATATCATTGCATACAATAAATACTTGCCCACCTCTTTTAAGTTCTTTTTCTATTGCTTTTAAAAATTTATCTTCGGAAAATCTATATACATAGGTTTTTACACCCCGTCTACCTTTAGGCGGAGTTTCTATAATAGAAATATCCCTAAATCCAGAAAGTCCCATATAAAGTGTTCTTGGAATAGGAGTTGCACTCATATATAAAATGTCTATATGAGGATATAAAGAGGCTAGCTTTTCCTTGGCAGCCACCCCAAACTTGTGTTCCTCATCTATTATTAAAAGACCTAAATCTTTAAATTTAATATCATCTTGCAAAAGACGATGAGTTCCTATGATTATGTCTACTTTTCCATTTTTTAATTTTTCTAAAATTTCCTTTTGTTTTTTTCTGGGAACGAAACGAGAAAGAAGCTCTATTTTTACTGGAAAATCTTTAAAACGTTCTTTAAAGTTTCTATAATGCTGCTCGGCTAAAACCGTAGTTGGAGCAATAATAGCAACCTGTTTACCCTTTAAAACCGCTTTCATAGCAGCTCTCATAGCAACTTCGGTTTTTCCAAATCCTACATCCCCTACCAAAAGACGATTCATGGGATAACTTTCATCCATATCCTTATATACTTCCAAAATAGCTTTTTTTTGATCAGGAGTTTCCTCATAAGGGAACTTTTTTTCAAACTCTTTTAAAATTTTTTCTTCATCTTTACTCAATTTAAAAGAGTATCCTAAAACGCTTTTTCTTTTTTTATAACTTTCAGAAAGTTTTTTTGCAAACTCTATTAAAGAAGCTGTAACTTGGCGCTTTAAATTTTGCCAAGAGGAAGAGCCAAGTCTATCTATTTTTGGAGCTTGAAAACCAGTGTAAGGATAAAGTTTATCTACCTGGAAAAATGGAACATAAAGCTTATCACCTTGAGCATATTCAATTAAGATAAAGTCTAAATTTTTTCCACCAATTTCTTTATTTACTACCCCTTTATAAATACCAATTCCAAAATCTTTGTGAACAATGTAATCTCCTATCTCTAAATCCGAAATACTTTTTTTCTCTTTTAAAATATCCTTGTAAGTATCTTCACATAAAAATAAGATTTTATGACTTTCGTCTATAAATGATCCTAAAGATAAGCCATAAGAGAAAATAGTATTTTTTGGAAAAGTATCTTTTAATTTTTCATAAGTTTTTTCATTAATGTATCTTATAAAAATCTTATAATTTTTATATTTCTCTAAATCTAAAAGAGAAAAATTGTCTATTTTAGGACCAAGCTTAACTGGAAATTCTAAAGCATTTTCTATTTTATGTTCATATATACCTATATGATAATTTAAAGTAGGAATTTTCTTTAAAACTTTTAAGGGTTCTATAACAACAATTAAAGGATTATCCAGCATATCAAATAAAGATATTTTTTCTTTTTCCTTTAAAAGACGAAGATAGTTTGGAAAAATTTTAATTTTATCTATTTCTTTTTCATCAAGTTTTATAGTTTCAAGCTCCTTATCAAAAAATGATAAAAGAATTTTTTTACCATCTGGAGTATATAAAACTATGCTGTCTCCAAGAATGGAAAATTCCCCTTCCTCTGCATCTTCTTTTACATATTTATATCCAAGCTCTACAAGCTTTCTTTTTATATCTTCATAATCATACTCTTTACCTTTCTCTAACTCTAAAGAAGGTAAATTAAGAACATCTATGTATTCTTCTAAAAGAGCTTCAGGAGTTGTTATTAAAATCAACTTTTCTAAAGGTGTTTCTAAAATTTCATTTAAAGCTGAGAGCTTTTCATAATCTTTTTCGGGATTTAAAAAAACAACTTTTTTATCTATATTTAATGCTTTTAAAATATTTTCCCCTTCTTCCTTTAAAATACTAGCTTTTTTAATATCGTCTAATAAAAATAAAATAGGTCCCTTGAAATATTTTCCTAAAAGAACCTTACTTGAGCCTGGCAGAGAATATATATTTACTTTACTTTTTTCTTTTAACTTACCTTTTAAAATCTTTACTTTTCTTTCAAAAACATTTTCCATGAAAATATGCTCCTGGCATACATTTTTTGTCTACATAAAATTATAATCTTCTTATAAAGATAAAAAGATTTGATATAATTGAAACAAACCCCTAAATAAAGAGGATGAAGGTATGGACATAAGCTCTATTTCAAATTTAATGATTAATAATAAAGATGAAACTAAAGTTGTAAATGGAATTATAGATAGAAGCAAACTTTCCAACGAAGATTTTATGAAAATTCTTTTAACTCAGCTTACATACCAAGACCCTTTAGATACTACAGATATTAATCAATTTATTACCAATTTAGTAAATCTTCAGCAAATGGAAACTTTTGTTAAATTTGATAAAAGTGTTCAAAGTTTAATGAATTATTATAAATATACTAACTTTTTAAATGCCGCTAGTTTCATAGGAAAGAAAGTGGAGTATGTAGGACATAATGTAAAAGTTCAAAAAGATAGTAATGGTCCTTATGTAGATTTAGATTTTAAAGTAAATACCTATCTTCAAAAAATTAATCTTCAAATTACAGATTCTAATGGAAATATTGTATATAGCGGAACTTTTGATAATGTAAACTATGGGGAAAATGAATTTAAAATTCCTCTTTCTAAGGTTTCTGAAGGTCAAGTTTTATATGTAAACTATAGTGGCATAGATGAAAATAAGCAAATAGTTACAGATCCTTCCAAGATCGCTCTAATTTCCTATGGAACTGTAGAAAAAGTTCATATAGATCAAGAAGAGGGTAATATTGAAATTTATGTAAATAATGAACCAATAACTATAGATGATATTATTTCTATTGAAACCTAGTTGGAGGAATAAAAATGATAGGTTCTTTTTATGTGGGCTATACAGGTCTTACATCTAATAATAAATACTTAAATATAATTTCAGATAATATTGCAAATGTAAATACCGTAGGTTTTAAAGCAGAAGTTCCTATTTTTGAAGATATTTTGCAATCAGCTATAACATCTTTTACAGCTGGCGGAACCCCAGTAAATTTTGAAATAGGTGGTGGAGAAGTTTTATCTTCTACAGTGAAAAATTTTACTCAAGGAATATTTATGCAAACTGGAAAATCTACTGATTTAGCAATAGATGGAAAAGGTCTTTTTATTTTAACTGATGGACAAACAACTTATTACTCAAGAAATGGAGAATTTAGATTGGATCCAGAAGGAAATTTAATCAATCAGCAAGGTTTAAAGGTTCTAGGTTGGAAATTAGATAAAAATGGAAATATGATAGGAGCTATGAAACCTATTAATATTCCTCTTTCTATGAACCCAAATACAACTACAAAAGTAAAGTTAAATGAACCTTCCAATTTAGATGCATCTTCTCCAGTTATGGTAGATAATTCTACACACGAAATCATAAAGTTTAATCCAGCTGATAATAATGCCTATTCAAGAGTTGAAAGTTTAACAGTATATGATTCTTTAGGAAATCCTCATCTTTTAGAGTTTTATTTTGAGCATATTGCTCAAAATACATGGTATACATATTTAATGATAGATGGGAAAACTTTGGAATTTAAAGTTCCCAATCAAGATAGTTTAGGTTTTTCTTCTGGGCTAATTTTATATTTTGATAATGAAGGTAGACTAGAGGATATAGATTATACTGCACCGGTGGTATTTAAAGATAAAGATTCTCCAAGTAAAAATATTCTATCTGTAGACCAAACTTCTAATTCTATTTCCAACTTAAAATATTATAAGTTTTCTGATGGCAGCGGATATGAACTTATAACCGATACAAATACAATAAATGTTCAATTTGACTCGAATAATAATAAAATAGATTTTAATTTAGATAATTCAAATGATTCTAGATATATTTTAGATCCAGGGCACGTAGTTGTAACTATAAAAGATCAAAAATTTGTAGATGATGGGCATGGAAATATTTATAAACTTGTAGATTCATCAAATTGGATTTTAGATAAAACTGCGCCGGTAGGAGAAATAGATTATGCTAAAGGTATTATTACATTTACAAAAACCGAGCTTGTTTCTTCAAATACACGTGTAGACTTTAAACTTTTAACTTTTAGAGATAGTAATGGAAAAATGCTTAAAAGCTCTAATATAGAAAATACAAGAACAGTATCTTTGGATAAAGATTGGATGAATCCTTTTGATCCAAAAACTGGTGCTGAAAAAATGCAATTTGATTTCGATTTTTCAAAAATAACTCAACTAGCATCTTCTTATATGTTTTTTGGGTATCAAGATGGAAACGCTAAAGGAGATTTAATGAATATTTCGGTTGGGGAAGATGGTTCTATTCGTGGAAGTTATACAAATGGTTTAACTATTCCTATAGCTAGAATCGCACTTGCTATGTTTAAAGATACCGAAATGCTTAGAAGAGTAGGTTCTACTTTATATATACCTTCTTCTCCAACCTATACTCCAGTTATTGTTCCAGGAGGAGTTATTTCAAAAATTCGTTCTCAAATGCTTGAAGCATCTAATGTAGATTTAGCTCAAGAATTTATAAACTTAATGGTTGCTCAAAGAGCTTATCAGGCAAATGCAAGAGTTATTTCTACCTCAGATCAAGTTCTTTTAGAGCTTATTAATCTCAAAAGATAATTAAAAAAAGTTAATTTCTAGGCCCTTTTTGGGGCCTTTCTTAATTAAAAAAATTTTTTGATATTATCGAAATTTTAAATAGTGTATCTATTATAATATTTTTCTTTTTATTTAAAATTTGAACTGTCGAGGAAGAAGTATGGCTGAAGAAAAAAAAGAAGGTCAAGAAAACCAAGAGAAAAAAGAAGAGCAAGCTAAAGGTAAAGGAAAACTTTTTATTATTTTAGGAGCTCTTTTTATTCTCTTAGGTGTAGGCGGACTTTTTGCCTATAAAACTTTTTTTGCAAAAAAAGAAAATCCTGTAGAAAAAGCAAAGAAGGAAGAGCTTAAAAAAATAGAAGAGGAAATTAAAAAAGCAGAAAAGCCGGGCATTATGTATAATTTAGGATCTTTAATTGTTAATCTAGCAGATCAAGATGCGGCAACATTTTTAAAAGTAAGTATAACTTTGGAACTTGATAACCAAAAAGTTCAACAACAAGTGGAACAAAGATTACCTGAAATAAAAGATGCTATTATTTCTTTAATAAGCTCTAAAACATCTTCAGAAATTAAAACCCCAGAAGGTCAAGAAAAATTAAAAGAGGAAATTTTAAAAAGAGTAAATGCAATTTTACCTGCTGGTGGAGTTAGAAATGTATACTTTACTGAATTTATTATTCAATCCTCTTAGTAGAGCTTATTTAATATATTTCTTAAATTAGAGGGAAAAAATGGGTGTTTTGCCATATATGGAAAATAGTGAAAATAATAAGAATAAAAGTGAAAATAAGGAAAATATAGAACAAAAGCAAAAAATGGAAAATAATTTATCTAAAAATATTCTTCAAGATGGGGCTGGAGAAGGAGAAGATCAGCCTAGCTATCAAAGAGTAAAAATAGATGAAGACAACTTAACCTGGAAGGAAATTGAAGATTTAGAAAAGGAACTTTCTTTTTTAAAAGATGTAAAACTTAGATTTTTTGTAGAGTTAGATAGAAAAAAAATGCGCTTTGAAGAAATTTATAATTTAAAACCTGGAGAAATTATAACTTTTAATAGAAAACTAGATGATTATGTTCCAGTATTTTTAAAAAATATAGTTTTTGGAGTAGGAGAACTTGTAAATATAAATGATAATTTTGGAGTTCGACTTATAGACATACGAGTAGAAAGATTTTTAAAAGACATTCCTGGAAAAGATTAGTATGGAAAATTTATATCTTCTTTCCATATTATCTATTTTCATATTATTTTTTTTTCTTTTTTTTAAAGATAATTTATTAAACTTACCATTAAATTTATCTCAACACCTTAGATTAAAAAAAAGATCTATATTTCTGGAAAATATTTTTTATTTTGATAAAGATTTAAAACTTATAATTTTAAAGATAGAAAAAGAAAGATATTATATTCTTTTCAATGCAAATGTAATTAATATAATAAAAAAAGAAAAAATTGAAAAGGATAATGGAGAAAAAAATTAAATGCCTATAGATTTAAGTACAATATATAACTCTTTTGGAAAAATAGATATTAATTTAAAAATAGTTTTTTTTCTAACATTTCTTACGTTTATTCCTTTTTTTTTAATAGCTACAACGTGTTTTACACGAATAGTTATTGTCCTATCCCTTCTTAGACAAGCCATGGGAGTCCCTCAGGTTCCTCCAACTCCGGTAATAATTTCTCTTTCTCTTTTTTTAACTTTATTTACTATGAAACCAGTTATAGATGATATAGAAAAAAATGCTTTAACTCCTTATCTTGAGAAAAAAATAGACGATGTAGAGTTTATAAAAAGAAGTATAAAACCTTTAAAAAAATTTATGCTTAGAAATACAAGAAAAGATGATTTGGCTTTATTTCTAAGTATAGCTAATATTAAACTTAAAACTGTAACTCCAGATACTGTGCCTATGCTTGTTTTAATTCCAGCTTATATGATAAGTGAAATAAGAACAGCTTTGGAAATTGTTTTTTTAATTTATTTACCTTTTTTTGTTATTGATGTTATTGTTGCTACCATTCTTATGGCTATGGGTATGATGATGATACCTCCTATGATGATATCCCTACCCTTTAAAATTCTTCTTTTAGTTTTATCTAACGGCTTAGAGTACTTAATTAGAGCTTTAATAGAAACTTATAAATAAAAGGAGGTATAAAATGATAATTTCCTGCTTAGAAGTTAAGGAACTTGATTCAAAAAGAGATATTAAAATAGCTTTTGCCAGTGAAAAGTATAAAGTAGAAATTGATATTTCTTTAACTCAACAGGAAAGGCAATCTAGTCAAATTTTTAATCAACATTTAAAAATGGAGATAACTTTAGGACAAATAAAAATTTCCCAGCATTTTGAAAAAATAAATACTCATCTTTTTTATACTCTTTTAGAAAAAAAAGAAAAACTAAAAAAGTATCTTCCTGAAATTGCAAAAACTGTTTTAGAAATGTTTGAAAGCAATTCTTCGGTAAATATAGAAGATATATACACTCTTATTGCTCAACTTCTTGAAAAATATATAGAAGGTCAGGATACTCGACATGTAGTTCGAGATTTTCAGAATAATAAAATGAAACAAAATAATTTTTAAAAAATAAAGTGAAAATTTAAAATTAATGTAGTCAAATTTTATTAATTTATACTTTTTTTTAATTTCCAGTCTGATATTCTTAATCTTACTCACCATCTTCCACTTGTGTTATTTTTATAAAATCCTAGGATAGATATACTTAAAATGTAAAAAAATTGTAAATTTTTTGTTAAAATAATTTTCAAATTAATTTAAATTAATACAAATGGAGGAATAGTAAATGAAAATCCACGAGTATCAGGCCAAGGAAATTTTTAAATCCTATGGAATTCCAGTTCCAAAAGGTCTTGTTATAGAGCTTTTAGATAATGGATATAGAGTTTTTGGGGACAATATAGATGAAATCTTTTCTTCTTTGGAAGATGCGGTAAAAAAAGTTTGGGATACTTTAAACAAAAATTTAGTAGTTATTAAAGCTCAAGTTCATGCTGGTGGAAGAGGAAAAGCAGGTGGAGTTAAACTTGCAAAATCATTAGAAGAGGCTATTGAAATAACAAAAAATATGCTTGGAAATAGGCTTAAAACTTATCAAAACCCAGAAGGACTTCCTATAAATAAGGTTTTAATAGAAGAAGGAGTAAATATAGATAGGGAAATTTATGTAGGTTTAACTTTAGATAGAAGTATTTCGCGTCCGGTATTTATGATTTCTGCAGAAGGTGGTATGGAGATAGAAGAGCTTGCAAAAGAAAAACCTGAAGCTATTATGAAAGCTGCCATTGATCCAGCTTTAGGACTTAATAATTTTTTAGAAGTTCATAAGGTAAGACCGATCCTCTTTAAGCTAGGACTTGATAAAAATTTAATGAAAAAATTCTTTGATTTACTTGTAAAGATTTACAAAATATACATGGAAAAAGATGCCTCTTTAGTTGAAATTAATCCCCTTGTTATCACAAAAGAAGGTGACATTGTTTGCTTAGATGCAAAAATAGATTTTGATGATAATGCCCTTTTTAGACATCCAGAAATAGAAACTCTTCATGATCCTACTCAAGAAGATCCACTTGAGCTTGAAGCTAAAAAATGGAATTTAAATTATGTACGTTTAAACGGGAACATCGGATGTATGGTTAATGGAGCCGGACTTGCTATGGCAACTATGGATATCATTAAATATTGTGGAGGAGAACCGGCAAACTTTTTAGATGTTGGAGGAGGAGCTAACGCTGAGAGAGTTGCAGCTGCATTTAAAATTTTACTTTCCGATCCAAATGTAAAAGCTGTTTTTGTAAACATCTTTGGAGGAATTGTTCGTTGTGACAGAGTAGCTCAAGGTATTGTTGAAGCAACAAAAGAAGTAAAACCAAATGTTCCAATTGTAGTAAGGCTTGAAGGAACAAATGTAGAAGAAGGAAAAAAGATTTTAGAAAATAGCGGAATAGAAAATTTAGTTCCTGCAGAAGATATGTTAGATGGAGCAAAAAAAGCTGTAGAACTTGCCAGTAAAAATTAAGGAGGGATAAAATGAGCGTTCTTATAAATAAAAATACAAAAGTTATTGTTCAAGGTATAACCGGGAAAGAGGGATCTTTTCATGCAGCTCAATGCATAAAGTATGGAACTAATATAGTAGCTGGAGTTACCCCGGGGAAAGGTGGACAAGTTTTAGAATTTGAAGGTCCCAATGGAGAAGTAGTAAAAGTTCCTGTATTTAATACAGTAGAAGAAGCTGTAAAAGAAACTCAAGCTGACGCCTCCTTAATTTTTGTTCCACCCTTTGGAGCTGCAGATGCGATTCTAGAAGCTGCAAATGCAGGTTTGAAACTTGCAGTTTGTATCACAGAGGGTATTCCAGTAAATGATATGCTTAAAGTTAAAAGGGCACTTGAAAGTTACAAAGATTTTAGATACGTAGGACCAAATTGTCCGGGAGTAATAACTCCGGAAGAATGTAAGATGGGAATTATGCCGGGTTATATTTTCAAAAAAGGATGTGTTGGAGTGGTTTCTCGTTCAGGAACACTAACTTATGAAGCTGCTTACCAAATGACTAAAAGAGGAATAGGACAATCGACCGTTATTGGAATTGGTGGAGACCCGGTTCCAGGAACTACTCATTTAGATGCTATAAAAATGTTTAATGAAGATCCAGAAACCAAGGCTATTGTTCTTATTGGAGAAATTGGAGGAACTATGGAAGAAGAAGCTGCAGAATATATAAAAAAACACGTTAAAAAACCTGTTATCGCTTATATCGCTGGAGTTACAGCACCTCCTGGAAGAAGAATGGGGCATGCTGGAGCTATTATTACTGGAGGAAAAGGAGACGCAAAAAGTAAAATGGAAGCTTTAAGAGAAGCTGGAGCTTATGTATGTGAATCCCCCCATATAATTGGGGAAATGGTTAAAAAAGCTTTAAAAGAGCATGGGATAATTTAAACAAGGAGGAAAACTCATGGGAAAAGTATATTTGGAATTTGGTAATCATGCTTGTGCAAAAGCAGCTATAAGAGCAGGATGTAGATTTTATGCAGGATATCCAATTACTCCTTCTTCTGAGATCGCAGAAAAAATGGCTGAGCTTCTTCCAAAAGTTGGTGGAAAGTTTATTCAAATGGAAGATGAAATAGGTTCTATGGCAGCAGCAATTGGGGCATCTTTAGCTGGACTTAAATCTATGACAGCTACTTCTGGACCTGGATTTTCTTTGAAACAAGAAAATTTAGGCTATGCTTATATGACAGAAACTCCAGTGGTAGTTGTTAATGTGCAAAGACAAGGGCCTTCTACTGGACTTCCAACTCAACCCGCTCAAGGAGATGTAATGCAATCTCGTTGGGGGACCCATGGAGATTATCAAGCTATAGTATTTTCTCCTTCTTCTGTTCAAGAGGTTTATGAAGAAACTATAAGAGCTTTTAATTGGGCAGAAAGACTTAGACAACCTGTAATTTTACTTATAGATGAGACAATAGGTCATATGAGAGAAAGACTGGCTGAACCAGAAAATGTTGAAATTTGGAATAGAAAAAAACCATCTTTGCCACCAGAAAAGCACTTAGCTTATAAACCTGAAGAAGATGATGTTCCAGCTATTCCGAACTTTGGAGAAGGTTATCGTTTTCATGTAACTGGACTTCATCATGGATACGATGGTTTTCCAACAACGGACCCAAAGCTTGTTCAAGAATTTATGGAAAGAATTCAAAGAAAAGTTTTAAGACATAAAGATGAGCTTTTAAAGTATGAAGAATATATGTTAGATGATGCAGATATCTTAATTGTAGCTTATGGCTCTGTGGCACGAAGTGCAAAATATGCGATTAAAGAAGCAAGAAAAAAAGGTATAAAAGTAGGACTTTTTAGACCAATTACTCTTTGGCCTTCTCCAGAAGAAAAAATTTATGAACTTGCAAAAAACATGAAATGTGTTTTAGTTCCGGAAATGAATATGGGACAATATGTTTTAGAAGTTGAAAGAGCTGTTAAAGGTGCAAGTGAAGTTCATAGAATTAATAAAGCTTGTGGAGAACTTATTTATCCAGATGAAATTTTAAGATTTTTAGACAAATTTTCTCCATTAACAGTTTAAGGGGAGGTTTCTAAATGCCAAATTGTAAAATTGTTATAAATGAGGAATTTTGTAAAGGATGTGAACTTTGTGTAATGTTTTGTCCAAAAAATGTTTTGGAAGTAGATAAAGTTTTATGGAAAGTAAAAGTAGTAAAACCTGAGGAATGCATTTGTTGCAAAAAATGTGAGGAGATGTGTCCAGATTTTGCAATTTTTATTCTTGATAACTAAGGAGGTAAAGAATGGCTAATATGAATATATATGAATTAAAAGAAAAAAAGCCATATTTAGATTATTTAAGACTTGATAAACTTCCTCATATTTGGTGTCCAGGATGTGGACATGGAATCGTTATGAAAGCTTTAATTGAAGCTTTTTATAACTTAAAGTTAGATAAAAATAAACTATCTGTAGTATCCGGAATTGGTTGCTCTTCTAGACTTCCAGGATATATAGATGCAAATACTTTGCATACTACACACGGGAGAGCTTTAGCTTTCGCAACTGGAGTTAAACTTGCAAATCCTGAGCTTACTGTAGTTACTGTAACTGGAGATGGAGATTGTGCCGCTATTGGTGGAAACCATTGGATTCATGCAGCAAGAAGAAATATAGATATAACGGTGATACTTATGAATAATAATATTTATGGAATGACGGGAGGACAAGCTTCTCCTACAACCCCAGAAGGAGCAATTGCAACAACTGCACCTTATGGTTCTATTGAACCAAATTTTGATACTTGTGAACTTGCAAAAGCTGCAGGGGCTTCTTTTGTTGCAAGAACAACAGTATATCACTATAAACAACTTATAGATTTAATAGAAAAGGGAATAAAACATAAAGGGCTTTCATTTATAGAAGTTATATCTCCTTGTCCAATTCACTACGGAAGAAAAAATAAACTTGGTTTAAAAGGTCTTTATGACTATTTAAAAACTAATTTTATTCCTATAAAAGCTTGGGATAAACTTCCAGAAGAAAAAAAAGCAGGTAAGTTCCCTATTGGACTTCTTTACCACGATGATAGTAGAGAGGAATATTGTGAAAAGTATGAAAAACTTATAGAAAAACTCTCCCAAAACTAAGGAGGATAAAATGGCTCGTTTTGAAACAAGAATAACTGGAACTGCGGGTCAAGGTTCTATTACAGCCGCAGTTATTTTAGCAAAGGCCGCAGTTGAAGATGGAAAATATGCAACTCAAACTGCAAAATATGGAGCGGCAATGAGAACAGGAGTATCTATAGGAGACTGCATTATTGATAATGAGGAAATAGATTTTCCAAAAGTTATTAAAGCTGATGCTATTATTATTCAATCTCAAGAAGCTTATGATAAACTAAAAATTCCTTCTATAAGTGGTGACAAAGATATACTTGCAGATGTTAAAGATGGAGCATATGTAATTTTAGATAAGGATTTAGTTAAACATAATTTAGATAGAGATAGATACAAAGTTATAGAAGTTCCTATGGCAAAAGTTGCAGCTGAAGTTGTTGGAAAAAGACAAGTTATGAATGTAGTTGCACTTGCGGCTCTTCAGGAAATTACAAATATAGTTTCAAAAGAAGCTCTCGAAAAAGCTGTTATTTCTTCAGTTCCTGAAAGATTTGTTGATTTAAATAAAAAAGCTTTAGAAGAAGGATTTAAAATGGCAAAGGAAGCTCTTTAAGGGGAGTTGCTTTACTCCCCTATTTTTATTTTGTTAATATCTATATTTTTTAAACTTCCTACGTAAGTCTTTTTAACCCAAATAATTAAAATTCAAGTCTTTTTTAATAGTTACTAACTTTTATAATTACAATTATAATTCTTAAAAATATTTTATAAAATTTTTAAAATAAATTTATAACATGGCCCAAATGTATTAGGAGGAAAATTTGAAAGTAGTAGCTTTCGTTCCAGTAAGACTCTCTTCTTCTAGACTTCCAGAGAAACATTTAAAAAAAATAGGAGATAAAACTCTTCTAGAGTGGAATTTACTTTCCTTATTGGAAGTAGATGAAATAGACGAAATTGTTTTAGCAGTTCCTTATGAAGAAAAGAATCTAAAGCTAAAAGAATTTTTAAAAAATTTTAAGAAAAAGTATAAACCAAAAAAAAGTATTGAAATATTTTTTTATAAAGGAGATATAGATGATGTAGTAGGAAGACTTACCCAAGCTGCAAAAAAATATAAGGCAGATATTTGTATTTTAGCTTCTGGAGATTGCCCTCGTTTTGATAAAAACGCTTTAGAGCGTTTAATTACTTCTTTAAAAATCTCTAAAGATAAGAATATTGTATATTTTGACGAGAAAAATTCACTAGAAGGCATAATGGTATGTAAAAGGGAAGTTTGGGAGATTGGAGATAAATATTCAGATACTAAAGAACTTAGGGAACATCAATTTCCGGTGTTTAGATACAAGGAGGAAGCTAGGAAATTTTTAAAACCTCTTATTCTTCCAACCCCAAATTACTTAAAAAAGGTTATTCATAGAATGTCCATAGATACTCCTTCAGATTTAGAGTTTCATAATAAAGTTTATGAAGAGCTAAAAAAAGAAAAAAAAGCTTATTCATTAAAAAACATTTTAAAGCTTTTAGAAAAAAAGCCAGAGCTAAAAAATATAAACGCCCATGTTTATCAAAAAGGTCTTTATGATAAAACATTTTATATTTATATTCCGCCATTTATAAAAGAAAAGGAAAAAATAGTTAAGGATTTAATAGAAAAAAAAGGTTTTGGAATTAAAGAATTTAAAGAAAAAGTTTTTTATATAACTCCTTATCAAGAAAATATATATGATGCTTTTCCTACTTATGAAATCTATAAAGATAATTTATTTTTATACTTTAGAAGAGGAATAAAAGATAAAACTCAAATTCATGGTAAAGGTGGAAAAGTATTTTACAAAAAAATACCTTTAGATCTTATTTTAGATGGAAAAGAAAAAGATATTTTAAATATAAAAGAAAATTTAGCTTTTGAAAGTGAAAATGAGCTTGACGCAATTCTTTCAAATCCAAAAGAAAACGTATATACTTTAGCAACAAGAAAAGTAATAAATGGAAAGCATATATCCTTTTTAAGCATTTCTGACAGTCCTATTTTTAAAGACAGAAAAGAAATAAAAATAAAAGATTTAGAATTTATTATATTTTATGGAAAAGTTATCTATGATGAAAAATTTGGATATATCCTGCCAGCTTATGGAACTTTAAAAGGGGAAAATAAAACCCGCCCTATATTTTTATTTACAAGAGATTTTGAAAATTTTGATTATAGTTTTATAAATGATGATGAGGGTATATTTAATGAAAGCTCAATAGTTAAATATGATGATAAGTTTTACATTTTTACAAGAAGAGATGATAAACCTTATGGAATTTATTTATTTATTACAAAAGATTTTCTTTCCTTTGAAAAGAAAAAATTATTTTTTGAAGCCCAAGCTCCTATGGCTTTAAAATATAAAAACGATATTTTATTTTCCTATAGATATTTACCTTTTGAAGATACTTACTTTTTAGCTCTTTCTGTATTAAGCTCCTATGATAAAAAGAGATATCTAATAGATATTTATTATAAAAATAACTATGGAAATATTTTTGACGGAGCTTATAGCGATTTAAAGGTATTAAATAGTAAAATTTTTATGACCTATTATCTTAGTAATAAAGAAGGCGATACCTGTATAAAAGGAGCTTTAATAAATATAGAGCAATAAATATTAAAAAATTTTTAAGGAGAAAAGAAAAGTGGGAAAATTTAGAGTTGTTCTCGAAAGTAACATAAAAAATTGGTATGAGGAATCTTCAAAGAATAAATGCTTTACTATTTTTTCCGATCCCGATTTCTTATCCAATTTTACAGAGGAAAAAATTTATGGTTACATTCTAAAAGGTAATGAGAAAATAGCCTATTTTTCCTTTACTTTGAAAAATAATAAATGTTATCGACCCGTTTTTGTAATTCATAATGGAGTAATATTAAGTAATAGGATATTTTTTCAAAAACAAGTAAAACGAAATCTTGATGAATATGAAATACATAATACATTTGTGGATTACTTAGAAACAAATTTTAAAAGTATAGACTTAGCTTTACATCCTTTCATTAAAGATATAAGACCTTATTTATGGTTAAACTATCATTCTCCAAATGAAAGGGATAAATGTAAGATATATATAAGATATACTAGCTACTTAAATATTTCAGATCTTCAAAATAAGAATGAATTTGAAAGTAAGGTATTTCATAATCTTTTAGAATTAAGAAAAAGGAATATTAAAGAAGCAAGAAAAAGTAAAGTAAAAACAAAAACAGAACTTAAGTTAGAAACCTTTCTTAATTTTTATAAAAATATGATGAAAAATCAAGGAATTACAGTTAGCGATGGTGAACTTACCTTACTAGAAAACATAATAAAAACTTTAGTAGAAAAAGGGAAAGCCAAAATGTTTATTTCCTACTATAAGGAGATTCCAATATATATAACTATTTGGGGATGGGATAGAAATAGAGCCTATTATTTATATGGAGCAGGGAATCAAGATATTAAACTAAGATTTAAGGGAACAATTAATTTTTGGGATGCAATATTATATTTAGCTAAAGTAAAAAAAATTAAAATTATTGATTGGGAAGGGGTCAATAGTCCTAAAAGAGGATTTTTTAAAATTAGTTTTGGAGGAAATCTACTTAATTATTATTGGATAAAAAAGGGATAACAAACTACCAAGAGGGAAATAATAATGGAGAATTTTACTAAAATCTGGAATAATTTAAGAAAAGAAGGTAAACATCTAACAAAGTACCCCTATGATTTTGTTGTATCTTTTGTTTTTCGTTACGCTCCAAAAAATAAACCAAAAAAAGACATAAAAGTTTTAGATATAGGATGTGGTATTGGAAATCATTTATGGTTTTTGGCAAAAGAGGGATTTGATGCTTATGGAATAGATGGTAGCAAAATTGCTATAGAATTTGCGAAAAAGCTTTTAAAAGAATTTGGGGTTAATGCAAAATTAAAACTCCATGATTTTACTAAACCTTTTCCCTTTGAAAAAAATTTTTTTGACTTGATAATAGATAGATCTGCTCTTACATACATTAGTTATAAAGATATGAAAAGAACTTTAGATGAAATTCATCGCATTTTAAAACCCGGGGGATATTTTTTATTTACTCCTTATTCTAAACATCATACTTCTTATACAAAAAGCAAGAATAAGAAAAGTAGTTTTATAAATGTTGAAAGTGGTAGCTTAAAAGGAACAGGATGGGTATGTTTTTATGATGAAAACGATATAAAGAATATAATTGATCCAAATAAATGGAAAGTATGTTCTTTAATAGAGAATATATCACATGATAAAATTAACGATAATGTAGATGCTATGTGGATTGTAATTTTAAAGAAGCTGTAAAGCTCTTACTAAATCTTTTACATTTTGTTACTCCCTAAAAGGAGCCTTAATAGATGAAATGCCATAAGTGCACAACTTTTGCATGTTATAAAGGAAAGGGATGTAAAAAAATTTCAGAAAAAGAATTTAAAGAGCTTTATAAAGATGATTTAAAGCTTCTAAAAATTTCTTCGGAAATTGAAAGGGATTTTTATTTAAAAGTACCAAGAATAAAAGAGGCCATTA
>JAMOTM010000034.1 GCA_027002265.1 Aquificota bacterium | reverse complement strand
GGACAAAGTTATATTTTTATAAAGATAGTATTCAAAATAATTACAAATTCTTTATAATGTATGGTCAAACTGAAGCTACTGCAAGAATTTCCTATGTACCTCCAAACTATCTGCCAGAAAAAATTGAAAGTATAGGAATTCCGGTAAAATATGGAAAATTATTTATAAAAAACGGAGAGCTTTATTATCAAGGTCCAAATGTAATGATGGGCTATGCAAATAGTTATTTAGATTTACAAAAAGAAAAGGAAGTAGATATTTTAAAAACAGGAGATTTAGGATATCAGGATGAGGATGGATTTTTCTATGTAACTTCCCGAAAAAAAAGAATAGCTAAGGTTTATGGTTTAAGAATATCCCTAGATGATTTAGAAAACCATATAGAAACAAAATTTACCATTCCTTGTCTTTGTAAAATAAAAGAAGATCCTCTATCCGGAGAAAAGATTTTAATTTATTTAGAAAGTCCCTCCAAAGATTTAATTGATAATATAAAAAATGATGTAGAACAAAAATACAAAATTAAAGCATTTCAAATAATATCTGTGGACAAAATACCAATAAAAGCAAGTGGTAAAAAAGATTATAAAAAGGATATATAGGAGAATTTATTTGGGAACAAAAAATAACAAACTAGATAAAAATAGAAAAAAAGAGAATCGTTTTGACATAATAACAAAAGAGTTATTTCCTTTATTAAAAAGGCTTGTTAAACTTATTTTAAATATTGATATAGATGAAAAAACTTTTAAGAAAAAATCCTTAAGTCTTAACTTGCCAAAGTTTGTTGAAAAAAGGCCTGATATTTTATTTGAGTATAAAAATGCCATTTATCATATAGAATTCCAAACTCAAGATGAATTTATGCTGGATAGAATGCTTATATACCTATCTTTGATATACTCTACTTTCAAAAAAATTCCTGTTCAAGTTGTTATTTATCTTGGAGAAAGGGATTTAAAGAAAATGAAGAATGTTTTAAAGGCAGAAGGTATAAATTATAACTATAAGATAGTAGCTTTAAAAGATATAGATGGAAAAGAGCTTTTAAAAAGTGAGAATATAGAAGATTGGATAATTGCCATTTTATGTAAAATAGAAAACAAAAAGAAAATCCTGGAAAAAATAATAGATAGATTAAAAAAGCTTCCTCTTGAAAAAAGGATAAAATATATAGAAAGTTTGCTTATACTTAGTAATTTGCGAAAAGAAACAAAAAAATATTTTGAGGAACTTGGAGGAATTAAAATGCCACTTGCTATAGATCCTTTGGAAATATCCTATATAAGAAAATGGGCTGAAGAGGCCGCTAAACGACTTGCCGAGAAACTTGCCGAAGAAAAAGCAACAAAACTTGCTGAGGAAAAGGCAAAAGAACTTGCTGAAAAAAAAGTTAGGGAAAAGATGAAAAATTTAGTAATAAATATGTATAAAAAAGGTATGGATATAGATAGTATTTCTGAACTTACGGATATTCCAAAAAAAACTATAAAACTTTGGCTTAAAAAAGAGGGTTTAAAGTAGACTATCATGATTAATAAAGAGTATATAGTAGAACAATTAGAAAAACTCTTGAAGTATTCAGACAATTTATTTTTAGCTCAAGCGGAGAAAGAGGAGATTTTAAAAGATATTTTTATATCTGTTCATAATTACCACTATCAAAATTGTATTGAATATAAAAATATTTCAAAAAATTTTTTTGAAGTTAAGACTCTAAAAAATTTAGAAAAATTAGATAATTTACCTTTTATTCATGCAGCTTTGTTTAAAGATCTTAATATAAAAAG
>JAMOTM010000033.1 GCA_027002265.1 Aquificota bacterium | reverse complement strand
ATATAACATTTCCATTTTCAAATTTGTATGCTTTAATTAGTTTTAAATCTGGATAAACCAAGATATAGAACTTAACTCCTTCTTTTTTATAAAGCTCAAATTTTAATCTTTCATCCCTTTTATACGAAGAAGGAGATACGATTTCAAAAATAACTTCGGGAGTTCTATTTATGTAATCCTCAAAATTTTCTAAATGGCAAACAATAGATATATCAGGCCTAACTACAGTATCAAAACTTATAACCCAATCGGTTTCAGGTAATACAAAACATTTTTTACATTTGTTTTTTTTAAATTCCTTATTTAATAAGTAAATAAGTTTAGAAAGAATCAATTGATGTTTAACACTCGGAGAAGGAGACATAGCAAATGGAATACCTTCTATAAGCTCCCAATCTCCTTTCCAAGTTTTATAGTCTTTATATGTATAGTATTCTTTAAATTTTTCAGCTAAGCTCATTTTTTATTCTTTTCCCTTTTATTTTATTTTTTAATATTAAGAAAAAACTTCCTTCTATATTAAAAATTATAAATTAAAATTTTGAAAGTCGAATAAAAAGCTTGTGATACAATTAACCCCAAAATAATTTTCAGGGGGAAAACTTTGAATATTATAGAAATAATAAAAAAAATACCTCGTATAGAAGAATTAAGAAAGAAAATTTTAGTTACTTTTTTTATTTTACTTATATATAGAATTGGAGCACATATTCCTACTCCTGGAATAGATACTACTGCGTTAGCAGAATTTTTTAAAAGCGCATCTGGAACTATTTTAAGTTTTGTAAATATGTTTTCCGGAGGGGCTTTGTCGAGACTTACGGTTTTTGCACTTGGAGTTATGCCTTTTATTTCTGCTTCTATTATTATGCAACTTCTAACTGCCAGTTTTCCATCTTTAGAAAAACTTGCTAAAGAAGAGGGAGAATATGGTAGAAGAAAAATAATGCAATATACAAGATATTTAACTTTACTTATAGCTATCATTCAATCTGCTGGAATTGCAATTGGACTTGAGAAAATGCATGCACCTTCCGGAATACCTATAGTTCCAGAACCTGGATTTGGATTTATTATTACGACTGTAGTTACTTTAACTGCAGGAACTATGTTTCTACTTTGGCTTGGAGAAAAAATAACTTCCAAAGGAATAGGAAACGGAGTATCTTTAATTATTATGGCTGGAATTTTAGCATCTTTGCCTGGAGCAATAATTAATTTAATCACCTATCTTAAAACTGGTCAAATGGAAGTTAATAAATTTATAATTCTAGCTTTAGTTGTAGCTTTCATGATAATTTCTGTTATTACAGTTGAACTTGCAGAGTATAAAGTTCCGATTCGTCAAACTAAAAGATTTGTTTCCAAAACCTTAATAGTATCATCAAATAGAAGCTATCTTCCTTTAAAACTCAATCCTGCAAATGTTATACCTATTATTTTTGCAGCTTCCATTTTAATGTTTCCTGCTACTATTGCTAAATTTATTCAAAAACCCTGGGCTGTTAAAATTTCTGAAATTTTGTCTCCACAAAATCCTTGGTATTATATAATTTATGCTGCCTTAATCTTTATTTTTACATATTATTACACCGCAGTTATTTTTAACCCTAAAGAACTTGCAGAAAATTTAAACAAAATGGGAATGTATATCCCCGGAGTGAGAGCTGGAAAAGAAACTGAAAAATATTTGGCAAGAATTGTTAATAAACTTACCTTTATAGGGGCTGTATTTTTAACTATTATAGCTATCGTTCCCTTGCTTGTTACCTATAAACTTGGAATTCCTTTCTATGTAGGAGGAACTGCAGTTTTAATCGTAGTTGGGGTAGGACTTGATATACTCAGAAGACTTGAAGCGGCAGCTTTAGAATTTTCTTATGATGGATTTTTGAAAAAGCCAAAACTTATTCATAAACTAAAAAAGCTGGGAATATAAGTTTGGAGTAAAATCTTGAAAACAAAAAAAGAGAAAAAATATGATATTCTTACAAAGGAACTTTTCCCTTTTCTAAGAAGACTTATTAAGCTTATATTGAACATTGATATAGATGAAAAATTTTTAAAAGAAAAATCCTTAAGTATTAACTTACCAAAATTTATTGAAAAAAGACCTGACATTTTATTTGAGTACAAAAATGCCATTTATCATATAGAATTCCAAACTCAAGATGAATTTATGTTGGATAGAATGCTTATATACTTATCTTTGATATATTCTACTTTCAAAAAAATTCCTGTTCAGGTTGTTATTTATCTTGGAGAAAGGGATTTAAAGAAAATGAAAAATGTTTTGAAAGCGGAAGGTATAGATTATAACTACAAGATAGTAGCTTTAAAAGATATAGATGGAAAAGAGCTTTTAAAAAGTGAGAATATAGAAGATTGGATAATTGCCATTTTATGTAAAATAGAAAACAAAAAAGAAATCTTGGAAAAAATAATAAATAAATTAAAATCCTTATCACCAACCAAAAGAATTAGATATATTGAGGCTTTACTTTTTTTATCTAATTTAAGAAAAGAAACAAGAAAATATTTTGAAAAATTTGGAGGAATCAAAATGCCACTTGCCATAGACCCTTTAGAAATATCCTATATAAGAAGATGGGCTGAAGAGGCTGCTAAACGGCTTGCTGAAAAACTTGCCGAAGAAAAAGCCAAAAAACTTGCCGAGGAAAAAGCCAAAAAACTCGCCGAGGAAAAAGCTAAAAAACTTGCCGAAAAAAAAGTAAAGGAGAAAATAAAAACTTTGGTAATAAATATGTATAAAACAGGTATAGATATAGATTTAATAAGTAAATCTACAAATATCCCTAAAAGAACTATAAAACTTTGGTTAAAAAAAGAAGGTTTAATTTAAAAATTTCTATAAAAAGGAGGAAAATCAAATGATAAAAGTAGTATTTTTAGGACCTCCAGGAGCAGGAAAAGGAACTCAAGCTAAAATTATTGCGGAAAAATATGGCATTCCTCTTATTGTTTTAGGAGATATTTTAAGAGAGGCTGTTAAAAATCAAACGGAACTTGGAAAAATTGCAAAAGAGTATATGGATAAAGGAGAGCTTGTCCCAGATGAAATAGTAACTGGAATTATTAAAGAAGCTCTTTTAAAAGTTAATGCAAAGGAAAAAGGATTTATTTTAGATGGCTTTCCGAGAACTTTAAATCAAGCAAAAGCGTTTGAAGAAATGTTAAAAGAACTTGGAATTAACTTAGATAAGGTTCTCTTTTTAGATGTACCGGATGAAGAACTTATCAAAAGAATGCTTGCAAGAGGTAGAGAGGACGATACAGAAGAAGTAATTAAAAATAGACTTAAAGTATATTACGAAAAAACTGCTCCAGTTATTACTTACTATGAAGAAAAAGGAATTTTAGTAAAAGTTGATGGTCTTGGAGATATAGAGGAAGTTACAAAAAGAATTGAAAAAGCTTTGGGGCTATAAAATGGCAAATATAAATATTTATACAGAGGAAGATATAAAAAAAATTAAAAAAGCTGGAAAAATAGTAGCTACAGTTTTAGGTGAAGTAGCAAATGCAATTAAAGAAGGCATTACTACCTATGAGCTAGATAGAATAGCAAAAGAGACCTGTGAAAAATTAGGAGCAAAATGTGCTTTTTATAACTACAGAGGTTTCCCTGCAAATATTTGTATATCTGTAAATAATGAGGTTATCCATGGAATTCCTTCTAAAACAAGAAGATTAAAAGAGGGAGATATTGTAAAGCTTGATTTTGGAGCTTATTTAGATGGATATTATGGGGATGCGGCTATTACCGTAGGTGTTGGAAAGATTTCTCCTCTTGCAAAAAAACTTATAGATGTTACAAAACAATCTCTTTACGAAGCTATAAAAGTTGCTCGACCGGGAAATAAACTTAGTGATATTGGGAAAGCGGTATATAATTATGTGTCCAAGTTTAACTTTGATGTTTTGAGGGAATATGCTGGGCACGGAATAGGAAAAAATTTACACGAAGAACCACATGTATTTAATTATCCTACACCATATGGGGATAAAATAACCTTAAAAGAGGGAATGGTTTTAGCTATAGAACCTATGGTAACAGCTGGACGACATAAAGTGAGAACAAAAAGAGACGGCTGGACAGTAGTTACTAAAGATGGTAAAATATCTGCTCACTTTGAGCATACAATCGCTATATTAGAAGGAGAGACTTTAATTTTAACTCCTTGGGAGGAATTTATAAATGGCTAAAGAAAAAGGAATTCAAGTGGAAGGTGAGGTTGTAGAAGCTTTACCTAATGCAATGTTTAGAGTAAAACTTGAAAATGGACATGAAGTTTTAGCTCACGTTTCTGGAAAAATGAGAGTTCATTATATAAGAATTTTGCCAGGAGATAAAGTTATCGTAGAACTTTCTCCCTATGATTTGACACGTGGAAGAATAGTTTATAGAAAGGGATAAGGAGGGAAAAATGAAAGTTAGACCTTCAGTAAAAAAGATTTGCCCAAAATGTAAAATAGTAAGAAGAAAGGGTGTAGTTTACGTAATTTGCGAAAATCCAAAACACAAACAGAGACAAGGAAGATAATTTAGGAGGGTAAAATGCCAAGAATAGCTGGGGTTGATATTCCGGAAGATAAAAAAGTTCCTTACTCTTTAGCTTACATTTATGGAATTGGGATAAAGTCCGGATTTAAAATTTGTGAAAAAGCCGGGGTGGACCCAGAAAAGAGAGTAAGAGAGCTTACTCAAGAAGAGATTGCAAGAATTCGTCAGATTGTAGAAAATGAATACAAGGTAGAAGGAGAACTTAGAAAAGAAATTGCTATGAATATTAGAAGACTTATCGATATTGGATGTTACCGTGGAATTAGACATAAACTTGGTCTCCCAGTTAGAGGTCAAAGAACAAGGACTAACGCAAGAACCAGAAAAGGGCCAAGAAAAACTGTTCCTGGTAAAAAGAAAGCTACTAAAAAGTAATTTAAATTTGGAGGTTAGCTTATGGCTGCTAAAACTTCTAGAAAGAAAAAACAGAAAAAAACAGTGCCTTTTGCATTAGCATATATACAAGCTACATATAATAATACAATAGTTACCATTACTGATCCTCATGGAAATACTCTTTGTTGGGCATCCGGTGGAACCATTGGATATAAGGGAACTAAAAAAGGAACTCCCTATGCAGCTCAACTTGCAGCAGAAAAAGCTGCTAATAAAGCTAAGAAAGAATTTGGTGTTCAAGATGTTGAAATAAGAGTAAAAGGTAATGGTCCTGGAAGGGAAACTGCAATTAGAACAATCGCAAATATTTTAAATGTTAAAGTATTAAGAGATGTTACACCTTTACCTCATGACGGGTGTAGACCACCGAAAAGAAGGAGGGTATAATGGGAAGATATACTGGACCTAAGTGGAGAATAGCAAGAAGACTTGGTTGTAATATATATGTTGGAGAAGAAAAATCTTTAAAAGGAAAATCTATTTTAGATAGAAGACCTTATCCTCCAGGTCAACATGGAAGAGAAGGAAGAAGAAAGCTTTCTTATTATGCTCGCCAACTTATGGAAAAACAAAAAGTTAAATTCTATTATGGAGTAAGAGAAGAGCAGTTCATTAGATACTTTGATAAAGCTACCCGTATGAAAGGTAGAACAGGTGACAACTTACTTAAACTTTTAGAAAGTAGACTTGATAATGTTGTATATAGAGCTGGATTTGCGACTTCTCATAGACATGCTCGTCAACTTGTAGTACATGGTCACGTACTTGTTAATGGAAAAAAAGTAGATAGACCTTCTTATCAAGTAAAGCCTGGAGATGTTATTACTATAAAAGATAAAACTAAGGAAATTCCAGATGTTAAAAAAGCTTGGTTTGAACTTTCTGATAAAAGAGGAGTTCCTTCTTGGATAGAAGTTGATAGAGAAAACTTTAAAGCTATTGTTAAAGCTGAACCTACTAGAGAAGAAGTTGAAATTCCAGTAGAAGATCACTTAATCGTTGAGCTCTATTCTAAATAATATGAAGCCCTCTATGGGCTTCCTTTTTTACTTTTTACTTAGATTTAAGGAGGCCTGCACGTCATGATTAAATTTATAATGCCCACTACTTTAAAGTGGGAAGAAGAAACTCCTACTTACGGAAAATGTGTAATTGAACCTTTAGAGAAAGGATACGGTGTAACTATTGGAAATAGTTTAAGAAGAGTTTTACTTTCTTCTATTCGTGGAGCTGCTCCTACAGCAGTTAAATTTGAGGGTGCTCTTCACGAGTTTACTACTTTACCGGGCGTGAGAGAAGATTTAGTTGAAATTATTTTAAATCTCAAGAAACTTCGTTTTAAGCTTCATGGAGAAGGACCTTACTTTATTGAATGTGAAAAGGAAGGACCGGGAGTAGTTACTGCAAAAGATTTAAAACTTCCGTCTCAAGTTGAGCTTCTTACTCCAAACCAAGTAATTGCACATTTAGAAGAAGGTGGAAAGTTAGAGTTTCAACTAAGAGTTGATAAAGGAAAGGGATATGTTCTTGCCGAAGATATTCAAAAAGAACTTGAAATTAGTGCAGCTGGATGGATAGCTTTAGATGCCGATTTTTCTCCTGTAAAGAAAGTTGCATTTCATGTTTCTGATGCAAGAGTAGGAGATAAAACAGATTATAATCGTCTTGAACTTGAAATTTGGACAGATGGTTCTGTAACTCCAAAAGAAGCTTTAGGTGAAGCTTGTAAAATTCTAACCGATCACTTTACTTTAATTGCGGACAAACTTTGTGAAACTAAACTTGAAACTGCATCTCAAAAAGAAAAGGAAGGTCCATCAGAGGAAATTCTTAACAAGACTTTAGAGGAAGCCGGTCTTAAAGGAAGACCTCTTAAAAAACTTAGAGAAGCGGGAATTCTTACTGTTAGAGATTTAATTCAAAAAGATATGAAAGAAATAGAACAAATAGAGGGTCTCGGAAAGAAATCTTTAGAGGAAATAAGAAAGTTTCTAGTAAAGCTTGGATTGGAGGTTAAATAAAAATGAGACATAGAAAAGGATACAAAAAACTTGGAAGACCAACCGAGCATAGGCTTTTAATGCTTAGAGGAATGGCAACTGCTCTTTTTGAACATGGAAAAGTAGAAACTACCGTAGCAAGAGCAAAAGAACTTTCTAGATTTGCAGATAGAATTATTACTTGGGCTAAACAAGCTAATAAGGATGAAAAGAAAAGATTAACTAGAATAAGAAAAATTCTTGGAACTTTAACTAAAAAAGATGTAGCTTGGAAATTAATTCATCATATTGCTCCAAAATTTGAAAATAGAAATGGTGGATATACCCGTGTTTTAAAATTTAGAAGAAGAGTAGGAGATCAAGCTGAAACCGCAGTTGTTCTTTTAACTGGTCTTACTCCTGAAGAAGTTAGAAATATGGGAAAAGAATCTAATTTAGAGGTTGCTCAGGAAATACAAGAAAATAAAGAATCTTAAAATATTTCGGGAGGCCTTGGCCTCCCTTTTAGGAGGCTATTTTTCATGGAGGAAAAAAATCAAACTCATCAGAAGGATAAAAAAACATATATATTTTTAGCTGGAATATCCCTCTTAGTAGCTCTTTTTGCAGTTATCGCAGCTTTTCAAAAAAATAAAAGTGGAATTTTAAATAAAACTTTGGTTTTTGTCGTAAAAGGAACTAATCCCGTAGTTTTTTCCCATAGGGATCATTGCCTTAAACATAAACTTAAATGTGGAGATTGTCATTATAGACAAAAAATATTCCCTCAAGCTGCAAAACCTCTTCATTTAACTATGCAAGATATAAATAATGGTAAAGGATGTGGATATTGTCACAATGGAAAATTAAGTTTTGGAACATATGGAAATTGTGCTAAGTGTCATCAACCTGTAGATTTAAAAGAAAAAAACATTATCGTTATTTATGAAAAATAATTAGCCCTATTTTGGGGGATATTTTGAGTATTTTATTAAAAAATGCAAAGATAATAGATCCTCTTCAAAATTTAAAAGGTGATAAACTTTCAGATATTCTAATAGAAAATGGAAAAATAATAAAGATAGATAAAAATATCTCTTCCTTTGAAGCTTCTAGGGTTATAGATCTTGAAGCAAATTATCTTTCACCAGGTTTTATAGATATTCACGTCCACTTCAGAGATCCTGGGTTTACTTACAAAGAGGATTTAGAAACGGGAAGTTTAGCTGCAATTTCTGGTGGATTTACAAGTGTGGTTTGCATGCCAAATACAAATCCACCTTTAGATGATGAACTTGCTCTTTTTTATATAAATGAAAAAAGAAAAAATTTACCTTGTTTAATATATGTAGCTACTACTATAACTAGAAGTAGAAAAGGAGAAGCTTTAAGTGATTTTATATATTTAAAAGAAAAATATAAAGATTTAATAGTTGGCATTTCGGACGATGGAAATGATGTAAGTGATACCTTACTTCTTTATAATGCTATGAAGCTGGCAAAGGAATATAATCTTGTTGTATTTAGTCATTGTGAAGATAAATATCTTTTTGAAGATGGACATTTAAATGAAGGAAAAGCCTCATCCTTTTATGGAATTAAAGGAATTTTAAATGAGTGTGAATCTATTGGAGCTTATAGAAATATAATTTTAGCTTTAAGGACTAAAGCTAGACTCCATCTTCAGCATGTTTCTACAAAAGAAACAGTAAAACTTTTAAAAGTTTTTAAAAAAGAAAATATTTCAGCTGAAGCTACTCCACATCATTTTACCTTAAGTGAAGAACAGCTTTTGAAAGATTTAGATCCAAATTTAAAAATGAATCCTCCTTTAAGAAGTAAGGATGATGTAAAAGCTATAAAGAAGGCTTTATCTGAAAATATTATAGATGTAATTGCTACTGACCATGCTCCTCATAGTGAAAAAGAAAAAAATATATCTTTTGAGAAAGCTCCTTTTGGAATTATAGGACTTCAAACAGCTTTTTCTTTATCCTTAAAGCTTGTAGAAGAAGGTTATTTATCTTTAGAAAAGCTTATAGAAAAACTTTCTACAAAACCGTCTCAAATTATAGGAAAACCTTTTATTGGAAATTTAAAACCGGGTAGTTTAGCAAATATTACTGTATTTAATACAGATGAAACTTGGGTTTATACAAGGGAAGTTAATAAATCTAAATCATTTAATTCACCATTTTTAGGAAAAACTTTGAAAGGGAAAATTTTAAAAACTTTTTATAAAGGAGAGCTCGTTTATGAATCTTAAAGAATTTTTTAAAAATTCTTTTGTGCTTACCTTCTTTCTTTTGTCATCTATTTTATTTTCTTGTGGACAAAAAGAAGATCTAAAACTTGTTTCTCAAAATTTTTCGGAAAAAAATTTATATAAAAATATAGAAAAATCTTTTAAAGAAAAAAAATATGAAGATGTTATAGCTCAGGCTGAAGTTTATTTAAAATATTTTCCATACTCTCCACATGCCCAAGATGTTTTTTATATGCTTGCTATTAGCTACAAGAAATTTATTTTTGGTCCAGAGTATGATCCATATTTTGCAGAAAAGCTTTACAATCTTTCAAAAAAATATTTACTTTTATATCCAAATGGAAAATATAAAAAGGAATTTCAAAAATTTAAAGCCTATGCAAAAAATATTTTGTTTAATCATGAATATATCATAGTTAAAGAAGAAATAAAACGAAATAATTATTATGCTGCTTTAGATAGACTTTATAATTTGTGTAGAAAAAAGAAATATAAGGATGAGATTTACAAACATAAAAAAGAAATAAAAAAATTATTTAAAGAGCTTAAACCAAAAGCTATATCTCAAATAAATAAAATGATAAAAGAAAGAGAAGAAAAAATAAGGGAATATGAAGAGAAAATACAAAAAGACGAAAAACACAAGAATATTTATCTAAATTGGATTTCTCTATTAAAAAATGAAATAAAATATTTAGAAAATAAGAAAAAAGAGGTAGAAAGTTTATCATGCTCCTTATGATAGATAATTACGATTCTTTTACATATAACTTAGTTCAATATTTTCAAAAGCTTGGAGAAAAAGTTTTAGTTTATAGAAATGATGAAATATCTATAAAAGAAATAGAAGATCTTAATCCAGATGGGATTATTATTTCTCCGGGCCCTTGTACTCCAAAAGAAGCTGGAATTTCTGTTAAAGTTATAAAGTATTTTTATGCAAAAAAACCTATTTTTGGAATTTGTTTAGGTCACCAAAGTATAGCTTATGCTTTTGGAGGAAAAATAATAAAAGCAAAAAAACTTATGCATGGGAAAGGTAGTTATATTTTCCATAATAAAAAAGACATATTTAAAAATGTAAAAAATCCATTTTATGCAATAAGATATCACTCTTTAGCTGTAGATATAAGTTCTCTTCCTAAAGATTTGGAAATTACTGCAATTAGTATAGAAAATAAAAATTTGGAGGAAGAATTAAAAAGTAAAGACATTTCTTTATCCGGAGCATTAAAAATCTTAAATAAAAATATAGAAAATTTTGAAATTATGGGTATAAAGCACCGTAAGTATCCCGTTTTTGGAGTTCAATTTCATCCGGAAAGTATTTTATCCGAAGAAGGTTTAAAAATATGTAAAAATTTTATGGATATTGTAAGAAATATTAAAAACTATAAATTACAAGGAGAGGTAAGATAATTGAAAAAAATAGGGAGAAATATTTTACTTTTAACATTATTCATAATTTCTGTATCTTACGCTAGAATATATTTTAAGCTTGGATATGGAAGTTTGGGATATAGATTAGGAATAGAAAGTCCTTTTGGAAATATATTTTATCCCAAATATTTATTTTTATATGGTCAAACTAAGGATAAAGAATACAAAGGTTCTTTTACGTATATTTTAAATGGAACCTCAAATCAAACTCAAAATCTAAATTATAAGTATACAAAAAGTTATATTAATTTAGGTATATCTATTCCAACAAAATTGTGGGATCTTTATTTATCTCCTTTTATAATTGCAAGATATGCGCATATCACGTTAGAAAATTCTACAAAAATTCTTTATAAAACTGGGAATTGGAAAGTAGGTGGAGGAATTGGATTAACATTATATTTAAGACCTACACATTATCTTTTGATATTACCTCAAGCATATTTATATTATCTCCCGGAAAAAAACTTTTACTACAAAGATAGAAAATTTTTGACATTAGGTAGTAGCAGTATTCAAAAGGGATTTGCCTTGGATATAGATTTAAGTTTTTAAAATCAAATTAAGTTTATATTTGCTGTAAAATTTTCATAAAACATGTTAAAATAATAGGCACTAAATTTTATGTGAATTTAGAAAGGAGGAAGTGCGTATGCCTACAATAAACCAATTAATTAGACTTGGAAGAAAGGAGAAAAAATGGAAATCTAAGACTCCAGCTTTACAAGGTTGTCCTCAAAAAAGGGGAGTTTGTATAAGAGTATTTACAACTACTCCTAAAAAACCAAACTCTGCTTTGAGAAAGGTTACCAGAGTTAGATTATCAAACGGATATGAAGTTACAGCTTATATTCCTGGAATAGGACACAATTTACAAGAGCACTCTGTTGTTTTAGTAAGAGGTGGTAGAGTTAAAGATTTACCAGGGGTTCGTTATAAAGTTATTAGAGGAGCTTTAGATTGTGCTGGAGTTGAAGGAAGAAGAACTTCTCGTTCTAAATATGGAACAAAAAGACCAAAAGATCAAAAATAATTAGAAAGGGGTGAGAAATGCCAAGAAAAGGACCAGTACCTCCAAGAGAAATAGCACCAGATCCTATATATAATAGTGTTATTGTTGCAAAACTTATTAATAAAGTTATGAAAGATGGAAAAAAATCTACCGCCGAGTGGATTGTATATGAAGCATTTAAAAAAATTCAAGAAGAAACCGGGCAAGATCCATTGGAATACTTTTTAAAAGCTTTGGAAAATATAAAACCAATTTATGAAGTTCGTCCAAGAAGAGTAGGAGGAGCTACTTATCAAATTCCTATGGAAGTACCAGAAAGAAGACAAATTCATCTAGCTTTAAAATGGCTTGTAGAGGCAGCAAGAGAAAGAAAAGATGCTCGTGGAATGATTAATAAGCTTGCTAAGGAAATTATTGATGCATACAATCAAAGAGGTGGTGCTTATAAAAAACGTGAAGATGTTCACAGAATGGCTGAAGCTAATAAAGCTTTTGCTCACTACAGATGGTAATTTTGGAGGGATAAGATGGCAAAAAAACAAGAACTTATTGATCAAATTAAGGTGCCACTAGATAAAGTTAGAAATATTGGAATCATTGCTCATATTGATGCGGGTAAAACAACTACAACTGAACGTATTTTATATTATACAGGTCGTATTCATAAGATAGGAGAAGTTCACGACGGAAATGCTGAAATGGACTGGATGGAACAAGAAAAGGAACGTGGTATTACAATTACTTCTGCTACAACAACCTGCTTTTGGAGAGATCATAGAATTAACATTGTTGATACCCCAGGACACGTTGATTTTACTGTAGAAGTTGAGCGTTCCTTAAGAGTATTAGATGGAGCGGTTACTATTCTTTGTTCTGTTGGAAAAGTTCAACCTCAAACTGAGACTGTTTGGCGTCAAGCTGATAAATATAGAGTTCCAAGAATTATTTATGTAAATAAAATGGATAGAGTTGGAGCAGACTTTTTTGCATGTGTAGAGGATGTTAAGGAAAAACTTGGAGCCAAACCACTTCCTGTTCAAATTCCAATAGGAAAAGAAGATAACTTTATTGGAGTAATAGATCTTATTACTATGAAAGCTATTGTATGGCGTGGGGATGAACTTGGAGCAAAATATGACATTATGGATATAAAAGATTTACCTGAAGAGTACAATCCTGAAGAACTTCAAGCTCTTGCTGAAGAATGGCGTGAAAAAATGCTTGAAACTGTTGTAGAAGTTGATGAAGAGGCAATGGAAAAATATTTAAGTGGAGAAGAGCTTTCTGAAGAAGAAATTAAAAAACTTATTAGAAAGGGAACTATTAATCTAGAATTTTTCCCAATGCTTTGTGGTTCTTCTTTTAAAAATAAAGGGGTTCAACCTCTTTTAGATGCCATTGTAGATTACTTACCATCTCCACTTGATATTCCTCCGGTAGAAGGTATTAATCCAAAAACTGGAGAAAAAGAAGTAAGACATGCTTCTTATGATGAGCCATTTGCAGCTCTTGCATTTAAAATTTTAACAGACCCATTTGTAGGTCAACTTACTTTCATTAGAGTATACTCTGGACTTATGGAATCTGGTTCATATGTATATAATGCTACTCGTGATAAAAAGGAAAGACTTGCAAGAATTTTACGTATGCACGCAAATAAAAGAGAGGAAATCCCTGTTCTTGGAGCTGGGGATATTGCAGCAGGAGTAGGTCTTAGAGAAACCTTAACAGGAGATACTTTATGTGATCCAGAACATCCAATTTTACTTGAATCTATGGAATTCCCGGAACCTGTTGTATCTATTGCTGTAGAGCCAAAGACAAAGGCAGACCAAGAAAAACTTTCTTTAGCTTTACAAAAATTAATGAGAGAAGACCCATCTTTTAGAGTGCATACTGATCCAGAAACTGGTCAAACAATTATTTCTGGAATGGGTGAACTTCACTTAGAAATTATTGTAGATAGACTTAAAAGAGAGTTTGGAGTTGAAGTTAATACTGGTAAACCTCAAGTTGCGTATAGAGAAACTATTAAAGGAAAGGTAAAACAAGAAGGTAAATTTATTCGTCAATCTGGTGGTAGAGGACAATACGGACACGTTTGGATTGAAGTTGAACCTTTAGAAAGAGGAAAAGGATTTGAATTTGTAGATCAAATTAAGGGTGGAGTAATTCCAAAAGAGTATATTCCATCTGTTGAAAAAGGTATTAGAGAAGCTATGCAATCTGGAGTTGTAGCTGGATATCCTGTAGTTGACGTTAAAGTAACTTTATTTGATGGTTCTTATCACGAAGTAGACTCTTCTGATATTGCTTTCCAAATTGCTGCGGCACAAGCATTTAGAGAAGCAATGAAAAAAGCAAATCCGGTTCTTCTAGAGCCTATTATGGAAGTTGAAGTTACAGTTCCAGAAGAGTTTTTAGGGGCTGTAGTAGGGGATCTAAATTCTAGACGTGGAAGAATTATGTCTATGGAATCTGCAGGAGGAAATACAAGAATTGTTAAAGCCGAGGTTCCTCTTGCAGAAATGTTTGGATATGCAACTACCTTACGTTCTCTTACTCAAGGTAGAGGATCTTATATGATGAAATTTAGCCATTACGAAGAAGTTCCACCACATGTTGCTGAAAAAATTATTGGAGAAAGAAAAAAGGAAAATAAATAGTCTTTTGGCGGGGAATTTTATCCCCGCCATTTAATCATTTTTTAATCTCTCTAATATTTTTTTTGCCACATTTCTTGGAATTCCTAAATTTATAAGCTCCATTTCGCTTGCTTTTGAAAGTTCATAAATGTTTTTATATATACTTTTTAACGCTTTAAGTCTTTTTTCTCCAAGACCCTTAATATCTTTCAAAATATCTTCAAAATTTATTTTTTTTAATCTTTGCCAAAGATAGTTTTTAGCAAATCTGTGAGCTTCGTCTCTTATTGATATAAAAAATTTTAAAAGGGAAGGATAATTATATAAGTCCAAATATAAGCCATCTTCTGTAAAAAGTTTAGCTTCTTTTCTTGTCTCACCTTTAGCAAGAGCGACAATGTAAAAATCTAATCCAAAATAGTTTTTTAAATCTTTTGCAATATTTAATTGACCTTTTCCTCCATCTAGTAAAATAAGCTCAGTTTTTATATTTTCCTCTTTTATTCTTCTAAATCTTCTGAAAAGCAGTTCTTTCATACATTCATAGTCATTCACAAAATTACTTTTTAAAAGATATTTTCTATATTCTTTTTTCTCAGGTTTTCCATTTATAAAGACAACACAAGAACCTACATTAACTTTTCCTTGTAAAGTAGAGATATCAAAGCCTTCTGCTCTCTGAGGGAAAGCTCTTTTAAAAACACTTTCAAATTCTCTTTTTAATGTTTCAATTTCATAAATATTTTCCTGATCTAAACTTTTTTTAAAAACTATATTTTTTTCTTCTTTTAGTGTAGAAATATCAAGAAGTTTATCTTTAAAATTTTTAGTTCTATATATATTTTTTATCCCCTCTAAAATATTTCTGTAAAACAGAGCTTTTTCATATTCTCCATTTTCTGCAAATTTATTTATGAGGTCTATTAAATCTTTTTGAATTTTTTCTAAATTTCCCTTTAAAATTTCTATAGCACGATTTATATTTTCTAAATATTCCTTCCTTGAAATTTTATTTATGCAGGGAGCTGAGCATTCTCCAATGTGGTATTTTAAACATTCTCTTTTTTTTAAATTTTGACAAGTTCTAATTTTAAAAGTTTTTTCCAAAAATTCCTTTAAACTTTTTGCAGCACTTAGATTAACAAAGGGGCCGCATTTAAACAGGAATTCCTGGGGCTTATCTTTTCTTAAGATGATTACTCTTGGAAAATCTTCCTTAGTTACGGCAAGATAAGGATATGTTTTATCATCTTTAAATTGAATATTATATTTGGGTTTATATTCTTTTATTAACTTTTCTTCCAGTAAAAAAGCTTTGGTTTCATCTTCGGTATAAATAATTTCTATATCATAAGCTTCATTGACAATATAGAAGCTTTTGCTTCCAATAGGTGAATTTAGGTGATTTAAAATTCTATCTTTTAAATTTCTGGATTTTCCTACGTATATAGGAAATCCATCTTTGTTTTTAAAAATATATACGCCCGAAGTATTAAAAATACCCTTTATTTTTTCTAAGATTTGCTCTTTTGGCATAATACTTATTACTTATTCTATTTGAACTGTAGGTTTTTCAAAAATATAACCTTGAATGGCAATATTTTCATAATCTAATTTTTTAGAAAGGTCTTTTAAAGTTTCTACTACCTCTTGAGTCTCTACATACTCAGCTATAACAAACATATTTTTTGATTTTGCAATTTTTAACATGCATTCTAAAAAACTTCTATCCAAAAGATCTTTGGAGATATTTTTCACTATATTTCCATCTATTTTTATACCATCAAAGGAAAAAGCTTTCATAAAATCGTAATTAGAATAACTACTTCCAAAGTCATCTATAAGAACCTTCATACCTAATTTTTTTAAATTATTAAAAGTTTCCTTTATTTCATCAAGTTTATTTCTTTCAACAATTTCTATAAAGATATATTCTTTTAATTTTGGATACTTAGAAATCATACTTTTAAACCAATCAAAATATAGCTCAAAAAATTTTGAAGAGGTATTTATTGAAATTTTAAAAGGATAATTATTTTTTACAAGGAAATAAAAAACTTTTCCTATAACAATTCTGTCTAGATTAGCTTCTATACTTGTATCTTTAACTTTATCTATAAATAAATAAGGTGTAATTAATTTTCCGTCTATTTGAATTCTTGCCAAAGCTTCTTTAAATATTAGTTTTTTATCTAAAGAATATATTCCTTGAAGAGCAACTTTCACACTTTTGGACTTAAGATTTTCTATAACTTTTACAATAAGATCATAATCTAAAATATATTTCTCTATATCTTCCTTTGATAACATTTTAAATATTTGTCTTCTGAATTTTAACTTTTTAATTTCATTTTCTAAAATCCAATTTATTTTGGCTAAAATTAAATTTCTAATGTATTTATTTGGAATAGCAAAGCTACTAAAAGCTATTGGTACTTTTACAAGTCCATATCTAGAAGGAATATTTTTTATATGATTTTTTATAAGGTCTTTTATTTGTTGAATTTTTTTGTAGATATAATTAGATTTAGTATTTGTTAATACTAAAAAATCATCGGGACCATACCTAACTATAACTGAATTTTGAAAAATATTTTCTAAAGCAGATGAAAATATAGATAATATAGTATCTCCTACAGAATATCCATAGTATAGATTTATTTCCTTAAAATTTTTAATATCAAAGTATATTAAATATGTATAACTTTTTAAAAGCTCTGTATAATTATAAAAAAAGTAGTGCTTAGTATAAGTATTTGTTAAAAAGTCTTTATCTTCAGGTTTTGTTTCTTTTTGGTTATATACAAAAAATGCATATATGATAATTAAAAACTTTATAAAATCTAAAAATTTATCTCTTTCATAAGGTTTTAAAAATTTTCTTTTATTTTTGTACAAATTAATAACATCTATTAAAAATTTCATATAAGTTAAAGTAAAATCTGAAAAAGGAATATTTTTTCTTAAATGGGTTTTAAATATTGCATATAAGTAAGGAGTAAGCTCGTCTTTGTTATCCTTTTTTAACACCTTTTCAAAAAAATCTTTTATAGTTCCTTTAAAAGCTCCTTGTCCAGCACCGGACATTAAGATATTTTTAGAGGTAGGTAAATATTTATTTATTAGATCTACCATATTTTTTGCTAAGTAATCTGTAACCTCTTTTGGAAAATACTTTTTTAACTCTTCAAAATTTTTCCTTTTCTCTCCAAAAATTTTTGCAAATTCATTTATTTTCATAGTTTAGCACTTCCGCCATAGTATTTTTTAGGTTTATTAAATACTTAGTTAATTTTACGTAAGGATTTTTGCAACTTTTTGAAATAGAATTTATTAACTCATTAGCTTCTTTTAATTTATTTTCCTTATAGTACGTATATGCAAGCTTCATACCTGTATAGCAACTATTGTAATTTAAATTATATAATTTTTCAAATATTTTTTCTGCAAGTGCATAGTTTTGATTACTTAAACTTATATCTCCCAATGATGTTAAAATATCTCCTAAAACTAAGTAATCTTTTGGTTTTAAATAATCAAGGAAAAGTTTAAGATTTTCAAGATCTTTTTTATTAATTTTGTTATGTTCTATCTTATCTAAATTAATTTTAAAAATGTAGTAAACTGCTAAAATTCTTTTGCTTGGAATTTTTTTTAGATTTTTTAAAAGAATTTTTAAGTTTTTTATATTTAATAGCTTATAGTAGGTCTCCCCAAGAAGAATTAGGTAATCATCTGACTTATAAGGGAAGTTTTTTAAAATATTATAGGCTAATTTAGGTTTTCCCAAAATAAGTAGATTTGCGACACTGTTTAAAACTAGGTTTTCATTTATAGTTTTTTTAGGGATTATAGTAAAAAGCTTTATTGCTTCTTGTTTATAACCTTCATGAGTTAAATCTAAGGCAATTTTATATAAAACTGAAGGGGAAAAAATATTATTAAAAAATGTAGGGTTTGAAAGATAAAGTTTCACATTTACAGATGGAAGCCCTTGAAGAAGATATCTTTGCCAAAGTTTTGAAATAAATTGTCTATGCTCAGGTAAAAATTTATCTATTTGAGCATAATTGAGTTCTTTAGAAAGATAATCATAAAGGTATAGTTTATCTCCTCTTAAAACTTCGTATCCAAAAAGCCCGAGGGCATAATTTCCAATATAATTATTTCTATTTTTGGCCCAAGTGGTAGCAGCAAATACAAGAGGATCTTTTAGATCTTTAACTAACTTGTCTTTATTTTTAATTTTTGATTTTTTTAATATATTTTTGTAAAAAAGTTTTAATTTGAAGTCATCTGCAATTAAAGTTAAAAATTTAATTTCTGAGACCTTTGCGATATAATTTAATTTAGTTCCTTGAGTTTCAGAAATTAAGGTTAAATAACTGTTTGTAAGCTCTTTTTTAGTTGCTTTATCAGTTTGAAATAAAATATCATTTATTCGAAGTTTTGATTTTTCTACAATTTCAAAATTTTTAAGATAATTTTTAAGCTTTAAAAAAATTTTCAAAGCTTTATCATAATCCTGCATATAAAAAAGATTTTCGGCTACGGTATAGTAAATAAATGGATTATAAGAAAGATATGGTTTAAAAGTTTTTATACCTAAATTAAAATATTTTTGGGCAGATGCGAATTTTCCCTGAAGAAAATAATAATAACCTATTAAAAAATACAATTCACCTTTTTCTTCAGGATTTAAAAGTCTAGAGTATTGTGAACTATAAATATATTCTTTAGCTTTATCTAAATTTTTATTTATTAAAGCTATTCTAAGTAGACCTAACTTTATTAACGGTAAAAATTTTATATATTTTTTGGAAATATTTTCCAAGGCTTTTTTATAATAAATTTGAGCTTGTTTATAAAATCCTAAAGTTTCATAGGCAACTCCAAGAAAATAATAGTATATAGGGCTTGGCTTACATATATTTTTTAAAATATATCCATTTTCCTGAAATTTTTTTTTGTTAATAGTTAAACATATTGAATAATAACTTTTTAAAATATTTATACTTTTTTGTACCAAATTTTTTATATCATTTCTTTGCCCTATTTTTAAATAACACGCAGCTAGATAAGCAAGGGCATCTTCAAAGTATTTGCTTTCAGGATGTTTTAAAATATCAAAAAATAAACTTAAAGCTGAAATATAGTTTTGCTCTTGAAAATACTTTAAAGCTTTTTTATATTTCTTTTCTAAAAGTTTCTGTTTAATTTCAGGATTTAATTTTGGATAAGGAAGATTTTTAGGAGAAATATTATCTGTATAGTTATATTTATTTTTATATCTTGGGACGATTTCTTGTCCCAAACTACTATTAAAAGATATAAAAAAGAAAATAAATAGCATATATTTGATAATTTTAAATAACTTTAAATAATCCTTTCTCATCTTTTCTTTCAAATTTTTCTTTTTCTTTTTCTTTATTTTCATTTTTTATTTTAATTTTCCTTTTTGTAAGATTATATACATCCAAAACATTTTCTATTTCCTTTTTTATTATAGATAACATAACAGGAGGCATGTTTTCTACCTTTAGTATTAAAGAAAGTTCTCCGGTTGCTAGATGATATCGAACCTTCATTAAATTTTCTTGATTTTGATAAACATTTAGTACTCTTAAATTTGGATATTTAGTTTCGGTAATAACAAAATTAGTTTTTCCAACAACTAGATTATTTTCAAAATTTATATTTTGATTATTATAGCTTTTATTTGTAGAATTATAGACATTATAGAAATTTAAAGATTTAGTTTTATTATTCATATTTTCTTTTAACTTTTGAGAATCAAAATTTTGTAAATCTTGTTTATTATCTAAGCTTTTTTCGATATTTAATGTTTTTTTCAAACTTAAATTTATATTAATTTTTCTTTGCGAGAAATTGGATATATAATTTTCCAAAGATTTTTCAGAATTTAAAAAATTATTTAAGTTTTCGGGAAGAATATTTATTTTATCTTTCTTTTTATACTTGGAAAAGATTGAAAATAAATTGTTTTTTTTCTTTAAGGAAAGTAATCTATTTTTTAGTTTGGTATTTTTATTTTTCGTATTTTCCAAAGAGAGTTTATTTTCCTGTAAAGGTAAATTCTGAATTTCTGTGAAACTTACCTTTTGATTTGTTTTTTGTATATTTTGATAAGAATTTTTCTTAAAAAAGGAAAATATACTATTGTTATTTATTTTTTTATTATTTAAATTATTTAATTGAGAAAATTTTTCGTTTTTTTTGTTTTCCTTTTTTATTTTATTGGATAAGGAATTTAATAAAAATATATCTTTATCTATATTTGTTTTCTCTAAGTTCTTTTCTTTTATAACATTATTATTATTTTGTTTTTCCTTATATTGAACATTTTGTGATTTTTGATTATTTAATAATAAATTTTCCTTACTTTTGTTTTTCTGAAGATCTAAACTTTTATTGTTTGCATGTTTAAAAGTAATATCTGTATTATTTTTTTTAAACTTATTAAACTTATCGATTTGATTAAAAGTTCTCTTTGCAATTTCATTTTTTTGTTTAAGAAATTCCATTTTTATGCTTTGGATAGCGGATAGAAAATTGTTTAAAAAATTTATTAAATCTTTTTTTGTATCCCAAATTGAAATCTTAGATTCTTTTTTTTCATAGTTGTGATTTTTGGTTTTGCTTTTTTCTTCTATTTTGTCTATATTTAATTTATTTTTTTTGTCAAAATATTTTTGAAAGCTTTCTATAAAATTTTTTGCATTTTCAAAATTAAAGATAAAGTTAATATTATTATTTTTTAAATCATTACTTGGTGTATTTTTATCTTCGTTTTTTTCTATATTAGATAGTATAAAGTTTTTAAAAGCACTTAAAATTTCAAAAATATCTTCAAAAGAAATATTAGAACTACTATTTTTTAATATATTTAAAAGGGATTTTATATAGCTTTCTAATAAATTTAAATCATTTACACTTAATTTTTGTTTGGAAAGAAGAGCTTTTAAATTAGATACAAGCAAATTTACTTTTTTATTTAAATTGCTCTCAAGTTGTAAATTTATTTGAAGTAAATTTTGAGAAAAATTTGTTGTAATTTTAAAATCATTATTGAAATTTTTTAAATTTTCATCTAAAATTGATATTAGTATATTATGAAAATCTTTTGTATTGTTTTTTAAATTTTTATTAGATGATTTTTCTAAATTATTCTTAAGATCTGGAATTTCTTTCAAAAGAAGATTAAGTAAACTTAAGCTCATGCTTTACTCTCCGAAAAAGGCTTTTCTAGTTAAGTATATCAAAAATTTTTTAATTTGCTATAATCAATTTACCTTTGAAGTAAGTTTATTTAGGAGCCCCACATGGAAAAAAAAGTTTTAGATAAAGGATATATAAAACTTCTTAAAGGTGAAAAGGAAGATAATATTTTAAAAGTTGCTTCTATATGTTATGGAAGAAAAATTGAAACTTTTGATGAAGATAAGAAAAAATTTTTATTAAAAAAATTAATGTTTGAACATGCTGGGAATCCTACATCTTCTTTCGAATTTGTTAATTTTCTTTTTGAGGTTAAATGTCCTATTTTCGTTGCTCGTCAGTGGTTTAGACATAGAATAGGTTCCTATCAAGAAATTAGTAGAAGATATGTTAAAGATAATTTGGAATTTTTTATCCCGGAAGATTTAAATGAAAAATTAAAAGAAGAATATATAAAACTTTGCGAAAATTGTAAAAGCTTTTATGAAAAACTTGTGAAAAGTGGAGTTAGAAAAGAAGTTGCACGTGGAATTTTACCGGTTTCTTTATATACAGTATTTTATTGGCAAGTTAATTTAAGAAGTCTTATAAACTTTTTAAAGGTAAGACTTGATAAACATGCTCAAAAGGAAATTAGAGAATATGCAAAAACCATTTTAGAACTCGTGGAACCTTATTGTCCGATAGTTATATCTCTGCTTAAAGAAAAATTAGAAATAGAATAAATAACAATAAGAGGTAAGTATGTATATATATGGGAAAAATGCAATTTTGGAAGCTTTAAAAGAAGGAAAATTTATATCTAAGGTTTACGTTTTAAAGGGAAAAAAAGAATTTTTAAAAGATGTTTTAAAAAAACTTCAAAAAGAAAATGTAAAAATTGTAGAAAGTGATAGAAATAAATTAAAAAAACTTGTAAATACTGATAAACATCAAGGAATAGTAGCTTTAATATCTCCTGTAAAACCAGTATCTTTCGAGGAAATATTAGAAAGATTAGAGAACTATAAAAAATATAACACTTTACCATATCTCATTTACTTAGATCATCTTGAAGATCCTCATAATGTGGGAGCTATATTTAGAAGTGCGTTTGCTTTTAAAGCAAGTGGAATTTTAATTCCCAAAGATAGAAGTGTCTATATAAATGATACTGTTGTAAAAGTATCTACCGGAACTGTTTTTAAAGTTCCTTACGCTCTTTTAAACTCCCCAAGTAAATTTTTAAAAGAAGCAAAAAAAAGAAATATTTGGATTGTGGCTTTAGAAGCTCCAAAATCTGTAGAAAGGAAATTAGGAAAAATTAATATAAGAAAAATTAAAGAGCTTTCAGAAATAAAAATCCCCTATCCCTTAATTTTAATTGTAGGTTCAGAAGGTAAGGGAGTTTCAAAAAGTGCTCTTGAACTTTCAGATTTAATACTTTACTTAGATATGAATGAGGAAGCGGATTCTTTAAATGTATCTGTAGCAACAGGAATAGCCTTGTATAAAATATACAAAGATTTAAAAACTGAAAAATAAGGTTTTAAGGAGAAGTAAAGTGAGAAGATTATTAGTACTTTTTTTTATAGTAGGGGTAGGGGGGGTTATATTTTTTAAAGTAAAGAAGAAAAAGAAAATTTTAGTTCCCGAAAAAGTTGTAGTAGCAAAATATATGGATCTAAACGATACTTTAGATGAAACCGGGATTATAAAGGTTCAAGATAGAAACTTTGTATCTATAAATTCTCCTATAAATGAAAAGATAGTAAGGGTTTATATAAAAAAAGGAGATTATGTAAGTAAAAATGAAGTTTTAGCCACTTTGGATACTTACTATATAAACAAAGATATAAAAGAAATAAAAAATAAACTTCAAAAATTAATTTTTGAACATAAAAAAGAAATAAAAGATTACAATAAACAGCTTACAGATTTAAGTTATGAACTTCAAAATTTAAAAACTAATTTAGAAAAAACAAAAAAAGATTTTAAATACTATGCTTGGCTTGTAAGTAAATATAGCTACTTATATAGACATGGTAAATTAATCTCTGAAGAAAAATATAAAAATGCAAAATTAACCTTAGATAAGCTAAAAGATGAAATAAATTCTATAAAAGAAAATATAAAAAAAGTAAAGGCAGATATAGAAATAATTAATGAAAAATTAAAATTTTCTAATAAAATTTTTGAAAAAGAAAGAAGAGATCTTTTATTGGATTTAAAAGAAAAGTATAGAAAATTAAAAGACTATAACATTACAGCACCTATTTCTGGACAAGTAGTAACTATAAACGCAAAGGAAGGTACTTATCCTGTAAATCCTCTTTTTGAAATTTTAAATCCCAAAAATTTTATAAATTATGTTTATGTAGATGAAACGGATATAGGAAAAATAAAACATGGGCAAAAGGTTATATTTTATGTAGATGCCTATCCAAACAGAAAATATTATGGAAAAATTCAAGAAATCATAAAAAAACCTAGTATACAAAATAATGTAGTTTTCTATTTAGTAAAGGTAAGTGGTTTTAATGAAACTGGGCTTTTACCTGAAATGACCTCTCATAATACTATTATTATAAAAACTTTAAAACATGTTCTTGCAATTCCTTTCTCAGCTGTTAAATGGGAAAATGGAAAAGAAATTGTTTATGTTTTAAAGGGAAATAAAATAGAAAAACGTGTGGTAACAACTGGAGTAGAAAGTAATGGTTACATTCAAATTATAAGAGGTTTAAAGCCAGGAGAAAAAGTAGTTATTAGTTTTAAAGAATAATTTACAGGAGTTTTTTTAAAGTGAATGATAAAAAACCTTTAATAAAGCTTGAAAATATAAATAAAATATATGAAAACGAAGGAGTAAAAACCCACGTTTTAAAAAATATTAATCTTGAAATTTACCCAGGAGAATTTGTAGCTATAATGGGACCTTCTGGGAGTGGAAAAACCACTTTAATGAATATTATGGGACTTTTAGATAGACCTACTTCTGGAAAGTATTACCTAAAAGGTAAAGAAGTATCAAAACTTAGCGATAATGAACTTTCAAAACTTAGAAATGAAAATATAGGTTTTGTTTTTCAAGCTTTTTTTCTTATTCCTTATTTAAATGTATTAGATAATGTTCTTCTTCCTATGCTTTATTCTTCAAAAAAACTTCCTTTTGAAAAGCGAGCTTTAGAGCTTTTGGAAAAACTTGGATTGAAAGATAGAATAAATTTTAAACCTAATCAGCTTTCTGGAGGACAAAAGCAAAGAGTAGCTATTACAAGAGCTCTTTTAAATGATCCTGAGATAATTTTAGCAGATGAACCTACCGGACAGCTTGATAGTAAATCTTCAAAAGCTGTTATGGAAATTTTTAAGAAATTAAATAAGGAAGGAAAAACTATAATTTTAGTTACGCATGATCCCTTTACAGCAAGTTATGCAAAAAGAAAAATATATTTAAAAGATGGAAAAATAGTAGATAGCTTATAAGGAGGGAACATGGAAAAACCTTGGGAAGGTAGATTTACAGAAAAGGTAGATAAATTAATGGAAAAATTTAGTGAAAGTGTAAGTTTTGATAAGAAACTTGCTCCTTATGATATAGCTTTATCTACAGCTCATGCTTTAATGTTAAAAAAACAAGGAATTTTAAAAGAGGAAGAAGCAGATAAGCTTATAGAAGCTTTAAATCAAGTTAAAAAGGAAATTGAAGAAGGAAAATTTAAATGGAAAACTGAGCTTGAAGATGTTCATATGAATATAGAAAAAAGACTTACTGAAATTTTAGGGGATCTAGGAAAAAAAATCCATACAGCTCGTTCAAGAAACGATCAGGTAGTAACAGATGTTCGCCTTTATACGCGGGAAAATTTAAATGAAATTTTAAGTCTTTTAAAAACTTTAAAAGTAGAAATTCTTAAAAAAGCAAAAGAATATATAGATACTCCTTTTCCAGGATACACTCATCTCCAACTTGCTCAGCCTATTTTATTTTCTCATTATCTTTTAGCTTATTACTTTATGTTTGATAGAGATGAAGAAAGAATAAAAGATACCTTGAAAAGAGTAAATGTATGTCCTTTAGGAAGTGCGGCTTTGGCCGGAACAACTTTAAATATAGATAGAGAATTTACAAAGGAACTTCTTGGTTTTGACAAAATAAGTTTAAATAGTATAGATGCTGTAAGCGATAGGGATTTTATAGCTGAAACTATATTTTGCTTAGCTATGATAATGATGCATATTTCAAGACTTTCAGAAGATTTTATTATTTATTCAACCTATGAGTTTAATTTAATTGAACTTCCAGATAAGTTATGTACCGGATCTTCCATAATGCCTCAAAAGAAAAATCCAGATGCACTTGAACTTTCTCGAGGAAAAACAGCAAGACTTTATGGAGATTTAATGGGAATTTTAACGCTTTTAAAAGCTTTGCCTTTAAGCTATAATCGAGATTTGCAAGAGGATAAAATCTTCTTATTTGATGCAGTTGAGGTAACAAAAATAACCATAAAAATAATAACAGAAGTTATAAAAAACATAAAAGTAAATAAAGATAGAGCTTTAAAACTTTCTAAAGCAAACTATGCTCTTGCTACAGATTTAGCAGAATTTCTTTCAAAAGAAGGAATTCCTTTTAGAGATGCACATCATATAGTTGGAAGATTTGTTCGTTTCGCTATAGATACAGATAAAGAATTAGACGAGCTTTCTTATAAAGATTTTAGAGGTTTTTTAGGTAAATATAAAGAAACTTTAGAAAAAAAGTATTCTTTAGAGGAACTTGAAAAAATCTATAAAGATCTTGTAGATGTAAAAAAGGCTATAAATAGAAGAAATGTAATTGGAGGAACTGCTTTAAATCAAGTAAAGCATGTTTTAAAGCTTTTGGAAGAAAAAGAAAATTTAAAGTAGAATTCACTAAAACATTTTAGGGAGGTAAAAATTGAAAAAAGATATAACTTATATTGATAATGTGGATTTAAATTTGGATATAGATTTTACAAAAAAAAGAAAATTAGATAATAGAACCTTAGAAAATATTGCAAAAGAAGTAAGAAAAATAGTTTTAAAAGCAACTACAAGAGCAAAATCCGGTCATCCGGGCGGATCTCTTTCAGCTACAGATTTATTAACCTATTTATATTTTGAATTTTTAAAACATAATCCTCAAAATCCAAAGTGGGCCTTAAGAGACAGATTTGTACTTTCTAAAGGACACGCAGCTCCAGCTTTATATGCAATTTTAGCTTTATGTAAATATTTTCCAGTTACAGATTTAAATACTTTAAGACAAATTGGCTCTCATCTTCAGGGGCATCCAGATATGAATAAAACTCCTGGAATAGATATGACAACCGGATCTTTAGGTCATGGAATAGGAGCAGGTGTAGGAATGGCATTAGGTTTAAGACTTTCTTATAATGTGGACGCTCCAAAGGTAGTTGTTCTTTTAGGAGATGGAGAAGCTCAAGAAGGAAGTGTTTGGGAAGCTTTTAATACAGCAGCTCATTACAATTTATCAAACTTCTGTGTAATTCTTGATAATAATAACCTTCAAATTGATGGAAGAGTGGATGAAATTATGAATATTTACCCTATGATGGAAAGGTTAAAAACATTTGGATTTAACACTATAGAAATAGATGGGCATAATTTTGATCAAGTTAGATACGCTTTATCTTTATTTGATATGGTTTCCAATTTTGAAAAATATTCTTTGGAGGAGCAAAAAAGAGTTTTAAATATTTTGGAAAAGCATAACTTTAAACCATATCGTCCAACGTTTATACTAGCTAAGACTATTAAAGGAAAAGGTGTATCTTTTATGGAAAATGAAGTTAAATATCATGGAAAACCTTTAACAGAAGAGGATTTAAAACGTGCCTTAGGAGAATTAAAATGAATGTTGTAGCAAGTATTTTCCCAATATATTTAATTACAAAACTTTTTGTTTCTAATGTTACATATTTAGTTCCACCAAATGTAAATATTCATACATATGAACCTACTTTACAAGATATTTTAAAGGTTAAAAATGCAAACTATTTTGTGGGAGCCGGATATATAATAAATCCTTGGGAAAGGAAAATTACGCTTCTTTCAAATGCAAAATATATTGATCTATCAAAAGGTGCCAATTTAATATTTATAAATGGAGAAGTGGACCCTCATTATTGGAATAGCCCTAAAGAAGTTTTATATATATATAAAAGAGTTTTAAAAAATTATTTTCCAAATGAAACTGGATATAAGAATATAAAAAGTTTAGATAAACTTTTTGAAAACACATTTAAAACTTGTAAAATAAAAGTTTTTATAACTACACATCCAGCTTGGAGATATTTGGCAAGGGATTATCACTTAAAACAAATAACTTTATCTCAAGAAAATTATATATCTCCTTTAGAGCTTGCAAATATAGAAAGAGCTATAAAAAAATATCACATAAAAGCAATTTTGGCCATTCCTAAATACTATTCCAAATTAGCAGAATATCTTTCCAAAAAATATCACTTGAAAATATACTATGTAAATCCTTGTATTTTTGGAAATAAAACAACTACATATATAGATGTAATGAGATATAATATAAAAGTATTTGCAAAAGCTATGGAATGTGAGGTAAAAGGAAAATGAAACTTGATTTTTCTAAACCTATTGAAATTGCGGAAGATATATTTTGGGTGGGTTACGTAGTTCCAAATGATCCTTTTCAATGTCATGCTTATGTTATTAGAAATAAAGATGAAAGTATTTTAATAGATCCAGGTTCTATGATTGTCTTTCCAGTAGTCTTGGAAAAGATTTATAAAGTAGTAAATTTAAGAGATATTAAATATATTATTATGCATCATCAAGACCCAGATATTACTGGATGCTATTCTACTTTAGAAAGTATTATGCCTCATAGAGATGATAGGAGAGTTGTAACTCACTGGAGAACGCAAGCTCTTTTAAAACATTATGCGTGGAAAACTCCGTTTTATTTAATAGATAAGCACGATTGGAAATTAAAAGCTGGAGATAGAGAACTTGAATTTATTTTTACCCCATATGCTCATTTCCCAGGAGCTTTTTGTACTCTTGATAAAAAGACAAAAACTTTATTCTCAAGCGATATTTTCGGAGCTATAAGTGATAAGTTTAAGTTTTACGCAGATAAATCCAAAGAATATTTAGAAGGTGTTTTTCTTTTTCATAAGCATTATATGCCAAGTAGGGCGATATTAAATTATGCTTTAAGAGAAATAGAAAAAGCAAAACCAAAGCTTATAGCTCCTCAACATGGCTCTATTATCAAAGAGGAACTAATAGATTATGTAATTTCAAAATTAAAAGATTTAGATTGTGGACTCTTTCTACTTGAGGAAAATGAAAGTGATGTTTTTATTTTAGATAAAGCAGATAATATTTTAAAAAGATTTTTTGAAGATGCTTTAGTAAATATTACCTTTGAAAAAATTTTAGAAAATCTTTTTAAATATATCCAAAGTGAAATTCCAAGTTTAGAAAAATTAGTAGTTGTAGCCAAGTTCCCTGAGGCAAAAGAAAAATTAATATTTGAAGCAGGTAAAGATGGAGTAACAAAAAAAATTTGCGATAAGGAAGTGCTTTTTGAAAATTATAAAAAGTTATTTTCTTTAGAAAAAGATGGAAATAAAATAGGAGAAATATATATATTTGCAGATAAATTAGATGAAAAGCAAGAAAAATTTCTAAATGTTCTTTTCAAAAAAATTTCTTCTCCTATGGCTATATCTTTAAAGAAAAATTTAGATTATCTTTTACTTGAGAAAACTAAAAACGAACTTTATGAAAAGGCAGTTAAAGATAATTTAACGGGTCTTTATAATAGAAATTATCTTTGGGGATATTTAAAAAATAAGATAGAAGAACATAAGCATAATCCTTATCCACTTAGCTTAGCTATTATAGATATAGATCACTTTAAAAAAATTAACGATACCTATGGACACTTAGTAGGAGATGAAGCTTTAAAAGAAGTAGCTCAAGTAATAAAAGAAAGTCTTCCACCTAGTTTTGTTGTTGCACGATATGGGGGAGAGGAGTTTATAGTAGTTATGCCGTTTACTGACCTAGATAAAGCTTATGAATATATAGAAAATGTTAGAAAAAAAATTGAAAGTAGAAAATTTACTTCTAAAAATATAAATATTACTATAAGTGCGGGAGTAGCTGAATATAAAGATGGTTGGTCTATGAAAGACTTTATTTTTGAAGCAGATAAAAAGGTTTATGAAGCAAAGCGTTCCGGTAGAAATAGGGTAATAAAATAATATGGTAGTAGTAGTTCCACATGAAAATACGGATTTAGATGCATTAGCATCTGCTATAGGTTTGTCTTATTTAATAAAGGATTCTTTTTTATACATTCCTAAACGAAAAGAAAAGGAAGTTGCAGAATTTTTAAAGTCTTATAAAAAAGATCTTCCTTTAAACTTTTTGGAAGAAAAAGATCTAGAGAAGCTTGCTTATATCCAAAAATTGATTATAGCCGATACTAGTGATTTAGAAAGGATTCCTGAAGAAATTTTAAAAAAAATAAGTAAAGAGAAAACTTTAATATATATTTTTGATCATCATAAAGATGAAAAGGGATATGAGAAATATAAAAAGGAAGGCTATAAAATATATGTAAAAAAAGTAGAAACCGGAAGTTGCTCTTCTATAGTAGCTCATCTTTATGAAAGAAAGAAAAATTTTTCTCCACCCAAAATTATTTTAAATACTTTACTCCTTGGAATATACTCAGATACCGGATCTTTTCGTTATTCTGGTACAAGCTTTTATGATTTTGAAGCTGCCTCTATTTTAATGAAGCTTGGAGCGGATATAAATTTTATTCAAAAATGTTTAAGCTATTTAGAGAAAATAACAAAAGAGGATTTAGATTTTATTACTTTATTTAAAGATAACTTAAATATTTTAGATATTAAAGGAAAGAAAATAGGGATTATAAATCTTCCAAATCTTCAAAAAACTACTGGGGAGCTTGCTACTAAACTTTCTAAATTTTTTGAAATTGAAACGGATTTAGATGCAGTATTTTTATTAACAAATATAGATAAAAAAAGAAATGTTATTATTGCTCGTTCTCGAGATGAAGAAATAGATGTAGGCTATATTTTAAGGAAAAAACCCTTAGAAGGTGGGGGACATTCAAGTGCAGCTTCAGCTACAGTTACGGATATTGCTATAAGCGAACTTGAAACTGTTTTAAGGGAAATTCTTTTTGATATTTATTATAAAGATACTTTACTTGTAAAAAATTTTATGTCCTCACCTCCAAAGTGTGTTTACAAAGATATGCCTATAAAAGATGCTATAGATTTATTTGAAAAATATTCTTTTTCTTTTTTGCCCGTTTTAGACTCAAACGGAAATCCTTTTGGACTTCTTACAAGAAATTTAGTAGATAAATTTAAACAATTTGGGGATATATATAAAGAAAAAGTTGGAGATTACTGTGAAAGAGATATAGAAACCATTTATGAAGATGACACTCTTTATAAAGCATATCTTCTTTTTTCCAAAAGAAATCCTCCTATGCTTATTGTAAAAAATAAAGAAGAAAAAGTTGTTGGAGTTTTAACAAAATCTGATCTTACCATATATGAGGATGAGTTTTATAAGTTTGTATCTAGAAATAAAAAAATAAAAAATATTTCTCAAAAGTTAAAATCAGTTTTAAGAAAAAAAGTAGTAAATGGTATTAATCTTTTAGATTTTATAGAGGAAATTGGTAAATTAGCTCAAGATCTTGGTATAAGGGCATATATTGTTGGAGGATTTATAAGAGATTTATTTTTAGAGCGAGAAAATTTCGATATAGATATAGTAGTTGAAGGGGATGCAAAACTTCTTTTAAAAAAAATAAAAGAAAAATTTAAATTAAAAACCCATTTTTCACCCGGATTTAAATCTGGAAAAGTATTTTTAGCTCCAAATTTTCATATAGATATAAATACTGCTCGAGCTGAATATTATAAAAAAGCTGGAGCTTTACCAAAAATAGAGCAAGCTTCTTTAAAAAAAGATTTATATAGAAGGGATTTTACAATAAACACCTTAGCTTGTGATATTTCTCCAAATAATTTTGGATATCTTTTGGACTTTTTTGGAGGACTTGAAGATATAAAAGAAAGGAAAATAAGAGTTTTACATAGTTTATCTTTTATTGAAGACCCGACAAGAATTTTAAGAGCTTTTCGCTTTTTAGTTAGATATCGTTTTGAATTTGGTAAACAAACCGAATATCTAATTAAACAAGCTATATCTTTACATGTTTTGGATAAAGTAGAGGGAAGTAGAATTTATCATGAACTTAAAATGATATTTTTAGAAGATAATCCTTTAAGAGTTATCAGGAAACTTTATGATTATGGAGTTTTAAAAGAACTTTCAAAAGATATTTCTTTTAACGAAGGAAAAGCACGTTTATTTGAAAATTTAAGAAAAATGATAATTTGGCATAAAATTACAGCACCTAATGAGAAAGTAGATTATTCTATACCTTATTTTGCTGCTTTTTTATGGAATATGCCTTTTGAGAAAGCAAAAAATATTTTAGAAAAATGGTGCCCTCCAGAAAACGAAAAGCGTTTAATTTTCTTAATTTTTGATGAAGCTGTAAAAGTAGCAAAAAAACTTGAAAAAGTACAGAAAAATAGTGAAATTTACGAGCTTTTAAAAAATTATCCAAATGAGTTTTTGCTTTTTTTAGGTGCTTACAATCCAGAATTGAAGAAAAAAATATCCTATTTTATTTTAAAGTTAAAAAATACTAAAAATGTTATTTCTGGAAAAGATTTACTAGAACTTGGTTTTCCTCAAAGCAAAATAATGTCTTTTACTTTAAGGAAAATTTTTCATAAAGTTTTAGATAAAGAAATAGCTTGCAAGGAAGAAGCTTTAGAATATATAAAAAGTAATAAAGAAAAAATATTTGAAGAATTTGAAAATCTGGAAAGAAAAAAAGTAGAGGTGAAAAGTTGAAGGGGATTTTAGGAGAAGCTAGCAAAAATTCTTTTGTAGTTTTAAAAGGAGATTCTAAATGGCTTAATCTAAATTATTCTAAAAGAAAAAAAATAATAAAAGAAACTTGTGAAAAATATAATACAGACGGTTTTATAGTTTTATTCCCAAAAGATGAAAAAAACTTTATTTGGGATTTTTATAATAAAGATGGTTCTAGTGCTGAATTTTGTGGAAATGGAGCTCGGCTTTCAGTTATAGCTGCTAAAAATTTTGGTTTAATAAAGGAAGATGAAGGTTCTTTATGGACCTTAGCTGGGGAGGTTCCATATGAAATCTTAAAAGAAAATTTAGTAAAAATTCAAATTCCAAAAGTTTCGGATATAGCTCTTTTAGACGAAAAATACTATTATGTAAATACTGGAGTTCCCCATATTGTTATTTTTGTAGAGGAAGATGATTTTGATGAAGTTGTAGATAAATATATGAAGGATTTAGCCCCAAAATTAAGAGAAAAGTACAACTCTAATGTTAATTTTGTAAAAATTTTAGATAAAAACAAAATAAAAGTAAGAACTTATGAAAGGGGAGTAGGAGAAACTTTAGCTTGTGGAAGTGGATCAGTTGCAAGCGCACTTGTATCTCACTATATAAAAAATCTTGATAAAGATATCTTGGTTGTTCCCAAAGCTGGAGAAAAAGAAGCTTTAAAAGTTGAGATAGGAGAAAAAGTATTTTTAGAAGGAAATGCAAATATTTTAAAAGATTTAGAGATAAATTATTAAGGGGGCTTATATTATGGCTGGTTTAGATAAACTTAAAGAAATTTTACAAGATGCAAAACAAAGTGGAGCTTCGGATATTCATTTTGTTTCAAATGATTATGTTGCCTATCGTATAAATGGAATTATTAATTTTATAGAAAAATGGGGAATCATAACCGAAGAGGATATTAAAGATTATCTTTTCCCAACTTTAAATGAAGCTCATTTAAAAATATTAAAACAAAATAAAAGTGTAGACTACTCCTTTGGAATTCAAGGCGTGGCAAGATTTAGAGTTAACTTATTTTATGAAAAAGGAAAACTTTCTGCAGTTTTAAGACTTTTACCGGAAAAAATTAGAAGTTTTGAAGAGCTCGGTTTACCTTCCGTTTTAAAAGAGCTTTGTAAAAGAGATTTTGGGCTTATTTTGGTTACTGGTCCCACAGGTTCTGGTAAAACTACCACTTTAGCTGCAATGATTGATTATATTAATGAAAACTTTCCAAAGCATATTATTACCATTGAAGATCCAATTGAATATGTTTATAAAAGAAAGAAATCTATTGTAAGACAAAGAGAAGTTTTAACAGATACTCCAGGATTTAATCAAGCTTTAAAAGATGCTTTGCGGGAAGATCCAGATGTTATTTTGGTAGGTGAGCTTAGAGATAGAGAAACTATAAAAATTGCTTTGACTGCCGCTGAAACTGGACACTTAGTATTTGGTACATTACATACAAATAGTGCTATTGAAACTATTAATAGAATTGTAGGAGTTTTTGACGAAGCTGAACAAAATCAGATCTTAATGGAATTATCCTTTGTTTTACAAGGTATTATTTCCCAAAGATTATTACCTTCTAAAAAAGGTGGTAGAGTTTTAGCTTATGAGATTCTTATTCCAAATATGCCAATTAGAAATTTAATTCGTTCTAATAAGATATATCAAATTTATCCTCTTATGCAATCTGGACAAAAGGAAACTGGAATGATAACTATGAATCAAAGACTTGCTGAGCTTATAAGAGAAGGATATATAGATTTAGATATTGCACTTGGAGTATCTCCTAATCCAGATGAACTTAAACATATTTTAGGAAAAGGAGCCAGCTCAGGTATATCTTCTGGATTTGGTTCTTCATCACCATTTTCTCAAAAGCCACCTTTTGGGAAATTTTAAATAAGTTTGAATAAAAATAAGATATTTAAAGCTTGAAAATATTAAATCTTTTAATATTTTTAAATTATAATTTAATAAGGCAAAAATGAAAAATAAATTAAAAAGGTATGAAAAATGCTTCATGTTACAGTTAGACCTGGAAGAGAGAAGAAAATAAGAGCTTGTTATCCTTGGGTAAAGAAAAATGATATTTTATCTTTTTCAAGAAAGCCAAAAAAAGGTGAACTTTGTGTAGTTAGAGATTTTAAAGGAAGATTTTTAGCTAAAGGTTATATAAATCCTGAATCTTACATAACTATTCGCTTGTTATCTTTTGATAAAAACGAGGAGATTAATGAAGAGTTTTTTGTAAGAAGAATTTCTCAAGCTTTAAAATATAGAGAAAAAGTAGTTCCGGGAATATACAGAGAAAATACGGCCTTTAGACTTATTCATTCTGAAGCTGATTATATTCCTGGATTTATTTGCGACGTATATGATAACCACGCGGTGGTTCAATTTTGTACCTATGGAATTACCTTACTAAAGGATATGATAATAAATGCTCTTATTAAAGTTTTAAAACCTAAGTCCATTTACGAAAAATCCACGCCTACTGCTATGGAAATAGAAGGTTTAGAGCCAAAGGAAGAGCAAATTTATGGTGAAACCCCAGAAACTGTTTTTATTAAAGAAAATGGAATAAAAATAATAACTCAAATAAAAGGTGGACAAAAAACAGGATATTTTTTAGATCAAAGAGAAAATAAGCTTTTACATGCTAAAGAGTTTGTAGATGAAGGAGATAGATTTTTAGATGCCTTTTGTCATGTAGGTGGTTTTGGTTTACACGCCTTAATTATTGGAAAAGCTAAAGAAGCAGTATTTGTAGACTCTTCTGAGCTTGCTTTGGATTTAGCTAAGGAAAATGCAAAGCTTAATAATGTTTATGAAAAATGTACTTTTATAAAAGGGGATTGTTTTGAAATTTTAAGAAATATGCAAAAAGATGGAGAAGTGTTTGATTCAATAGTTATAGATCCTCCAGCTTTTGCAAAGAAAAAGGCTTATGTAGAAGGTGCTAAAAGAGGATATAAAGAGCTATTTTTAAGAGGATTAAAAATGCTTCCTAAAGGTGGGAAAATTTCTGTTTATTCTTGCTCTCACCATGTAAGCCCTTGGATTTTAGAAGAAATTCTTTTATCTGCTGCTCAAGATGCAAGAACCCCTTTAAGAATTCTTTACACTACATATCAAGCTAAGGATCATCCTTTTGTTTTACAAATTCCTGAAAGTAGATATTTAAAAGGTATTTTTGCGCGCAGATTTGAATGGGATGTAGTTCAGGGATAATTGTTTTCAGTTCTTGTGGGACGGTAGCTCAGTGGGAGAGCGCCACCCCGACAAGGTGGAGGTCGCAGGTTCGAGTCCTGCCCGTCCCACCATAATTTTGTTTCTTTTAACATCTTTATAAAATAATATATCAGTTTTCTTATTTAAACCTTATTAAAAAACTAGGAATTTCCCAAATGTATCAAAAAACTTTTTTTGAGGATTTAATAGAAATTAATTATGAAAAAAGGGTATCTTTGGAAAATTTGCGTCCTTGGTCCTTCTCAAAATATGATACATTTAAATCTTGTCCTATAAAATTTTTCTTTAGGTATGTATATAAAATTGAACCAAAAAGAAACAAATATCTTGCCTTTGGAAATGGCGTTCATTTAGTAATAGAAAAACTTTTAACAAAACCTATTTCTTTAAAAGAAAAAAACCTTTTTAATTTGGCTAAATATATAAAAGAAAATTATGAGCCCCTATTTGATATAAATTACTTTAAAAAATATGCAGCAAATATTTTAAATTTTGTAAAAAATATAAAGGATAATGGAAATTTATTTGAAGTAGAAAAGGCGTATGGGGCTTCTGAAGATTATGTTCCTTTAAATTACGAAAATAAAAATGTTTTTATTCGGGGAAAAGTAGATCTTATTTTAAAAGATAAAGATGGAATTAGAATTATAGATCATAAAACTACCGGGATTTTGAATAATCGCTCCTTAAAAAAAATTCTAAAAACTTTAAAGGAAAAAAGTTCTTTACAACTTTTTTGGTATGCAAGCCTAGTAGCTTTAAAAACTCAAGAAAAAAACTTTACTATCAGCTTTTTTATAGTAAAAGATGGAAAATTAATTTCTAAACGTTTTGAAGATTTTGATGGCTATAAAATTTTTAAAAAGATAAAAAATAAATTGTTAGAAGTTGAAGAAAAATTAATTTACAAAAATATCTTTGAGGTAGTAAATATAAAAGATTTTGAATTTTACAGAAGAAAAAATAAAGCTTTATGTGGATATTGTGATTATCAAAATTATTGTCTAAATTTGTTTAAGCTTTTAAAAAGGGAGTAGCTAAATTGATAATAAAACCTTTACCTTCTGAGGTGAAAGCTTATATATCTGCAGCTCAAGGAACTCCAACTCCAAATCAAGTTATAAAAGAGCTTATTGAAAATGCTTTAGATGCAAATGCGAAAAATATAGAAATTGATATAACTTCTCCATTTTCTTTTAAAGTGAAAGATAATGGTATAGGAATTCCTTATGAAGATCTGCCAAATGCTATAAAAAGATTTTATACTTCAAAAATTTCATCTTTAGAGGACGTAAAAAACATAAAAAGTTTAGGATATAGAGGGGAAGCTTTATATTCTATTTCTTTAGTTTCAAAACTTACTATAAAATCAAGATATGAAAAAGAAGAAGTGGGCGGTCTTTTAAAAAGTGTTGAAGGAAAAATAACTGTTCATAAACCTTTTCCATTTAATAAGGGAACTTTAGTCTTAGTAGAAGATTTGTTTTTCAATTTTCCTGCTCGAAGAAAAGGTTTAAAGGAAAGTAAATTTTTATCTTTTGTAAAAAACCTTCTACTTGCTTATTACTTAGTTTATGATGTTTCTTTTACCTTGAAAACTAAAAAAGAACTTTTTAACTTACCTTTCTTAAGTTTCAAGGAAAAACTAAATTTTATCTTTCAAGGTAAATCTTTTGAAACTATAAAAGGAAAATATTTTTCTATTTTTTATACTTCCGAAAAAATCAAAGGACTGGAAAATCTGTTTATAGTTAATAAAAGACCTATGGATTTTAAAATTTTTGAAAATAAGTTTTTAAAAAACATAAAGAATTTCTATAAAAATATAATTGTAATTTTAGATATTCCTCCTGCTTATATTGATATTCATATAAGCCCCTACAAAGACAAATTTGAATTTACATCCAAAGCTATTGAAGATTTAATAAAAGAAGAATTAAAAGATATTTTTGGAAAAAAAGTTTATCCTTTTTATTCTAAAGAGCGTTTTTTATTAAAAGAGGAACAAGAAAACATTTTTGATTTAAAGCTTCTTGGATATTTGGATGAAGATATTATTGTAGGCTATACAAAAGAGTATGTGTATTATTTTGATTTTCATTTGATTTTCGAAATTTATAATAGTGTTTTTTTAAATCTGGATGAAAAAACTGCTTGTAAATACGCTCTTGTAAAAAAAGGAAAGATGAGCTTAGAAGAAATAAAAGAAATTATTTTGGAAGTTCTTTCAAGTGGTCAAATTACTTGTCCTCATGGAAGACCACTTTTTGTTAAATTTCCAAAAAAAGATATTTTAAAAAAATTGGGTAGATAGTTTGTAAACTCTTGAATTTCATGGTTTTAAAATTAT
>JAMOTM010000032.1 GCA_027002265.1 Aquificota bacterium | reverse complement strand
GAGTTAAAAGATACATTTTAAAAATATCTCCACTCATTTTATCTATTTTTGGAATATCTAACTCATTAAACTCTTCATAGGATACTGCTTTACCTTCACCTCCTAACCTAAGAAGCCCTTTTTTCTTCAATTCTATACCTTCAAAATCAACTACCAAAGATAAATTTTTATATCTCTTCGCTCCAATTCTATAAATTTTACCCTCTTCAACATTTTTAATACTTCTATTAAGCCCTATCCCAATTTTTGCCTCTGTTTTTAAGAAGTTCTCTATCTTTTCATACTCAAATTCATTTTCATAAATTTCAATATAATCTTGAAATGCCGAATAAAATAAAAAAACATCTTTTTTGTCAATATCATTATCTTTTGCTTCAAAGATAAAATCTAAATTATTTGAAGTAGAAATATTCTCTTTTAAATGAAAAAACTTCAATTTTTCATTGCTAATATACAAATCTTGTGGCACTTTAAACATCAAATCATTTTCTTTCTCACTGTAAAAATAAACCCCATTAACTCTTAAATTTTTAGTAATATCCTTATCTGTATTAGCCAAACTAAAATCTAAATTATTTTGAGAAAAATAAGCACTTCTAATTGCTCCATAAATTACCGATAAACTTGGAAAATTTAAACTCTCGGCCCAGTTATCATCACTGCTTCCAAAAGGCTTCCCATCCCTAAAAAAAAGAGTATCTATTGCTTCTAATTTTATAATCATTGGACTTCCCTATTTAAAAATTTTATAAAATTCAATAAATGAGAAAAATCATTAAAATTTTCAAAAAGATTATCAAGTTTCTCTACTATTTCATCATCAAAAATTTCTGATTTTTTTAATAATCTTCTTAATTCAACTTCAACCATATACCAATCAACTTCATTCATCAAACTAAACTCTTTTTCAAGCTTACTGATAAAACTATCAGAATAATTCTTTAATCTCTTTTGAACTCCAACTAAATTATCCAACTTTTCAAACCCTATACTTGCCTTTCTAATCTCCCCACTTCTTTTTAAAACCGTAAAAGTAATAGCATTTTTTCTTTTATTATTAAATTCTTTTGCTGTTTTTTCAGCTTCTCTGACTTTTCCTAAAACATATGCAAGAGGAGTTTTATAATGAGCCACCACAACCCCGGCAGAAAAAGTAAAATCTTTTTTCAATTCAAAATTTTCTTGTAAAAGTTTATTTACAATCTCATCCCATTTTTCTCTTAAATCTTTCAAAACTTCAAACAAATAGTTCAAATTCACAAACCCCAAAAAGTCATCTCCACCTGCATATACTGCTTCTCCTTTTGGAAATTTCACAATCTCTTTTGCTTCCATAGAATAAAGGGATAATCTCTTACTCATAAATCTATGAAACTCTTTTATATCTGCGTTTAAATTCTTGCCACTCAGCCATTCTCCCATACTATCACCATCAAACATAATAACAGCATAATAAGAAGTTTGTTTGAAGTTCTTTTCTTTAAGCAATTTATTAAATTTTTCCCACTCTTTTAAAAAGTCTTCTAATTTTTTATTTCCTAATAATCCTTGCTCTTTTAGATATTTTTCAGTTAAATTTTCTCTAAAAAAGAGTTGAGAGTTTTTATTTAATAATCTAAATTCCTTTCTTTTTACTTTCTCAAAAATATGCATTAAAGCTATATCAGCAGTAGAATCAAACTTGCCTTTTTTTACATCTCCATATCTTCTTTTTACATAACAAACTCCACAAAGTCCCTCATTTTTCTGAGCTATTTTATTTTTTTTAGGTTTGTCATTTTCATATTGCTCTTTTGGAAACTTTAATTTTCCATTATAAATAACT
>JAMOTM010000031.1 GCA_027002265.1 Aquificota bacterium | reverse complement strand
AAGCTCCAACGCTTATTATATCTTTATCCCCAAAGGTAATTTTACTATTTGTAAAAATTTTACTCTCAACCCCCTTTTCTCTTAACGCTTTATGAAGTAAATAAGCTCCTTTTGCAGCTCCGTTTGTTAAGTTTCCTCCAACAATATGCAAAATATTCACTCTAAATTCCTAGACAATTACTCTCTTTATAAAAAACGGAAGTACATCTATTAAATGTAATCAAAGGAGCAAGTCCCCAAAAATCAAGCTTTTTAAATCCTTTTTGCAATAAAAACTCAATTGCTTCTTTATACTCTTTTCTTTGTGAATCATCCAAAATAACAACTCCATTGTCTTCTAAAAAATCAACACAATATTTAAGAGCTTCTTGTCTATAAATACCATCTACAACTATAGAAAACTTTTTATTGACCTTTTTAATAGCTTGAATATAAGAGTCTTTATCAGCTTCTAAAAATAAAGTAATATTTTCTTTTTTTAGATTATCTCTTATATATTTAAACCAACCTTCATTGTGCTCTACACTAACCACTTCTTTTACTCTTTTTGCATAAAACAAAGTAGAATTTCCAACACCATACTCAAAAACACTTAAATTATTATTTAGTCTTGGAGTTATAAAATGCAAAAAAGAGTAAGTAACCCATGCAATAGGTTCTCCGTTTTTATCCACAGGTTTTTTTAGAAAAAAACTTTTAATCCATCCTTCTTCTTCAAGATATTCCACCATAATTTTTGCCATATATTTTAAAAGTCTAAAAGACAAAATATATTTTAAAAGTAATCTTATTCTCTTATCACCAATAACACCCATTTTCTACCCTTTCATAATTTTTTGGTTTTTCAATAGCTCTAATCCAATAAGTATTCGGTAAATTTTTGTATTTTATATCCTTATCCCATCTATTCCCTCTTATCCCAAAAAGCATTTGAGTAACACCACCTAAATGAAAAGCTTTTTTACCAATACTTTTTATAAAAGCTCCAAGAGGAAATCCATACGCCCCAGCTCCAATTATTGCTATATCAAAATCTCTTTTTTCAATTTCTTTTTTCATATATTCAAGTGCTTCAAACCAAGTTTTAAATCTCTCATCCCTATTTCCAGCAATTGTTTGTACAGCTTTTAAAACATCAAGCTCAAATTCTGGTAAAATTTTAGGATTTTCAAAAAGAAATTTTCTTTTTTGATATTGTTTTTTTATACTTTCGCTAAATGGATGAATTACTAAAACTTTTTTACCTTTTAACGCTTCACTCCAAGGACTATCATAAAAAAAAGGCTCTAAATTTTTTCTTCTACACAAAATTGCATTTGTAAAGTTTTTAACTACTATATCTTCATAAGGATTAAACCAAACTCCTAATAAATCAATTTTTTCTAAGCTTTCAATATAAATTTTAGCCATTTTATCTATATATTCATCATTTGCTGGAAAAAAACCCATATTATTTTCAAGTTTATATTTTAAATCATCTGTATATTTCCAACCGTTTAAATAAAATTCAATTACCCTCATCTCTCCATCACCAATCCTGCCAATAAAAACAGGCTCTTTTGACGATAAAAGTTCTTTTATTTTTTTATTACATTCATTAACTTCTAAAATCTCCCTTCCATAATCCATCAAAAACCCATCAAATCTTTTAGCAATTTTAGATTTAATACGTCTAAAATTAAAAATAAGCTTATTCATCTATTTTCCCTTTTTCAAGTTTTATAATTCTTGTGCATCTATCAAGAGTTGAGAGACGATGTGCTACTACAATCATTGTCTTATCTTTTCCTATTTTATAAATCTCATCCATTATTTTATTTTCAGTCTCATTATCAAGAGCACTCG
>JAMOTM010000030.1 GCA_027002265.1 Aquificota bacterium | reverse complement strand
AGGAGAATACTTTTTAAGTTCTTCTAAGAAAGTATCTATAGAAAACATAAACATACCACTATTCCAATAAAAGTTTCCGCTTTCTAAATATTTTTTAGCTGTTTCAAAATCAGGCTTTTCATGAAACTTTACTACTTTATATCCATTTTCTATTTTTTTATTAAAATCAACCTCTATATATCCATATCCCGTTTCTACTTTAGTAGGTCTTATTCCAAAAGTTACTATATATTCCTTATTAACTATCTTTTCTGCTTCCTTTATATAAAACGAAAATTTTTCTATCGGAGATATTAAATGATCAGAGGGAGATACAAAAATAACCTCTTTTTTATCTATATTTAGCTTTTCCAAAAGAAATTTTACTCCAAAAGCTATGGCAGGTGCTGTATTTCGTCCTACAGGTTCAAAAACTATATTTATTTTTTCTTTGTCTTCCTTTTTTAAAATACCATCTTTCACAAGCTCTTCCAAATCATTATTTATTAAAAATTCATAATTTTTATTTGTAATAATTAAAATATCTTCTGGATTTACTATTTTTAAGTTTCTAATAATAGTTTTTTGAAAAAAAGAATATTTATCTTTTATTTTTAAAAACTGCTTGGGATAATTTTTCCTTGATAAAGGAAACAATCTCGTTCCACTTCCACCAGCTAGAATTATTGTTTTCATGATTTCCTATCCTTTCACAAAATTTTACCTTTTATTTAATATACTAAATAAAATTATGGAATATTAATAAAATAATTCTTTGTGTACTTATGAACTTTAGAGTTTTTTAATATATCCTTAATACTAAACCATTTATACTTACTATGCTGATTATTTAAAGATATTTTTTTTGCTTCCTCCTCTGAAAGAATAATATGATAGGCAAGCACAATATAGTGAGTTGAAATATCTTCTCCAAAAATACTTTCTATATAAAAATGTTCATATACACCTAAAAATTTTGCTCTTTCAAATTCCAAAGAAATACCTATTTCATTAAACGAAATTCTGGAAAAAGCTTCTTTTAAAGTTTCTCCTTTTAACACTCTGCCACCTGGAACAAAATAAAAATTTTTTGCAGGTTTATTTCTTCTAAGTCCAAGCAAAAATTTATTATTATGTTCTATTATTAAATCTATAGATACCAAAGGAGCATTTTTAACAATCACCTTAAAGATTTTTTTGTCTAGATATATACCACTCATAGAGCTTTCTTATACCCTCTTCTAAAGATGTTTTAGGTTCCCATCCTAATTTTTTTAGTCTAGCTATATCTGTTACTTTTCGGGGAGTTCCATCGGGTTTTGAGGTATTAAAATAAAATTCCCCTTTAAAATTTAAAATATTTTTTATCAAATATGCTAAATCTTTAATAGAAATATCTTCACCCGTACCGATATTTATATGAGTATTTTTAATTTCAAAACCCCTTTTTACAAGATCTAAAAGGTTATTTGTATTTATCCTATCCTCCCCATAAATGATTTTTAAAATATCCAGATAACTATAATTTTCCATCAAATATATACAAGCGTCTGCCAAATCATCCGTCCATAGAAACTCTCTTTTAGGACTTCCACTTCCCCAAATTTCAACATATACTTTTCCATTTTTTTTGTATATTCCATAGTTTTTTAAAATAGATAAGAGTTCATTTTCGCTTAAAGACTCAATATTGATATTTTTTTCTTTTAAACTCGTTATAGGAAAGTTTAATAAGTCTTTTTTTATTCCTACAAAATTATCCTTTTCCAAAAGTTTTCCTAAATGTATTTTTCTTAAAAGAGCAGGTAACACATGAGATGTTTCCAAATCAAAATTATCATTATACCCATATAAATTTGTTGGCATTACACATAAAAAATTTGTTCCATATTGAATGTTATAACTTTCACACAATTTTAAACCAGCAATCTTTGCAATAGCGTAAGGTTCATTTGTATATTCAAGTTCCCCAGTTAAAAGCTCTTCCTCTTTTATTGGTTGTTTTGCAAATTTAGGATATATACAAGTACTTCCTAAAAAAAGAAGTTTTTTTACATTATGTCTGTAGCTCTCATGAATTACATTATTTTGAATCTGTAAATTTTGATATATAAAATCGGCTCTATATATATTATTAGCGTATATACCACCTACTTTAGCTGCAGCTAGAAAAACATAGTCTATTTTTTCTTTATCAAAAAATTCTTTTACATTTTTTTGATTTGTTAAGTCAAGCTTTACCCATTTTATTTCTAAATTTTCAGTAGGTTTCCTATTATGGTAGTTTGAAACAATATTTTTATATCCCTTCTTTGTTAAATTTCTAATAATAGCGCTTCCAACTAGACCCGTTCCACCTGCCACAAAGATTTTAGCCGTTTTTTCCATTTATTTTCACCTTCTTTTTATTTTAAAGTTCACAACTTGGAATTACTTCAAATCCTAATTCTTTTAACAAAAGCTCTTTATAATTACTTTTTAAATCTCCTATAACCATATCCATAACAAGATCATCAAAAGTATGTTCTGGTCTCCATCCAAGCTTCTTCATAGCCTTAGATGGATCCCCAACTAAAATATCAACTTCTGCAGGTCTAAAGTATCTTGGGTCTACTTCAATAACTACTTTATCAACAAGTTTTTTAGCATTCTCTATTAAAGGTTTAATATTTTTTATATTTGCGAGTTTTAAAGTATTTTCTAGTGCGCCCTCATCAAAAGAAGTAATAATTCCTTTTTCATCTATCCCCTTACCTTTAAATTCTAAGGTAAAACCCAATTTTTCAAAAGTTTTTCTAGCAAATTCTCTAACTTCATGAGTTTTTCCGGTAGCTAAAACATAATCATCTGGTTCATCCTGTTGTAAAATAAGCCACATGCCTCTTACATAATCTTTGGCGTGTCCCCAGTCTCTTTTTGCATTTAAATTTCCAAGATATATTTTCTTATCTAGTCCAAATAAAATTCTAGTGGCACCTCTTGTAATCTTCCTTGTTACAAAGGTTTCTCCACGTATCGGGCTCTCGTGGTTAAACAGTATTCCATTACAAGCAAAAAGTCCATAAGCTTCTCTATAGTTTACTGTAATCCAATAAGCATAAAGCTTAGCCACAGCATAAGGACTTCTGGGATAAAAAGGAGTTTTTTCATTTTGAGGTATTTCCTGAACCTTTCCATAAAGCTCAGAAGTGGAAGCTTGATATATTTTTGTTTTATCTTTTAAACCTAAAAGCCTAACAGCTTCTAAAATTCTAAGAGTTCCAAGAGCATCACAATTTGCAGTATACTCTGGTTGTTCAAAAGAAACCCAAACATGAGATTGAGCAGCCAAATTATATATTTCATCTGGCTGAATTTTTTCAATAAGCCTAACTAAATTTAAGCTATCAGTCATATCGCCATAATGTAAAAAAAAATTAACATCTTCCTCATGGGGGTCCTTATATAAATGATCTATTCTAGCTGTATTAAATAAAGAAGTTCTCCTTTTAATACCATGAACCTCATAACCTTTCTTTAACAAAAATTCAGCTAAATATGCCCCATCTTGACCTGTAATACCTGTAATCAAAGCTTTTTTCTTTTTTGGCATTTTTAGAAACTCCTGGTGATAAATTTTTTACATAAAAATTCTATTTTTTAAATTTTAAATACCCTTAAAATTTCTGAAATTTTTATTAGTTTTTTTAATAAGACTGTATAAAAAGGTAAATTATATTCCTTTACAATTTTCCAATCTTCAATAAATTTTTTTATAAACTTTCTAGGCGATTGTCCGCTTTTACCTCCTGTTCTCATTTTTACCAATATTTCATTTAAGTAAAACAATTTATATTTTCCTTTTAAAATAACTCTTAAAATGAATTCGTAATCGGAGGCTATATCAAAATCTTCTCTATAAAAACCCAAATTATCATAAACGTATTTTCTTAAGAATAATGTTGGATGCGTTGGATGCCAGCCTATCAAAATTTTTTTATAATCAAAATCCCCAAGTTTCGAAATTCTAACAGTTTTACCACTTTCATTAAAAAACTCTACATCTCCGTAAACTCCATCTATGAAATTTTTTTCCTTGAACGAATTTACTACTTTTTCCAAAACTTTATTATGAGCAAATAAATCTCCTGCATGTAAAATACCGATGATTTCTCCAGTAGCTAAACTTACACCTTTATTTAGTGCATTGTATAAACCTTTATCCTTTTCCGACATTAAAATAATTTCATAGTCTTTAACGGTACTTTTATAATTTTTTAAAATATCTAAAGTTCCATCTGTGGAACCACCATCTATTATAATATGTTGAATATTTCTATAAGTTTGATTTTTTAAAGATTCTAAAGTTTCTTCAATTTCGTTTTTTCTATTTAAAACAGCTGTTATTATGCTTATCTTCATTTTCAAAATCCTGGAATACTTAGTAATTGCTATTTTCTTTTAATTACAAATCGCTCTAAAACTAAAACATCCATTTTTGTTCTTAAAAAGCAATCTAAAGCTTCTTCTGGTGTACAAACAATAGGTTCATTTTCATTAAAAGATGTATTAAGTACTATAGGAATACCAGTTATATTTTCAAACTTTTTAATTAACTTATAATATCTTGGATTTTGTTCTTCCTTCAAAGTCTGCAATCTACCTGTTCCATCTACATGGGTAACAGCAGGAATAATATTATGTTTTTCTTTTTTTATTGGAAAAACCTTTTCCATAAATGGTACATCATCTTCTATTTCAAAATATTCATTCACATATTCCCTAAGTACTGTAGGAGCGAATGGACGGAAAGGTTCTCTATGTTTTATTTTTAAATTTAAAATATCTCTCATATCTTTTCTGCGGGGATCTGCTAAAATAGATCTATTTCCTAACGCTCGAGCACCCCATTCCATTCTTCCTTGAAACCAACCTACCACTTTTCCTTCAGATATATACTGAGCTACTAGATTACAAAGCTTATTTTCATTTTCTATAAAATTTATTTCGCATTTATTTTCATTTAAAATTTTTTTATTATTATCAAGAACGTTAGAAATATAGTTTTCACTAAAAGATGGTCCAAGATAAGCGTGTTCCATCCTATAGACTCTCTCTCTATTTAACACTTCACACCAAACATCTAAAGTACTGCCGATAGCTCCACCATTATCCGCAGCTCCAGCTGGAATAAACGCTTTTTTAAAAGGTGTTAAAGTATATATTTTTCCATTCATAACGGAATTCATCGCAGCTCCACCAGCTAAGCAAATATTTTCTATTCCTATTTCTTTATAAAGATAATTAAGTATATGTGAAACGGCTTCCTCAAACATCTTTTGCACAGAAGCGGCTACATTTTGGTGATGCTCAGTTATAGGTTCTTCTTTTTTTCGGGCAGGGCCTAAAACTTTTTCAAGTTCCTCGCTGAACAATTGCCCTACATAAGGAACTGTGTCGCTCCATTCATATTCAATATTTTCCTTGTGATGTCTAAAATACTTTAGGTTAAGTTCAAAAGTTCCATCATCTTTTAATATTACAATATCTCTCATTATATCCATATAAATAGGTTTTCCATACGCAGATAAGCCCATTACCTTATATTCATCGCCATAATTCCAAAATCCTAAAAATTGAGTTATAGCCTGATAAAAAATACCTAAAGAATGGGGAAAGTAAATTTTTTTAAATATTTCAATCTTATTTTTTTCACCATATCCAAAAGCAGTACTTACAAAATCTCCAAATCCATCAACAGATAAAATAGCAGATTTTTCAAAAGTAGAAGCAAAGAAAGAACTAGCCATATGAGCTCTATGATGCTCTATATATTCCACTTTTTTTTTAAAAGTAATATTGAAAGTTTTTTCTATTATATTTTCAATATTTTCCAATTGTTTAATATTTTTTAACCTGTTTAAAAGAAATTTTATATCCGGTTTTTTTAACAAAATAAATTTTAATTTTTCTCCAATATTAGCCTTCGGATTTTTGTTAATTGCAATATAATCTATATCCGATAGATTAATATTAGCTTCTTTAAGACAATACTCTATTGATTTTTTAGGAAAACCGGCCCAATGTTTTTTTCTGACAAATCTTTCTTCTTCGGCAGCAGCTACAATTTTTCCGTCTTTTAACAAAGCTGCCGAAGAATCGCCGTGAAAAGCGTTTATACCTAATATATACATTAAAGATTCCCTCCCTTAAATAAATTTTAAATTTTTATATTATGCAATTTTTCTATTGCTTCAGGAATAGTTAACTTGTATTTCTTTCTAAATTTTTCTATTTCAAAAATTTTTACATCAACTAAAAATCTATACCAAAAACCCTGTAAAAAATGCCAAATAATTCCTTCTTTTCCATCCAAAAAACCACCTTTAATAAAAAACCTATAAATAAAATATAAAATAGGTCTTATAAATAACGGTAAGTTTGCGTATTTATTCTTTAACCATCTTTTTCGCTGCTCTTGACTTCCAAAAAATTTAGCGGGTATTTCATCATATTTTTTAAACTTATAAATCATATTTAATAAGTCTATAGCTTCTCTAGTAGCATAATTATTATGTTTATTTATCCACCATGAAATATTATTTAAATTTTCATCTACTATATCATTTTCAAATTTTATAGCTCGTCCTTTTAATAATTTCATATGTTCATCCATCCAACGTTGTTCAATTTTAGCACAACCATATCTCCATATTCTTAAAAGCCAGGTAGGATAGTAACCCCCATGTTTTATCCATTTACCTAAAAAATAAACTCTTCTTTTTATATAAATTCCAGTAATATCCTCCGGAAGAGTGGAAAGTTTATTTTCTATTTCCAACGCTAACGATGGTAAAACATATTCATCGGCATCCATTCTCATAACCCATTTTGTTTTTATTGGACAATTATTTAGAGCCCATTGAAACTGATTTGCATAATTAATCCATTTATTTTGATAAATCTTTGCACCTAATTTTTCAGCAATTTCAAGTGTTTTATCGGTTGAGTAAGAATCTACAATAAAAATCTCTTTAGCAAAAGGTTTCAAACTTTTTATACATCTTTCTATATGTTTTTCCTCATTATACGTTAAAATAATAACGGATAAATCAGACATTTATAACCTCAAAATACAGCTTTTCAATTTTTTGTACAGTATTTTCCCAGCTATAACTTTTAACTTTATTAAAAGCCTTTTTTCTAATTTTATCAAATTGTAAATTAGATAACGATAAAATGTTTAAAATATTTTTTACTGTTTCCTCAATATTATTAAAATTAACAAAAAATACTTCATCTTTATTAAAAATTTTATTTATGGGAGAAATATTATTTACTATAACTATTCTACCAGAAGCTGCAGCCTCTAGTATTGATATACCAAAACCTTCATATTTTGTTGCACTTATAAAAAATTTATGTTGAGATAAAATTCTCAGTAAAGCATCTTCATCTAAAAAAGGATATATTTTTATATTTTTTGGATACTTTAATTGAAAACATTGAAGCAATTTATTTATTTCTTCCGTCTCAGATTTACCTACTAAAGTTAATTTTATTTCATTATCTTTTTTGAATAAAATTTCAAAGACCTTAAGTAAATTTTCTATTCCCTTATTTTTAGAAAATCTACCAAAATATATAAAACTTTTATTTGGAGCCTTTGAGAATAATGAATATATTTTTGAAAATTTACTAACATTTATTCCATTCTCAATAATTTCTAAATTATTTGTTAATGATTTATATTTTTCATAATCACTTTTACTAACACATATAACTTTAGAATATTGTCTAATTAATAATTTTGCGACTGTTTTCCAATAAACTTTCTTTAATGATTTAAATTTATTTGTATGAAAAATTCCACCATGAGTGCTTAAAATTTTTGGTAAATTATATTTGTTATAGTAAAAATGAAAACTTATTCCAGCTAAATGTGGATCATGGATATGTATTATATCGTACATTTTTAATTTTAGAAAATTATTAAGATTTTGAAAAAATATAAAGGGATACCTCCCTATAGCTTTAATATAATGTGTTTCTATTCCAAATAGAAAACTTTTTTTATAATCAGTTATGTTTGGATTTACTACAACTATAGATACCTTGTGATTATTCTTGGACAAATAATAAGATAATTCTTTTATATGATTCTCTATACCTCCTATTTTGGGATAGTAAGTAGGTGTAATCATAAGTATTTTCATACTTTCTTCTTCCTATGTACTTTTAGAATTTGAAATATAATGGTATATATTAAAAACATTAAGATAGAATTTTTTATGAAAATATTATATCTTATAACAAAGTATGATTCTACACCCGAAAGAACTACGTAAATAAAGAAATAAAGATATATAATTTTAAATATAAATTTTCTACTTTTGTTAAAGAATATTTGATAAATAAGTTGATGTAGAAAACCTAAACAAAAAATTAATAACAATGAATACCAACTAAAATTAATAAAAAATTCCCCTATTAAAGAAGCTGATACATACGCATCTTTGTAACTACTAGTCCATCCAAAAACATATCCAAAATAACCACCAGGATTAGAGTCTATTCTATTATGCCAAATAAAGCGAGGAATAAAGGATATAAAAAAAAGTGGAAATATAGTATTATTTAAAGGATAGTGGGATAAAAATTTTGTTGTAAGATTTTTGTTATCAAATATTCTAATTAGCGGTTCTAACATATTTAATCGTCCTATTATAAGATCAAAAATATGAAAGGAATAATTTTTTAATAAAATCACAGCTAAATAACCTATTTGAGAAAAAGAATTGCTATAAGCAAGATATTTATGTGTTCTTATAGCTAATGAAAATGAAAAAGAGATGAGGATAATAACAAATAAAACAATAATATATTTAATAGATAAAGTTTTATAGAAATATAAATACCAAAATATTAGTGGACTAAAATCAAGTAATATTCTAAATTTTGATCCATAAAATATATCTAAAAATAAAATACAGAAAAATAAAAGTAATAACGTTTTACTTTTTTTTATTTTTAGAATGAAATATGAAATTAAGTTCATGTAAACAAATGTTGTAATATTTATAAAAACGATAAAAATATCAGCTATACCTGATTTTCCTATAGCTGATATAATAGTAGTTTTATAACCTGAAAGTAGATGAAGAATTTTTACAAAAATGATTATAACACCTAATATTTTCAATTTTTTCTGGGAAAAATTTAATTTTTGTATAATAAAAAAATTATTCCTCCTTTTCTTTAAAAAAAGTAAAGAAAACATAAAAGATCCTATCAAATAAGAAAAAAAGGAAGATATTATAAAAAGTTTAATTTTATAATCCAAAATATATTGGTAATATCCATTATTGAAAAAAAAGTATGGTATACAAAAATAAATTATAAAGCCTAGCGAAAATCCAATTATTGGATTAAAATATTCTTTTTTATTTATATATTCAAAAATTAAAAGAAGAAGAATTAGTGAAAAGAAATAGAAAGAAAATTGTCCTGAAAAAAATAATAAAGAAATTATTAACAAATAAAAACATATAAAACGGAGAATTTTTAAATTTTTTCTAGTTAAAAGCATTTGTCCAATATATAAAAATATTTCTCTTTTAAATCAAGCTCTTGAGCTAACTTTTCAAAATCTCTCTGTAAACTTTTATATAGTTTAGATTCTATATATTTTTTTCTGAAAGATAATATTTCAAATTTAATATTATATTTTTCCAAACAATTTATAAAAGATTTATCATATAGCATTTTATTATAATTTATTAATGTTTCCAAAGAATTAATATCTTCCAAAAATTTTATTGCTTCATAGTTACAAATGATCCAAGTTACCAAAAACATTTTTTTTCTATTATGAAAATAAAAAAATTCCTTTATTCTGTTCGCATTTAGATAATATGGGATTCCATAATACATATATATATATACCGCAATATCTTTGATATTAAACGGATTTGTGTTATAAATTATTTTATTAAAAAAAGGGAAGTTATGATATCTCGTATTAATTAAGGATAGATATACTTCAATTGGATCTCTAATAATATGAAAAATTGGAATATTATATTTTTCAGCTATAATTTTATAATAAAAGTGTAGTCTATTTGTTTGTAAAATTACATCTCTATTTATAGAGTTAAAAACTTCTAAATAATCAAGCAAAATTTTATAATTCCTTGGAATTTCTGTTCTATGTTGTAAATTTGGATGGTTAATTCTTAATTTTTGAAGAAACGCGTTATCCATTTGGAGATATTCCTTCCAAAGATACTTTCCATGAAGAGAATTTTTTTCTCCTTTTTCATTTTGAATATATATAAACAAGTTAGGATTAAGTGGTTCATAAAAAACTAATTTATCAGGATTAAATTTTTTTAAAGTGTACCAAATATAAGTAGTCCCACTTCTAAAATATCCATTAAATATTGCTTTTAATGGCATTTTCCCGCCAGAGATTTTAATTTTCTTTAAAAATTTTCTTTTTAATATATATATATCCTAAGATATTCCATAATATAGTACTTATTGCTGATGACAAAGCTGCACCATTTATACCAAATTCGGGTATGATATTATATCCTATTATAAAATTTATTACTACTGATAATAACAATATGTTCTGAAATATATGTTGAGCGCCTGTCATTTGAAGCATATATCCTACACTTCCTACATAAACATTCATAAATTGACTTATAATTAAAATTACCAAAGCTGTATTTCCTTTTATGAATTCATCTCCAAAATATCCCAAAAGAAATTTCGAAAATATTAAAAAAAATATTAATATGGGCAAAGAAAAAATGGATGCTATTTTTCGCGAAATTTCAAAAACTTTTTTTAATTCTTTAAAATTTTTATTCCCAAATAACTCAGCAAATTTTGGAGCAACAATCGCATTTATCGCCACTAAAGGGAAACTAATTATTAAAGATAGTTTAAAAACAACATTATAAATACCAACTTCCTGGGAAGATTTAAATATCCCTAGCATTATTGTATCCATCCAACCCATAACTAAAGATAATAAATTTGACGAAAATATAGGAAATAAAATTATTAAAATATTTTTTATCCTAGGGTTAGATAGAGTTTTTAGTTTTTCTTTCTTATATATTTTTTTTAAAAAATTAAACCACAAATGTATAGAAAAAATAGCTAAAGAGACTACAGAAATACTATAAGAAATTAAGGGTAAAAATTTATATTTATTGAAAATTTTTAAAAAAGCAAAATAGCAAATTATTGAAAATAGATATATCATTATTTGATGCAAGATCATATATTCCTTTATTTTTCCTAATCCTCTTATTGCTTCAATGTGAATCGCAAATAAAACAAAAAAGATAATAACAAATGCTATTAACTTAAAATAAGATGTTAAATAAGCCTTATGAAAAATTTTAGTGGCTAATATAGGGGAGGTAAAAAAAATTATAATAGAAACTAATAAGGAGGTAGGTATAACTAGAATTAAAATTTTTTTATAAATATTCTTTAAAGCATTTATATCCCCTTTTGCGACATACTCAGCTGTAAATCTTAAAATTGCTATATCAGTTCCTAATTTTCCAAATATAGAACCTACTTGTAAAACTACCAAAGATAATGTAAATATACCCCATGCTTCTGCCCCTAAAGTTCTCGTTACAAGTAAAGTAAAAGCATAACCACTAATAATCCCCAATATTTTTAGTATAAAAGCAGTACTAGCTCCCTTTATTAACTCTTCAAAATATTTATCTTGTTTTATTCTTTGATTTAATTTATTTATATAGCTAACTAACACTTCTAGCCCATTCAATCAGAATACCAGCGACTTCCTCTCTAGTAAATTCTTTAGGAGGTTTGATACCTTGTCTAAGCATAGCTCTTACTTTAGTACCACTTAAAATAACTCTGTCTCTTTCAGGATGAGGACATGTTTTAGTAGTGGCCATACCTTCACATTTTTTGCAATAAAAAGCATGTTCAAAAAATAGAGGTTCTATTTCTAATTTATCAATGTATTTTTTTACAAATTCTTGAGCTTCATAGGTACCATAAAAAGAACCCACTCCAGCATGATCTCTTCCAATTATCATATGAGTTGCACCATAGTTTTTTCTCATAATCATGTGATGTAGTGCTTCTCTAGGACCCGCATAATGCATAGCAGCTGGAAGCACGGATAAAAATACTCGTTTCTTATTATAGTAGTTTTCTATTAAAACTTCATAGCATTTCATACGAACACTTGCTGGAATATCATCCTTTTTAGTATGTCCTACAAGTGGATGTATAAAAAGACCATCTACAATTTCTAAAGCGCACTTTGTAATATATTCATGAGCTCTATGAATAGGATTTCTAGTTTGAAAAGCTACAATTCTTTTCCATCCTCTTTTTTCAAATTCTCGTCTTGTATTTTTTGGATCTAAATAGTAAAAGTCTTTTATCCCCTCTTCTCTTTTTGGACGATTTAAAAGGTATACCTTACCACTTAAATAATACGAACTTTCACTCATAAATTCTTTTACTCCAGGATGATCCAAAGAAGTTGTTTTGTAAACGGCCTCTGCTATCTTTTCTTTTTCGTTTTCATTTAAAGTAAACTTATCCTCTATTTCCAAAAGAGCTAAGGGCACATTTTCATGTTTTAAAATTATCTTGTCTTTTTCTTGCGCTTTTTCAAAAATGTCTTTATTTACTGGTAGCATAATAGGAATAGACCAAAGAATGCCATTTAAATTTAAATTAAAAGCTACATCCATTATTTCATCTTTATTCATAAAGTGGTCTAAAGGCGAAAAAGCTCCATTACATATTAATTCTATGTCACAAGCTTTTCTTTTACTTATTTCTAAGCTTAAAAAGTTTTTTATATTATTTAAAATTTTCTCTCTTTCCTCACCTTCTAAAACTTGATAAACGTATTTTCCTCCATGAAAGGATATCAAAGTCTTTCCTCCTTTAAAAGTTTTTCTATTTTTTCTTTTAGTTCTTCTAAGGAAGTTATATTTGCTTTTTCTAAAGAAATAAGGTTTTTTTCTACTAGTATTTTTATTATTTTATACACGCAGGTTGAAATATCTTCTATATGAGTTTTTATGTGAACTTCTGCATTTTTTGACTCTTCATAAGGAGAATCTATTCCCGTAAAATCTTTTATAATTCCTTTTCTAGCTTTTTCATAAAGACCTTTTGGGTCTCTTTTTTCGCAAATATGTAGTGGACAATCTACAAATACTTCTATGAACTCATCCTTTTCTACTAAAGAACGAGCAAATTTTCTATCTTCTCTAAAAGGAGATATAAAAGCTGTAATTACTATAAGACCTGCATCTACAAAAAGCTTTGCAACTTCTGCTATTCTTCTTATGTTTTCTTTTCTATCTTCTTTGCTAAAGCCTAAATCTTTATTTAATCCTTTCCTTATATTATCTCCATCTAAAATATATGTATGAGCTTTAAAAAGTTTATTTAAAATGTATTCTAGCTCACTTGCTATAGTGCTTTTTCCACTTCCAGAAAGGCCAGTTAGCCAAATAATACAAGGTTTATGTCCTTTTATTTTTATTCTATCTTCCTTTTTTAATTTATGCTTGTGCTCGTATATAAACTTGCTCAAAAATATGCCTCCTTAAACAAGCTCGTTACGGGTTTATAGTTGGAAACATTGCAAAATAAGTGTTACTTTTAAATTTAAAAATTTGATTAGATTATTTTACAAAAAGCTCTTTTATTTTTTTATATATTTTTAAAGCAGCTTCCTCTGGAGAGTTTTTTGTAGTATCTATTATAATATCAGCATCTGTTGGCTCTTCATATACATCTGATATACCAGTAAAATTTTTTATCTTTCCTTCTAGTGCCTTTTTATATACTCCTTTGTAATCCCTTTTTTGACAAGTTTTTATATCTGCCTTTACATAAACAATAAGGACATTTTTACATAAATTTTTTACAAATTCCCTAGTTTCTGTATATGGAGACACAAAAGATGCTATGGTGCTTATATTATTATCTTGGAGTATTTTCGCAAGATGTGCAACTCTTTTTAAATGAATTATTCTATCTTTTCTTTCATATCCTATTTCTGGAATAAGATTTCTGATGTAAGAAGAATCTATATGATATACTTTTATTCCTTCTTTTTCTAAAAGCTTTTTTAAATACCTTGCTATAGTTGTTTTTCCGGATAAAGGTAATCCTGTCATCCACACTACAAAGGGCTCTACTTTTTTTATGCCAAAGGGAATTTTGCTCCAGGCTCTGTCATGGATATAATATAAAAATATTTTTATTAAAGTTTCTAAAATTCCTACGGTAGCTGCTAAATCCAATCTTCCAAAAAACAAATATACTAAAATTGTTGTTGTTAAACTTGCTATTACTCTCCAGCTTATAGCCTTTATTAAGGTTCTTGTATGTGTTTCTTTTTGGTACATTATTTACCTTTTTTATAATTTACGATACAGTTTTTAGTTTGCGAAGATTTAAAAAAATACTTAAATAAAGTTTTTGAAAACTAAAACTATCATTTGCTTTTATATTATTTGTTTTGTACTAAAAATTATAACTAAAAACGAGTATGTATTTCTTCGGAAACCTATTAACATAAAATACCTTTAACTTTTTTAATAAATACAAATTTTTCTTTTTTACGTTTAGCCTTCCTTTAATATCAAAACTGTTTGCTTCCATCAATATTTTTGGTAGAAAACTACTATATTTATATGATAATACTATATTTGATAATACTATATTTACACCCGTATTTTTATTTTTTTTAAGTTTGTAATTTATTTTTTATTCACATGTTTTTTTAAAACTTCTTCTAGACCTTCTTCATATAAAGGAGATATACCACGTTTTAACTTTTCTATTTTCGAAGTATCTATATCTACTCCTATTACCTTATGATCAAAACTTGCAAGTCCCACAGCTTGAATAAGTCCCACATATCCTGTCCCTATTACTCCTATTTTCAATATCTCCTCCTGGAAAACAAGGTTTAGAAATATAAAAATTTTAGCATATCTTATTAATCCTTTTTATGATTATTAAAATAATGAAAATTATTAAATTAAAATAATAAAAATAACAAGTTTATTAAAAAATTTTTTTAAAAATTTTTAAATTTCTTACTTGGAAAAAATTTTATAAGAACCAAGAATTTTTATTTTTTCTTAATTTATTATATAAGTTATAATAATTTTTAGCATAAAGTTAATGGATTTTGAGGGTTTTTTATGGATAGTCTTTATTTAAGAATATCTGTTACAGATAGGTGTAACTATGCGTGTAGATACTGCATACCTAAAAGTCAAATAAGGTATATTCCTCATGAGGAAATTCTTACTTATGAAGAGATTGAAAAAATTGTTAGTTTATTTTTAAAAATAATTCCTATATCTTCTATTAGACTTACTGGGGGGGAACCTCTTTTAAGAAAGGGTATAGAAAATTTAGTAAAGAAATTAAAGGCTTTAGATATAAAAGATGTTTCTATAACTACAAATGGATATTTTTTAAAAGAAAAGGCTAAGGTTTTAAAGGAAGCTGGTCTTGATAGGATTAATGTAAGTTTGGATACTTTAAATGAGGAAAAGTATAAACGTTTAACTACGTATGGAGATTTAAGTAAGGTTTTGGAAGGGCTTTTTGAAGCTAAAAGGTATTTTTCTAAGATAAAATTAAATACGGTTTTAATTAAAGGTTTTACGGAAGAAGAGATAGATTCTCTTTTGAGGTTTGCTGCAGAGAATAATTTTGAAATTCGTTTTATAGAGCTTATGGATATAGGTATTTTTAATAAAAAGGATCATTTTTTACCAGTTGAATTTGTTAAAAGTTATATAGAAAAAAAATATGGAAAGCTTATTTCTCTTGAAAGAAATTCTTTTGGACCTGCTAAAAGGTATTTTCTAAAAAGTTTAAATCTAAAGCTTGGTTTTATTCCCACATCTCACAACTTTTGTAATACTTGCAATAGACTTAGACTCTCTGCAGATGGAAAAATTAGGCTATGCCTTTTAAATGATTTAAGTTACAACTTAAAACCTTTTTTAAGAGGTGCTTTTGACGAAAATAAACTTTTAGAGTTTTTAAAAGGCATAATAAAAATCAAGGAAAGTATGCTTTTAAAACTAAAAAAGGACTATTGCAAGGAAAATATGGTTAGAATTGGTGGGTAAATGTTTTATTTTTTAATTTTTGGAGGAAATGTAGGAAACTCTAAGGAAATTTTTAAGTTAGCTAGAGAAAAAATAAAGCTTTTTGGAAAACTTTTATATGAAGGTAAACTTTATAAGACAAAGCCCCATGGAATAAAAAATCAAAAGTTTTTTTATAATCAAGGTTTTATATTTAAGCTTTCTTTTTCTCCTTTCTTGGCTTTAAAGTTTTTTCAATCTCTGGAAAGAATTTATGGGAAAAAGAAAAAGGGCTCTTGGGGACCTCGATATTTAGATATTGATATTGTATATACCTATCCTTTATATAAAATAAATACTAATTTCTTAAAAATTCCACATCCCCAGATATATGAAAGGGATTATTCAGAGCTTATATTTAAGGAGCTTATATCGTTTTTTAAAAATAAACTTAAAAATAAAGTTTAAGGGAGGATTTTGTGAAGAAAAAAAAGGCTTTAGAAGAAATTTTAAAGGAGCTTTGTTTAAAATATAATCTTACTTTGTCATGTGCAGAAAGTTGTACGGGTGGTCTTTTATCTGCACGAATTGTAAATGTTCCAGGTTCTTCTTCATATTTTATAGGAAGTGTAGTTGCCTATAGTAATGAAGTTAAAAAAAAGCTTTTAAAGGTAAAAGAAGAAACCTTAAAAAATTATGGAGCTGTAAGTGAAAAATGCGCTTATGAAATGGTAAAAGGAGTAACAGAACTTTTAGATACATCTTTAGGAGTCTCTATTACAGGTATTGCAGGTCCTTCAGGGGCTACGGATAAAAAGGAGCTTGGTCTTACGTATATTGGTATAAGGGTTTTAGATGATATAAAGGTTTACAAGTTTATATTTAAAAGTAAAGAATCTGATCCTATAAAGGCAAGAAATGATAGAAGAAGGAAAGCTGCTAAAAAAGCTTTAAAGCTCCTTATAGAAAACATAAAAACATATTTTGGAGAGGAAAAAAATGAAACTTTATAACACCTTAACTCAAAAAAAAGAGGAATTTAAACCTTTAGAAAGTAAAAAAGTGAAAATGTATGTCTGTGGACCTACAGTTTATGATCATGCTCACTTGGGACACGCAAGAAGTGCAATAGTTTTTGATGTTTTATATAGATTTTTAGAGTTTCTAGGCTACGAAGTTACATATGTTAGAAATTATACAGACATTGATGACAAAATTATAAAAAAGGCTAAGGAAGAAGGAATAAGTTATAAGGAAGTTGCTGAAAAATATATAAAATCCTATGAAGAAGATATGAAAGCTTTAAATGTAAAAGAACCTACATATAAACCGAAAGTTACAGAGCATATAAAAGATATTATTGAATTTATTCAAGGCCTAATAGAAAAAGGCTACGCTTATGAAGTTGATGGAGATGTTTATTTTGAGGTTTCTAAATTTAAAGATTATGGTAAGCTTTCAAAACGCTCTTTAGAAGATATGCTTGCCGGAGCAAGAGTAGAGATAAATAAAAAGAAAAGAAATCCTTTGGATTTTGCTCTTTGGAAAAAAGACAAAGGATTTTTTCAGTCCCCCTGGGGCGAAGGTAGACCTGGTTGGCATATAGAATGTTCCACTATGGCCAGAAAATACTTAGGAGATACGATAGATATCCACGGGGGGGGACTGGATTTAATATTTCCTCATCACGAAAATGAAATAGCTCAAAGTGAAGCTTTAACCGGAAAACCTTTTTCTCTCTATTGGGTCCATAATGGCTTTGTAATGGTAAATAAAGAAAAAATGAGTAAATCTTTAAAAAATTTTTGGACCATAAAAGATGCCTTAAAGGAATATGAACCAAATATTTTAAGATATTTTCTTATAAGCGTTCACTATAGAAGTCCAATAGATTTTTCTAAAGAGAATTTAAATCAAGCAAAAAGCTCTTTTGAAAAAATAAAAAATGTATATTTAGATAAATCCTTTGAATTTCTACCTTTAACTAAGAAAAACATTCAGCATCCAGAGGATATTAAATATATAGATTACAAAAGTGATTTTATAAAAGCTTTAGAAGATGATTTAAATACTCCAAAAGCCTTATCCATTATTTTTAAAGTTGTAGATGAGTTAAATAAGCTTATAAATTATGCTCTTTCCTTAAGAAAAAGGGATGAATATTTAACTAATATTTATGAAAATTACAAAAAGGATTTAAAAATACTTTTGGAAGTCTTAGGCTTTAATTTAGAGGAAATGGAAAAACTTCCAAAGGAAGTAGAAGAAAAATTAAAGGATTTAGCTATATCTTTAGATTTTATTGAAAAAGATGAAATAGATAAATTATCTTCTAAAGAACTTTTAGAAAAAATTTTAAACTATCGTGCTAAGCTTAGAAAAGAAAGAAATTTTGAGCTTGCAGATAAAATTAGAAAAGAGCTTGAAAACTTAGGTTTTGTTATTAAAGATCTTCCTCAAAAGACTATGTATTACTTTAAGGGGTAGTTTTTTATATTTTTTTTATTTAGTTTCTATAAATTTAGTTTTTAGTTAAAACCTGATAGCAATTTTTTTAAATACTAAAATTAAAAAGTTTTTAAGGAGGCTTTTTTAATGAAACTAAAACTTTTTGGAACAGATGGAATTCGTGAAGTTGCTAATAAATTTCCATTAACACCTGAAATGGTAACAAGAATAGGGATAGCTGCAGCTTACTACTTAAGAGCTAAGTTTGACAATAAAAAAAGATGGCTTTGTGTTGTAGGTAAAGATCCAAGAATATCTTCAGAAATGATATCCAGCGCTTTTATTGCCGGAATAACAAGTGTGGGTATAGATGTTTTAGATATTGGTATTATGCCAACTCCTAGCATTTCTTACTTTGTGGAAAAATATAAAGCGGATTTAGGAGTTGTAATATCTGCTTCTCATAATCCTTTTGAATATAACGGAATTAAATTTTTTAATAGATTTGGAGAAAAGTTTTCTCAAAAAGAAGAGGCTGTTTTAGAAAGTATTTTATTTTCTTCTTATGAACTTGAAAAGGAACTAGGTCTTTTTATAGGTAGAGTTTATAGGGAAAATAAGGAAAAGGAATATATAAATTTTCTATTAGAAAAAGTAACAAACTCTCTGCATGGTCTAAAAGTAGCTTTAGATTGTGCAAATGGAAGCACTTATAAGGTAGCTCCTATAGCTTTTAAAAAAGCTGGAGCCTTTGTAAACGCATACAATACTAATCCAGATGGTATTAATATAAACGAAAATTGTGGAAGTTTGTATCCGGATTTTATAAGCGAAAAAGTTTTAAAAATAAAAGCAGATTTAGGTTTTGCTTTTGATGGAGACGGAGATAGGGTAATTGTAGTAGATGAAAATGGAAAAATATATTCTGGAGATAAAATTTTAGCTTTGTTATCAGAATACTTAAAAATAGATTCCATTGTTTTAACTATTATGAGTAATCTGGGACTTGAAAAGTATTTAAATGAGAAAAATGTAAAAGTTTACCGCTCTAAAGTTGGAGATAGGGAAGTTTATCAACTTATGAAGGAAAAAAATGTAGTTTTAGGTGGAGAAGATTCTGGACATATAATCCTAAGAAATCTTTTAAAAACTGGAGATGGTTTACTTACAGCTTTATTAGTTTCTAAAATAGTTTATGAAACTGGGAAACCTTTATCCGAGCTTGTCCCAAATTATAAAGAGTATTTCCAGGCTAAAGAAAACATAAAGGTAAAAGAGAAAAAGAATTTTGAAAACTATAAACCTTATAAAGAGATTTTAGAAAAATATAAAGATAAAGCTCGTTTTGTAATAAGGTATTCTGGAACAGAACCCGTTTTAAGAATTATGGTAGAAGCAGAGAGCAAAGAAAAAGCAAAAAAAATATTAAAAGAGTTAAAAGAAGTTTTTAATAAATTTTTTAAAGAAAAAAGCTAACTTTTGAACTTAAAAATATATAATGCAAATATCTTTGAAATTTAAAAGTAAAACAATAATCTAAAATATTAAAAATAATTATTAAAAATAATTTAAAAAAGAGGTTATATAAAAGTATGGAAGATATAAAAGTTATTCTAGCTTCTTCTTCTCCGCGGAGAAAAGAAATTTTTAAGATGCTTAAAATACCTTTTGAAGTAAAACTTCCAAAAGTAAAAGAAGTTCTTTTTGAAGATCCTTTAAAAACAGCTTTAGAAAATTCTTTAAGAAAAGTTAAAGATGTAGTAGAAAGATATAACCTTAAAAATAAAAATGTTTTAGTTATAAGTGCAGATACTATAGTCGTTTTAGAAAATAAAATTTTGGGAAAACCAAAAGACGAAAAAGAAGCCTATGAAATGTTAAAAAGTTTATCTGGAAAAACTCATAAAGTGATAACTTCTGTAGGCCTATATTTTAAGGATTTTTATAGCTTTTATGATAAAGCTTTTGTTACTTTCAAAAATCTTTCAGAAAAGGAAATTAAGTGGTATATAAAGACAAAAGAACCTCTTGATAAAGCTGGAAGTTATGGCATTCAAGGAATAGGAGCCGTTTTTATAAAGGAAATTCAAGGAGATTTTTTTACGGTTATGGGATTTCCAGTTTCCAAATTTTATGATTTTTTAAAGGATAATCTTTGTTTAGATTTAAAAAATATAATCAGCCTCCCTTAAAAATTTTTCTTTTCAAACGATATTTACAAAAAAACGGACTTTTAGGAGCTATAAAAATGAATATAGATATTATTATTCCTTTCCTAAGTTTATTTATGGGTTTTACCTTTGGTTATGCTTATGCCTATATCACAAAGGGAAAAGTAAAAAATGTTGCTCATAAAATAACTCTCTCTGAGAATATAGCTACTTTAAAAACTACTTATGAAAATTTTATAGAAGTTTTTTTTGAACTAAAGAAAATGTATTTAGATACAGATGATATTTTGAAAAAAAACTTTTTTTATATTATAGAAAATGAACTTCGCCCTCAGGTTATAAAACTTCTTAAATTAACGTCCATTGTAAAAAAACAAATTTTAAATCATCCGGAACTTTTTGAAAACGAAAATTTAATTTCTATAATTACTGAATTTGAAAGAAAGTTAAAATTACTTTTAGAACAAACAAAAGATTTACCTAAAGATCCTGAAAGTTTGGAAAGATCCATTTCTATGGCAAAAGCTGAAATTGAAAACTTTAAAAAAGAGCTTTTAAAAATTCCTGCTTTTGTTTGTGTTATAAAAGAAGCAAATGTATTTAAAGATTTAAAGGATCTTTTAGAAATACAATCAGATTTAGAAAAAATATTAAAAAATGGTGTTTTCTTTAAGATAAAAAGGGAAATTTCTATAAGAAATGAAAGTTATAGAAAAACTTTAGACGTTATGGAACTTGTTTATTCCAAACTTTCTTATAAATTAAATGCAATAAAAGAAAAACTTAATCGTTTAAACTCAAAAATTAAGGTTTAAAAGTGTATAGAATAGGTCAAGGTTTTGATGCTCATAGATTTAAAAAAGGTAGAAGATTAATTATATGTCAAGTTGAAATACCTTATGAATATGGCTTAGAAGGACACTCAGACGCGGATGTAGCCTTACATGCTTTATGTGATGCTATTTTAGGAGCTATTGGAGATAGGGATATTGGATATTATTTTCCCCCTACAGATTTATCAATAAAAGGAATTTCTAGTAAAAAAATTTTAGATTTTGTTCTTGATAAAATGCAAAAAAAAAATTATGAAATTGTAAATGTGGATTTAACCTTAATTGCAGAAAGACCCAAATTTTCTCCTTATATAGAAGATTTAAAAAATAACTTATCTAAGTTACTAAATTTACCTAAAGAAAATGTAGGAATTAAAGCTACTACCGCTGAAAAAATGATATTTACAGATGGGATAGCCTGTCTGGCAATTGTTCTTTTAAGGAAAAAGGAAAATAAAACTGGATAATATCTTTTTATCGTTTTAAAGATAAACTAGCTTTTAGTTAAGATAAAAGTACCTAAAACCTTAATTTTTAAAAATTAAATATGTCTTATTGTATTTTCCCACAGATAAATTTACAACTAGTAACTTAAATTACGCTGCTATTTTAGTAGCGGCTTTAATTTAAATCCAGTTAAGTAATTAAGATGATAATAGTTTATAAGAAAATCGCATACTCCTGAAGCTAGTTCATTTTTAGCTTCATTTAGATCTTTTATAGCATCATAAACTTCTTTAGTAGTAGCAAGTCCTTCTTTATATTTTAATTTTGCCATTTTATAAATTTCTTGAGCTTCCTTTATTTTTATTTGAGCAGCTTTTATAGTGTAAATATTATTTTTTAGATTGTATAAAGTTTGATTTATATCTAAAGATATTAGATTTTTTATATTTTGATTTTCATATTGAGTAGATAAAATTTCTTTCTTTTCCTTAACAATGGAAAATATATTATTTGGTCCTATTTCCCAAGATAAACCAAATCCATAGGTACTATAATCTACTTTCCCTAAACTTGCAAATTGATTTGTAATTACATATCCCCCAAAAGCAAAAACATTAGGTAAAGTTTTTGAAATTTCAAGATGATATTTTTCATAAGATAATTTTTCTTTTTCTTTTAGCAAAGGAAAAATTGGGTTATATTTTCTAGCTAGATTATAATAATATTTTTCATCTTTTAACTTTATTTTTGAAATTTTTCCTGCTAGAGAATTTACATCTATAATTTTTATCTTATCAAGTTTAAAGTTAACTAAATTTTTTAAATAAGCTTTAGAAATTTTCCTATAATTTAAAGCTTTTACTAAAGCTTCTATAGATTTTTGATAATAATACTTAGCTTGATATAGATCCTTTTTAGTTATAAGGCCTTTTTCATAAAGGTACTTTGCATCTTTATATAACTTTGAAGTTAGATTTAAATAACTTTGAGCTACTTTATATCCATAATAAGTTTTTTGATAATTAAAATATGCTTTTGAAATTTTATCTGTAAGTTTATTTCTTTCATTTAAGTAGTTATAGTAGGAGAGATTTTCTGCTTTTTTTGATATTTTATAAGCTTGATATAAAGCTGGACTAATAGCTTCTTTTATCATAAAGTTCCA
>JAMOTM010000029.1 GCA_027002265.1 Aquificota bacterium | reverse complement strand
TCTTTTCTAAATTCTTTATTTTTTTCATATTCATAATATTTTGATTTTAAAGAAGGATTATTTTTTATTCCTAAATTTATTAAAGTATTTAAATTAACTTCCTTAGCCAAAGCACCTTGAAGAATAAGAAAAGAAAATATCAAAATAAATTTTTTCATTATTCTCCTCCAACAGAACTTTTAACTTCTAAATTTCTAGTTACATAAGCTAAAATTAAGACTAAAATAAATGTTATAGCTGCAAAAAAAGCCGATAAGATAAAAACGTCCCAAAAAGAAAATAAATAAGCTTTTTTATTAATTTCAAAATAAAGAGCTACTTTTGAAAGTTTTGTAGCTAAAGCTCCAAAAAGCATTTTCATTTTAAAATAAAGGTGGTTATAAATGCTTTTGGAAGGGTCTACAAATTCATTTAAATATCTAAAATGATGAATGTGCATTCGAGTAAAGTAAGTTGTAGCTACCGCCGTTCCTATAGATCCACCTACAAGTCGAATTAAGTTTTGAATAGCATTTGGTTCCTTAAGATTTTCTCCATGAAAGGTAGCTAAAGAAATGGGGGTTAAGTTAGTAAAAAACATACCCATAAAAAATCCCCAAGGTAAAAGTAGACTTACTATTTGCCATTTTGTAGACTCTAAAGTTATATTAGTTAACATATAAGTTCCTATGGTAACTCCAATTGTTGAAATTATTAAAAACTCTCTGTGAAGTTTATATTTATCTCCTAAGATACCAGCTAAACTTGATCCTACCCCGGAAGCCAAAGCTGGATAAAAAAGAATTTCTCCAGCGGTCAGAGTAGGAAATTTTAAAAGTTTTTCTAAAAGTAAAGGAAGCACGAAGAATACAGCATATGTAGACATTCCAAAGAACATAAAAGATAAAGTTCCTAAGGTAAAATTAGGATACTCTATAAAAAGTTTTAAATTTATAAAGACAGGTTTATTTTTCTTAATTTGAAGTATTTCCCAAATAAAAAATAGTATTCCAAATATATAAGAAATAAGAAAGAAAGTTAAAGTTTTTAAAGAGGTCCACTCCCACTTATTTCCTTTTGATAAAGCAATCAAAAATGCAGAAATGGATATAGAAAATGTTAGAGCTCCAATAAAATCGAAAGATAATTTTTCCTTAACTTTTTTTCTAATTTCATCTATAAATAAATAAGTTAAGTAAGAAGCTAAAATTCCAACTGGAACATTTATATAAAATATCCATCTCCAATTAAGATGTTCATTTATATACCCTCCCAAAGTGGGACCTAAAGCCGGACCCGTAACGGCACCTATGGCAAAAGTTCCTGCGGCAACACCTTTCTGATCAGGAGGATAGATGTTATATAAAATAGACAGTGCAGTTGGTACCAATAAACCTTCTGCAAATCCTTGAAAAGTTCTAGCAACAAGCATTAGCTCAAGATTTGGAGCTAATCCACAAAGGGCACTCATTACAGTGAATAAAATTAAACCTAAAATATAGGTATTTTTTAAACCGATTTTTTTAGCTACCCAAGGTGCAAGAGGCATAGCGACAGCGGAAGATACCATATAAGAGATAACTACCCATTGGATAGAATCGTAATCGGCCCCCAAAGCACTCATCATGTGAGGAATAGTAATATCTACAATTGTTGTGTCTAAAAGACACATAAAAACACCCATAACTAATATGAAAACCACAAATATTCTTGGAACATTAAGTTTTAGAAGATAATCTTCATTATTGTTTTGATTATTTTTTTGAAAATTATTTTTTACGTTTTCCATGATAGTTACCTAACTTACTAAAATCTAATCTTTTCGAATTTCTACGCTTGCGGAAGATCCTACTTTTAAGCATTTTAAAGGAATAGGAGGTAAGGCAATTTTAACGGGAACTCTAACTGTAGTTTTTACAAATTCCCCACTTGTAGGTTCATTTGGAATTAAAGAAAATACGTCTCCCGCATAAGCCCCAATTTCTACTATTTTTCCATATACATCAATATCACAAGTATCTAAATGAACTTTAGCTAATTTTCCTTTTCTTAAATGTTTAATATCATCTTCATTTATATACGCCATAACATAGGCTTTTTTAGGATTATAAATAGAGTAAATATTCATACCAACGGATACAACTTCATCTTTATCTTTCCATTTTTTGGCAATAACTCCACTAATAGGAGCATAAATATAAGTTCTGTTTATAGTTTCATTTAATTTTTCTTGCTTTTCCCTTAAAGATAAAATATTTTTATTTAAAGCTTCTATTTGTTTTTTTAAACTATCTAATTTTTCAAGCTTAGCTTTATCAATTTCCAAAGCTTTTTTAGCTTGGATATATGCGCTTATAGCTTGATTAAGACGATTTTTTGCTATTTCAACTTTACTTTTCAAACTTTGAGCTTGTCTATATTTTTCTTTTGCTATTTGTAGAGCTTTTTTTGTAGCTTCATATTCAGCTTTCGCGGCATCTAAATAAACTTTTATATTTTCAAATTTATCTTTTGGAATAACTCCATGCTTATAAAGATAAGAGAACCTTTCATAATCTTTTTGAAGTTTTTGTAACTTTGATTTTACAGCTTTTAATTTACTTTCATAAATTTTTATATTATTTTGAGCGATTTTTAAAGTAGTTTCATAATTAGTTTTTGTTAAATTATAAGCAAGCTTTGCGTTTTTTAAGTTATCTTTTGCTTGCTTTACTTTTTCTTTGTCAATTTCAATTAGTCTTAAAGTCATTTTCAAAGATGAGTTATATTCTGTTTCTAAAGCTTGCCTTTTATCTTCTAAAGATTTTATTTGGTATTCCAGGGATTTTTTATCATAACTTAAAAGTTTATTATCTAAAACTGCAAGCAAATCTCCTTTTTTAACTATTTGAAATTCATCAAAATAAAGTTTTTCTATTTTTCCACCTGTAGTTGTAGGAGAAACATCTACTATATCAGCCTTTAGAAAAGCAGCATCTGTAGAAACAAAATTTAAATTTTTATATATTAGAAAAGCTAGGTAAGCTCCTAAAATGAAAAGAAGAAAACCACCTAAAATCCCAACTATTATTTTTTGTTTGTTTGCCATTTTTTACCTCGTTCGTGAACTATGTTCATAGCAAAATTATAATAAATTTCAAAAAATTTTCAAGAATTTTTTAAAATTAAACTTTTTCTATTTCAGTAAGAATTTTTTTTATAGCTTCTTCTGGATTTAAAGCTTGAGTAATAGGTCTTCCAATTACCATATAATCTACTAGGTTTTCCTTTGCAACGGATGGAGTGGATATTGCCTTTTGATCATCTGAAGAAGCCCAAACAGGTCTTATTCCCGGACATACAGTAATAAGTTTATTAGATATATGAGTTTTTATATATTTGCTTTCTTGAACAGAACAAACAACTCCATCTAAGGAAGTTTCTTTTGCTATTTTTGCAAGAAACATACTTAAAACTAAACGATAATTTTTCATTTCGTAGGCACTTTTTACTACGCTATAAACTATAGGATCTTTCTCAAAATTTTTCAAAATATATTTAAAGTTAAACATATTAAAAAATTCATTTTCGTTTGAGTAAGAAGTTAAAGTGGTTACTCCAAGAATAATAGTTTTTTTATTTTCTATATTTCCTATTAAAGAATTTAAAATATCTAGTGTTTTCAAAATAGCTTCTTTTCCAGCAAGTAAATGCAAGTTTACCATGAAAACATTTAAATCTTGAGCTACTTTTAAAGCCTTTGCCATAGTATTTGGGATATCAAAAAGTTTAATATCTAAAAATACTTTGCATCCTAATTTATTTAATTTATCCACAATCTGAGGTCCTAATTTTATAAAAGCTTCAAAGCCGATCTTAAAGTAGGAAGTATAAGGTTTTAATATATTTACAAGATTTAAAATTTTATTTTCATCGTCAAAATCTAAAGCTACTATAATTTTTGGAGCCTTCATAAAAACCCTCCTAAATAAGAAAATAGGCTAAAATAGGTTTTGCAAATATATTATTGTTTATCATTTCTAAATATAATATATATTAATACACTAGTTTTTATATTACATTTTTAATATTTTATTTTTAAAAAGGTATTATACAGAAACGTTCAATCTTAAAAGTAAAAATGAAATGGAGCAGAAAAAATGATCATTGGAGTCTTGGAAAGTAGTAAATCCGTAGGAGATATGATAAAAAGAATTTTAAGTTCAGAAGACAATAGTGTGGAAGTCTTTTATAACTTAGATGATTTTCTGGATGCTGTAGCTGTTTATGATTTTGATTTTGTTGTTATCCCTCGTTCTTTTGAGAAACCAAATGATGGAAAGGAAATAGCAAAAAAGGTAAAAATCATAAAAAATATTCCTGTTTTTATGACAATCACGGATCCATCCGAAAAAATTGAAGATTTAACAATTTATATAGATCTATTTTTATCTAAACAAAAACCTGAAACTTGGAAAAAGAAAATAGAAAACTTTTTTAAAAATAAAGAAATAAAAAAACAAACAGATAAAAGTGATTTATTTAAAATTCTAGTAGCTGAAGATAGCAAATTTCTAGCAAAGGCTATAGAAAGAAATTTAAAAGATAATTTTGAAGTAAAAGTAGTTTATGATGGTTTAGAGCTTATAAAAGAAACCCTAAGTTTCTTACCAGATTTAATAATAAGCGATATTTTTATGCCAAAGCTAACTGGAATAGAAGCTGGAGAGGTTTTAAAAAGAACACCATTTATAAGTAATATTCCTATAATATTTATGACTGCTCATCCAAATGAAGACTTAAGAAAACTTGTAAGTAAGGTTGGAGGAGTAGCTTTAATAAGTAAAGATAAGGGTTTTGACGAACTTATGTCTTTTATAAAAACTTACTTGGATATAAAAAATAAAAGAAAATTAAAAATTTTGAATAAAGAATTATTTAATAAAATAAAATGGGAAAAAAATAATGGTTTAGTTCCCGTTATTACTCAACACATAAAAACCGGACAAGTTTTAATGATGGCATATGTAAATAAGGAAGCTTTGGAAAAAACCATAGAAACAGGGCTTGCACATTATTATTCTCGTTCCCGTCAAAAGTTATGGCTTAAAGGTGAAACTTCCAAAAATTATCAAATAGTAAAAAAAATATATATAGATTGTGATGAAGATTGCCTGCTTTATTTAGTTATACCAAAAGGACCGGCTTGTCATACTGGAAATCAAACTTGCTTTTATAGGATTCTAGCCGATGAAGTATAAAAAATTTAAAATAAAACCTATATATAACTATATTCCAGAAGATATTTCTGCGGAAAATGTATCTCAAGATTTTTATAAATCTAGTACAAATACAAGTAGTAGTAAAGAAGAAAGTAAGTTAAATAAAGAAAAAAAAGAAGATCAAATAAAACTAAGTTTTCCTTTTAAAAAGGAAAAAATAGAAATCCTACATAAAGAAAGTATAGAAACTAAGATTCAAAAAAATAACTTAAGTGAAAGTGTAAAAGAAACAAAGGAAGTTATCCCTATCAAAGAAAATACTAATACTAGTATTAAAAGTCAAAAAAAATCCTCTAAAGTTTCTTCTCAAAATTCAATTTTAAATAATACTAATTACACAAAAATTCTAAAAGAAACAGATGAACTTATAAAAAAACTAAAAGGTATTTCTAATCTTGAGAAAGAAAAAACCAAAGGTTTTTTAATAAGTCCACAAATAAATTTTTCTCAAGCTTCAAATAATATTGTTTCTAAGGATAAAAAGAATAAAATTGCAGATTTTCCTACTTTAAATAAAAGTAAAGAATCTAATATCACCCAAACTCTATTTAAACTTTTAAATAATCAAAACAATGCTTCTACCTTCAAGTTTTTTTTGAAACATAATAAAGGAATTTTGGCTTTAGACCTTTTTTTAATTTTTGTATTCATTTTTATAATAATAAAACTTACAAAGTTTTTATTTAAAAAACCAAGCCTGCCCGAAGAGCTTTTGTACATAACTATAAAAGATCCTTTTGAAGAAGCTGTGGAAAAAACAAAATTTTTGCCGAAAATAGGAACTATTATTGTTAAAACTCAAGATGATATTCCTTCCTCTGTTTGTATACTTGGAGATTTAGTTGTTATTGGAAAAGTGAAACTTCCGGAATATGTATATGTAAAAGGTGATGTGAAATTTGAAAATTATGTTGAAGTAGATACCTTGATTTCTGAAAAAAATATTACTTTTTTAAAAGGAGGATATATAAAAACCCTTTTAGCTTCAAGAAAAATTATTAATCTATCTAAAGATGTTATAAGTAAGGGTATTGTTTTTGGGGAACAAATAAGAACTTACGATTTTAAAGATTACGATTTTGAGTTGCCTATAAGTAGCATTAAACGAACTGTGCTCGAACACGAAGGAAATTTTAAAGTTCCAGAAGAGATTACTTTAGCTCAGGATCTAATTATATATGGAAATTTAGAAATTTTACCATTTGCAAAAATTCTTGGGGATATAAAAGTTTATGGAAATGTTAAAATTTGGAATAATGTAAAAATATCTGGAAGTGTTTTTGCTTCAGGATCTATAAAAATATTAGAAAATAGTATAATAGGAAAAGATATAATATCTGCAAAAAGAATAGAGATATATCCGGGTTGTCGTCTTAATATATTTTCTGGTAGAATAGCTACATACAAAGATATAATTCTTCATAAAGATGTGGGTATCTACGGCGCTGTTATATCTCCCTTTAAGGTTAAATAGGGCACGCGCGGCGTGCCCGCCTTCTTATTCTTCATTTCCGGTGTAACAATTTTCACAAAGTCCAACTACTACAAAATTTTGATTTAATATTTTTTTACCTTCTAAAGGTTTTTTCCAAACAATTTCAACCATTTCTTTTGGAATGTCATAAATTTTCTTACAGTTTTTACATACAAAATGGTAGTGAGCATCTTTTCTTGCATCGTATCTTCTTTCCGAAGAAGATACAACTATCTCTTTAATTTCCCCAATTTCAACAAGCTTGTCCAAAACTCTGTAAACCGTAGATAAAGAGATTGCTGGATACTTCTCTTTTACTTTTTTATAAACGTCCTCTGCAGTTGGATGATAACCATGAAAAGACTTTACAGCTTCCAAAACAGCAAGTCTTTGAGGAGTAATCTTTAATCCAGCTGCCTTAAGTTTTTGGATTACCTCGTGCATTGGTACCTCCTTAAAATTTTAATTTATCATGAAACCTTGTTGCATATCTTTTCATTTTATAAACACAAATATAAATAAAATTTTTTCAATTGTCAAGCAAGTTTAAATAAGAATATGTTAGGTTATGAAAAATAAATCTAATAAAGTGATTACCTAATTATACTTAATTTCTTAAAAATTTAAACTTTAAAAGCTTTCCTATAACATTAAGATTATCTTGCAAGTAAATATAGGCTAGCTCTAATAGCTTGGAAATAAAAAGATTATCCTTTTTATATTTAGTTTCTAAAATATTTTTTAGTTTTTTCTTTTCGTTTTTTAATTTAAGTAAAAGATCTTTTGAATTTTCTTTTTTAAAATATCTCTTTGCGAGATTAGAAAGTTTTAAAAAAGCTTTGCTTAAATTTTCATCTTTTAGAGTTTGCTTTTTTAAATTAAGAATATTAGCAGATAGAAATTTATAAGTATTTTCATATTTGGGTTCTATTTGAGATAAAATAGAAAATAAATTTAAAAGTTCATTTAAAGTGTTTTCTTTTTTTTCCTCTAAAAAAAGAAAATAAAAAAATTCATTTACAGCATCTTCAAACTCAAAAAAATCTCTGATATCCATTTTTTCACCTCTCTTTTAGTAATAAAAATAAAAGTAAAAATAAAATATTAGGAAAAATAACTAAAAACGGTATATAAAATTTTTTGGAAAATATGTAACAAATAGTATATAAGGAGTAAAATACTAAAATAGTTAATAAAGAAACTTTAAAAGTATGTTTTAAATCAAAAACTGTTTTATTGTAAAAATATTTCAAAAGAAATAAACTTGTAGAAAGTATGGATAAAGATATTGTTAATCTAACAAAAAATTCTAACTTATCTACAAAATTTTCTGATTTTAAAAGCTCAAAAATTGTTTTTTTCGTTTTTAACGCAAAGAAATTTTTGCTAATTTCAATTAATTTTAAAATTGATTTTGAAAAAGTAAAAAATATACTTTTACTTTCCAATTTTCCATCAAAAGCAAGAAGATATAAAGTATTATTTTTATAAAGAAATTTAGCTTTTTTTGCATAAATTTTTGTATTCTTATAGGTAATGTTTACAAAATGGAAATTATTTTCTTCTCTTTTCCTAAATCTAAAATGTAAACCTCCAATTTTATTATCCTCATTTTCCTTTAAGGCATATATAAAGTTCTTTTTAAAAACAGAAGATAGAAAATTATCAAAATTTTTTCTTAAGAAAGGTAAAGTATAAAAATAATAAATTCCTAAAATAATACTAAATATGAAAGATAAAAAAATAAAACTTCTATTTAGTTTGTAAAAAGAAAAACCTAAAACCTTTAAAGATAAAATTTTTTTCTCGGAAGCCCATTTTCCAAAAAGATAAGCTAGGGCTAAAATAAAGGATATTGGAAAAATAATAGGCAGTATATTTAAAAAAGTATAAATAAACAAAAGAATATATTCTTTTACAGATAAAAATTTAAAATATCTTGCATAATAAAAGTTAACTTGTAAAGATAAAAAGATTAGGGAAAAACAGAAAAATATAATTCCCCATGTAATAATAAAATTTTTAATAAAATATTTGTCTAATCTTTTCAAAGGATACTATCTTTCTCTGTTTCTGCCTTTTTTAATATAAAGAAGTTTTTATTTTTAAACTTATAATAATCTACAACTATAGCACTTGCTATAAAAATAGAGGAGTAAGTTCCTGCGATAATTCCAATAAGTAATGTTAAAGCAAAAGGTTTAATATTTGGACTTCCAAAAAGATATAAAGTTAAAACTACAAGTAAAGTAGTTAAAGAAGTAATTATAGTTCTAGGTAAAGTTTCATTTATAGCTTCATTTACCAAAATATCAAAAGGTTTTTTCCCAAGTTCTTTTTTCATTTTTTCTCTAATTCTATCAAAAACTACAATAGTATCATTTATAGAATAACCAATAAGAGTTAGTAAAGCTGCAATAATTTCTAAGTCAAAAGCTTGTTTTAGAACCATTAAAAGTCCTATAGTTACTAAAACATCGTGAATTAAAGCAACTACTGCTCCAAGGGCAAAAACTGGTTCAAATCTAAAGGCAATATATATACCCATAGCTAAAACAGAATATAAAACCGCAAAAATTCCTTTCTTTTTAAGTTCTTCAGATATAGAAGGACCAATGACATTTACAGATTCAATAATTGGATCTTTAAAATTTTTTTGAATATCTTGCTTTAACTTATTAGAAAGCTTTTCTAAATCTTCATTTTTTAAAATTCCTACCCTTATTAAATATTCTCCCTTCTCTCCAAAATTTTGAACTATTAAAGAAGGATAATTTTTAAGTTTTTCTCTAATAATATTAGAGTTTATATCCTCTTTAAATTTAACTTGAATGGTAATTCCACCAGTAAAATCAACTCCAAAACGAGGTCCTATCTTTAATCCAACTATCCAAGAAGAGATAATAATAGTTAAAGATACCAAATAAGCTATATATCTTTTCCCAATAAAATCAAATTTAATTTTTGACATAAAAGCCTCGAAATATTTTATATTTTCGAAAAATTTTATTTTCCAATTACGTATATATTATGAGCTGCAATAGAAATATTTTGTTTAATTTTATCAAATTTAGTAAAAATTTATTTTATATGTTTAAAAATATTTATAAATTTTTTTCTATCTTCCAAAAATTTATTTCTTACCATTCTAAAAAAGTTTTTAGTTCTTTCATCTTTATAATCTGCATAAGTCCAAAATTGTTCTTGAAAGTCCTTATCAAAATATAAATACTCAAGTTCTAAATAAACATTTTTTCCAGCATAAATTCTAGCTCCTCTTCTTTTGTGAGAAGCAAGAATAAGCTGAAATTCATCTAAGTATCCCACATCTATATTTAAGCGTCTGTTTTTATTTTCATCTCTGTATTTATCTTCTAAATTCATAGCGTAGTGCTTTAACTCCACAATATCTTTATCTATTATTTTTACTTTGTATTCTTTATCTTTTAATTTAGAAATGTATTCGTTATATTTTTTTACTTTCTCAAAAGCCTTTTCATCTTCATATTTACTTTTTAAACAAAAATCTTTTAAAGATATAAAGACTTTTAGCAGTGGACTATCCATTTCCTTAGAATAGTAATTTTCTAAGGAAGGAAAATCATAAGGTGGAGACATATAATCTATTTCTCCAATTTCTTTTTCTATAATTTTTAAGGCTTCTTCAAATAAATTTTCGTTTCCTTTTTTGTACATAATTGCAAATATAGGTTTTGCAATTTCTATAGGTAATTTTTGCATAGCTTAAAACCCCTTTTTTATTTTATTTGTATTGCAGGTACTGTGTATATAATTATTTTTAAATTTATATTAAATTTATCAATGTCAAAAGCTTTTTCAAGATATTTTTTTATTGAGGAAAATATGAAAACACTTAATTTTTTATGGAAACCAAAAAAGTGTGAAGATTTTATAGTAAAAGAAGTAGCAAACTTTGAAGAAGGGAAAAATCATTATTTATATCTACTAGTTAAACGAAATTTAAATACAAAGGAACTAGCAAAAAAATTAAACTTTAGTTATGCTGGTTTAAAAGATAAATTTTCTATATCTTTTCAGTATGTATCCTTTGATAGTTTTTATAAAGAAAAAGAATTTAAAAAAATAGACAAGGGAAGTTGGTACTATCTTTGTTATTTAAAAACCATAAAGAAAAAAATTAAAGTAGGAAATTTAAAGGGAAATAAATTTTTAATTAATATAAAAAATTTCCCGATAAAGGAAAGTTTACCTAAACTTATGATAAATTACTTTGATACTCAAAGATTTTCAAAAAATGTAAAAAGAGGGAAAAAACTTATAAAAGAAGGTTTAAGGAGTTTTAAACGTCCAAATTGGCTAAAAAGTTTTTTTATCAATTCTTATTTATCTTACCTTTGGAATAAAGCTATATATAGTATTTTAAGCATTTATCCAGGCTACTTTATAGAAGATAAAGGATTTAAATTTTATATTTTGGAAAATGAAAATAATCTTTTGCTTTTAGAACAAAAATATTTTCCCATCTTAGGGTATAAGGTAAAGTTAAATAATTTTGAAAAAAATGTTTATGAAAAAATTTTAAACAAAGAAGGTTTTTCTTTAGATGAAATAATTGAAAAATTAAAAAAAATAAATGTAAAAGGAGATTACAGAAAAATTTATATAAAACCTCAAAATATTTCTTTTTTAGCAAATAAAACCTTTATAAAATTTTTCTTAGAAAAAGGTGCTTATGCTACTATGTTTTTAAAACATATTCAAACAGCTTAAAACTTGAAAAATTACATTAGAAAATATAAAGGCAGTTAAAAAGGCTAAACTTATGGAAAATATAACAGAAAATATCGCATATTTGTACCCAAGTTCTTTTTTTATGGCCGATAATGTGGCCACACATGAAACATAAAAAGAGGAGAAAATAACAAAAGCTAAAGCTCCTTTTTTGCTTAAAATTTGATTTAAAGAGGTTTGACTTAAAGATAAAATTTCTTTTAGAGATGCTACAACACTTTCCTTAGCTATAAAACCTGGAAATAAACTTAAAATTACTTGCCATGAATTTATATCTAATATAGAAAATAAAGGTAATAATAACTTTGAAATATAAGCCCCTAAACTATTTTCTACATCTGCATGGGGAGGAAAATTTAAGATAAAGTATAAAACTAAAAGAGAAATAAAAATTATGCTAGTTACTCCTTTAAGATAATCTAAAACTTTATCTAAAGCATACTTGAAAACATACGAAATTTTAGGAAAACGGTAGCTTGGTAATTCTATGAGTACTTCTTGAGAACTTTCAACTTTAAAAATCTTTTTTAAGAAAAATAAAGAAAATAAAGTTAAAAATAAACTTAAGATATATATAAAAGCTGTAAGCAAAGATTTATATTTTTCAAAGAAAGTTGTTCCAAAAAATGCAATTATAGGAAGTCTAGCCGTACACAAAGTAAAGGGTAAAGATAGGGCTAAAATAAGTTTTTCTTTAAATGTACTCATAACCCTTGTAGATAGAACTGCCGGAACATTACATCCATATCCAAGAACTATTGGAATAATAGCATTTCCATGCAGACCTATTTTATGCATAAATCTATCACTTAAAAGTGCAATTCTTGCCATAATTCCACTATCTTCCAAAATACCAAAAAGAAGGTAAATCACAAATATTAAAGGTACAAAAGAAAACAAGATTCCAATTCCTTGAATAAAAACGTTTTCTATAAAGCTTTTTAAAATTTCAAATTTTCCAAAATTAATATTTGAAAGTAAAGAACTAAAAAGATCCTGAATATGTCCTATATATTCGATGAAGGGATCTGTTACTAAAAATATAACTTTAAAAAAGAGATATATAAATCCTATAAGAAAAAAAGGAGATAGTTTGGGATTTAAGATAATATCATCTATTTTATCTGTTAAGTCAGATATATTATCCAAATTTCCTTTGGTGGACTGAAAAACTATAGTATTTACCCATTTATAACGCTCTGTGAAGATAATATCTGAAATTTCTTTTTTATATTTTTTTTCTAGTAATTTTCTTTGGGAGTTTAGTTTTTCTAAATCTTTTTCTTTTAACCTCGGGCCATATTCTTTTAAAATATCTTTGTCTCCCTCTAAAAGTTTTACATTTATGAAACGTTTAAAAGGTAGAGTTTTTAAAATATTTTCAATTTCCTTTCTAAAAATAATAAATTTTGGTTTTAAATAATTTTCCCTTTTCAGCTTTAAAATCAAATTTAAAATTTCTTCTTTTCCAAAGCCTTTTTTAGCACTAGCTTTTACAGCTTTGACGTTTAAAAGAGTTTCAAAATTTTTTAAATTAATATCAAAATTTGGAGGAACTTCATCCCACATATTAAAAACAACTAAAGTAGGAATTTCAAATTCCAAAATCTGGGAAGTTAAAAGCAAACCTTTTTTTATATTTTTACTATCTAAAACATTTAAAATAATATCAACATTTTCCTTTAAAAGATAATCTCTTGTTATTTTTTCTTCTAAAGAATAAGGAGTAAAATTATAAATTCCAGGTAGATCTATAAAATAAATATTTTCTCCTTTATAATTTAAGTAAGCTTCTTTTTTTTCTACAGTGACCCCAGGCCAATTTCCAATTTTTAAAGAACTATTTGTTAAGTAGTTAATAAGGGCAGTTTTCCCAACATTTGGATTCCCAACGACTGCAACCTTTATCATATTAAAGCTCCTCTACTAAAATTTTTTGAGCTTGACCTCGTCCTAAAGCTAATTTTGTATTTCCAACTTTTAAAATAATAGGACCTCTATCATTTTTAAAAACTAAAACTTTTTCTCCTGGGAAAATGCCAAGGCCATATAATCTATGTTTAAAGCCTTGGCATCCTAAAACATCTTTTATAATTACTTCTTTACCAGATGGAATTTGAGATAAGTACTTTATCTTCATTTTTAACCTCAAATTTACTTGTTAGGATTATCTAACATTAAATTATAGGAAAAATCATATAAAAATCAAGAATTGTTATAATTTCCCAAAATAAGCCTTGGAGATAGAATTATGAAATTTAAATTTCGAGTTATAAAACAAGATAAAAAGACAAATGCAAGAGTAGGAATTATAGAGACTCCACATGGATATACTTTAACTCCAGCTTTTATGCCGGTAGCTACATGTGGAGCCATTAAGGGTTTAACTTGGGACATAATAAAATCTTTAGGATATAGACTTATTCTTTCTAATATATATCATCTTTATTTAAGACCTGGAATAGATATTATAGAAAAAGCAGGCTCTTTACATAAATTTATCTCTTGGGACTATGGTCCTATTCTTACAGATAGTGGTGGTTTTCAAGTTTTTTCTCTTTCAGATTTTGTAAAAATAACTGATGAAGGAGTAGAATTTAAAAATCATTTAGATGGTTCTATTAGATTTTTAACACCGGAAGATATTGTAAATTTTGAAGAGCGAATTAAAGTAGATATCGGTATGGTTTTAGATGAGTGCATTCCCTATCCGGCAGATTATGAATATACAAAAAAATCTACTTTAAGAACGTTAAAATGGGCAAAAAGAAGTATAGAAGCAAGAAAGTCTAAAGAAACTGCTCTTTTTGGTATTATTCAAGGTGGAATTTATGACGATTTAAGAGAACTTTCTTTAAAAGAAACTATAAAGCTTCCCTTTGAAGGTTATGCCTTAGGTGGTCTTTCAGTGGGAGAGCCAAAAACTATTATGTATCATATTATAAAAAAATTTGCCCCTATGCTTCCTTATGAAAAACCTAGATATGTTATGGGAATAGGAAAACCTGAGGATTTAATTTTTGCAGTAGAAAATGGAGTAGATATGTTTGATTGTATACTTCCTACCCGCTCTGCGCGAAATGGAACTTTATATACTACCTACGGTAAAATAAATATAAAAGCTGCAAAATATAAAGAAGATTTTACTCCTTTAGATCCTGAATGTAATTGTTATACTTGCAAAAATTTTACGAAAGCTTACCTTAGACATCTTTTTAATGCTCAAGAAATAAATAGTGCAATACTCAATACTATTCATAATCTAGCATTTTATGCTCGTTTGATTTCTAACATGAGAAAAGCTATTTTAGAAGATAGATGGGAGGAATTTAAAGAAGAGTTTTTCTCTAAGTATTCTCCGGACTTTTTACCTTCCGAATGGGAGGAATTTTTAAAGAAGGACTAGCTTGGAAAATCTCAAGTAATTTCTGATAAGTTTTCTTTACCTCTGGTGGAACATCATCTTTAGAATTTTCTTTTTGAAGGGGTTCTTTTATTATAAGCTCTTTATATTTTACATTAAAGTATGTATAAATAATCTTTAGATCTTCAAGGTTATTTTTCAAAAAATTATAAGAAGCTAAAGAAACAGGATAAATGTATATATCTTCTTTGTCTTTTTCAACTTTTTCTACGTGGGGAGCAATTTTTTCAAGTTTTTTTTTATATTTTCATCTAGGTTTGAGCTTGGCATTTTTAGATTTGCAAGAAAGTCTTTAATTGAAACTAAATCGTTAAAATAGGAAAGTTTAACAAATGTAAAGTAAATTAAATCAAAAGGATAAGGATGATTAGAAAGCTCTTTATAAGCCTTGGAAAAAACTTCAAAACATAGAGTTAAAATATCTTCGCTATATTTTTTAAAATCTTTGTTTGTAAATTTTTCAGATACAAAACTTAAAAGATTTTTTACTAAATTTTCTGCTCCAAAACCATTTTTTTCATATTTATCTAATTTTTCTTTAAGACTTTCTAAATTTCCAGATAAAGCTAGATCTAAAAGCTCTTCAATATCTTTTTGAGTATATATACTAAGAACGCTTTTTATCTTTTCTAAAGTTATTTTCCCATCTGAAAACAAAATTGCTTGTTCTAAAAGACTTTCTGCATCTCTTAAACAACCTTCGCTAAGCTTTGCAATTTCCTTTAAAGCTTCTTCTTCATATTTAATTTTTTCTTTTTCACAAATTTCCTTTAAAACTTCTAAAGTTTCTTCTAAGCTTAACTTTCTAAATATAAATTTTTGACATCTTGATAAAATTGTAGGAGGGATTTTATCAAGCTCTGTAGTTGCTAAGATAAAAACTACATGGGAAGGAGGCTCTTCTAAAGTTTTTAAAAGAGCATTAAAAGCTTCTTTTGTAAGCATGTGAAATTCATCAATTATGTAAACCTTTTTTTTACCTTTTAAAGGAGCATATTTTATATTTTCTCTAAGTTCCCTAATTTGATCTATTCCTCTATTTGAAGCTGCATCTATCTCTATTACATCGGGAAAAGTACCTTTTGTTATTTCTTCGCAATGCTCACAAACATTGCATGGTTCTACTTCCGAATTTAAACAATTTAAAGCTTTTGCAAATATTCGAGCTGTAGAAGTTTTTCCAAGTCCTCGAGGTCCTGCAAAGATATAAGCATGAGAAATTTTTTTATTTTTTAAAGCAGACACTAAAGTTTTTACAATATGATCTTGTCCTTTTATATCTTTGAAGGATTGGGGTCTGTATTTATGGTATAAAGGCTTATAGCTCATCTTTTCTCCAAAGATTAAGGTCGGTCCCTTATAGGGACTGGGCTACCGTTGCTCCCTTTCGGGCCTGGCGGGATTCACCCAACCCTATAAGGGGCCCGGTATTTAAATTATGGCGGAGGGGGCGGGATTCGAACCCGCGGCACCCGGTTAGGGTGCACACGGTTTCCAGCCGTGCCCCTTCGACCGCTCGGGCACCCCTCCGCAAATTTGCCGTTATAAATTTATCACTTTTAAAATTTAATTTCAAG
>JAMOTM010000028.1 GCA_027002265.1 Aquificota bacterium | reverse complement strand
TTCTCATTTTTAAAAGAATTTAAGATTTTATTTGTAAAATTACATAATTCTTTTTCTATTACTTCTACTTCCTTCCTATCCCCGTATAAAATTGCAGCCAAAGAAGGAAACTTAAAACTTTTACTATCCCAATCTTTACATCTTGAAACCAACTTAAAATTTTTCATTCTCTTTGCAAAACAAACTCCACAAAGCCCTTCTTTATCTTTTAAAATAAAATTATTTAACTCAATAGCTTGATTTGAATCTTCAAGCCATAATTTTCTAATATCCCTTCCTCTTACAAAAACTACATTTCTCTCTCCACAGATACTACATTTCCTACCAATTTCTCCATTACCTTCATTTAACTGAGAAAATATACGGGTATTTTTTACAGCCGCCAATTTTCTCTCAATGTTATCAAAAGCCTCCCTGTAATTATTTACTTCTTCAATTACCCAATAAAACGAAAAATAACTCTCTATATGATTAACTGCCACTTTTTTAACTTTTTCTGGCAATTCTTTGTCCATACTTTTTTTATAAAAGGAGTTATAAAAATCTTTTAAAAAATCTTTTAATTTTCTTTCAATTTCCCTTGCAATTTCTTTTACTTCATCAATACTTTTATTTTTAAACTCAACCAAAAACCGATTTGGATAAGAAACTTCTTTTTTTTCTTGCAAAATTGGAAAAATAAACTCTCCACCTTTTTTCTTACAACAAATCATTCCTATTCTACTCATCTCACTTAATATCTCGCTACTTCCATACAAATCAACTAACTTCCTACTTTGGACTATAAAATCCTGCACCGGTGTTATTGTAAAAAGGAGTAAATAATTACCATTTGACATAACTTCCCTTTTTCAATGAGTTAAAAAATTTTTTAATTAAACTTTCATCAACTTCTTTTAATTCATTTTTATCACACTTTTTTATTTTTTTACCTATTTTATATCCATCTCTTAATAACTTCCCTTCCAACCAAATTATCAAAGGAAAATAAGTATTTTCATTTACCTTATAAACTTTAAAAATAAGTAGAGAAGCTCTCCTTTCTAAAAATTCGCAATTATTACCTTTTTCTTTTACTCCTAAAAAAATATCTCTATTTCTATGTCTTATAGGAAATCCAAAAGCAGGAGTTTTAAAAACTTCTCCTTTATTTTTTCTCCTAAAATTACTGAATAAGTTTCCAATATAATTTAAAGCATCTGTCCAACTTCTTTTAGAATTAAAAATATAAACCTCTTTTGCAAAGGTTGAATAATTTTCATTTGTATTTTTTTCAAAGTTCTTTTTAATAAACTCTTTAAGATTTTCTTTATTATCACCAGTAAATTTAATTAAATTATCGCTCTCAAATTTTATACTTCCAGCTCCTCTTCTACTTCTTGCTCCAAAGTTTCCAAAAAAATTAATGTAATTTAATACTTTTATAATTTCACTTTTACTTTTACTCTCTTCATCTTTAAAATAAAACTCTATTTCAAAGCTTCCTTTTTCTATCAACCAAGGAGTATCATCTTTTTTTGCCATCATTATCGGATACCATAGATATTTTAATCCATATTTATTTTGTAATTCTTTCTTATATGCAAAATAAGTCATTTTATGTATATTTTTATTTTTTAATCTCATCCTAAAACTACTCTTACCACTCGTATTCCCAAAAATTTCCGCTTCTTTTTCTTTTAACTCTTTTAAACTTAAATTACCATTTATTGCCCTCCACCAAAACCTCATCACTCCCTTAAAACTCTGCTCTCTAAGCTCTGCATTTTTTCCATTAGCTCCATGCATCAAAAGAGGAGTTACTATCTCACATTTTATTTTCATAGACTCCATATTAAATCCTTACTCCAAAATCTCACACAAAACCCACCCAAAAGGCAAAAGCTCTTTTT
>JAMOTM010000027.1 GCA_027002265.1 Aquificota bacterium | reverse complement strand
TCAACCTTACCGATAGCCTGCACTAGATATGGCGGCAGTTCTTTTGGGTTTAGTTTCAAGTATATCAAAACTGCGGCAGCCGCCGTAAGAGCCACTATTATTCCTATTACAATTTTTCTATTCATCATATCCTCCGTTAAGTTTAAGTTTTACATTCAAAAAGAAAATCTGCGCTTTTATAGCCTCTTTTTTTGCCCTGGCTTCGGCAAGTTTGGCAATAGCGTCGTTTAAATCGCTGCTGTCTTCTAGTCCCTCTTCAAATTTCGCTCTTATATATTCATAATAACTCTCTCTTGCCTCAACTTCTTCTTTTGCGGCTTTAAGCCTATAAAAAAGAGCTTTTAGAGTATCTAAGTCGTTTTGATAATTTGTTTTAACCTGATTTAAATAATCTTTATAATAAATCATATATGTGCTTTTAGCGAGTTTTGCCATTTGTAAAGTCGCCTTTTTTTCTCCTGCGTCAAACAGATTGTATTTAACGCCTAAAGCTATATATGATTTGTCGATATTTTGGTAATCGTTATCGCTTAATACCATATTGTCGGCTTCTCTTTTAATCCCGGCCTCAACGCCTATTTGGGGATAGTATTTTGATTTTGCAAGTTTTATGTCTTTATCTTTTATTTTCAGCGTCTCTTTTATGGCTTTAATGTCGGGTCTGTTTTCAAATTTCGGAGGCAGGTTGTATTTTTGTACGGATATTGCGTCGATTTTTGATACCTTTTTGTTTATAAGATAGCTTAGGAGATTTAAAAGCGAAGACTTTTGAGCCTTAGTCTCTTTAATTAAAGCAATTATTTCATAATATTTAGCATCAATCTCATCAACGCTTGCTTTGTTAAGCAAACCTTCCTTATAAAAACTCTCGGCCTTTTCTTTGGCACTTAAAAGTGCTGCTTTTGCTTTATTTAAAGCGTTTATTTTAGCTTTTAGGGCGTAAATGTTAGAATAAAGCTCGGCGGCGTTAAGGGTTAATACTCTTTTTACATTGTTTAAATTAATTTTTTCTTTAATCAGTTCAAGTTTTGATTTTTCTATCATATTGGTAATCGCAAATCCCGTAAATAAAGGGTATGAATATTTTAAAACACCTGTGAAATGATTTTTGTCGCTCATTGGAAGTTCGGAGTGAACAGGAACGTAAACCAAATTTCCGGTTGTTGTATCAGCTTTCACAGGCTGCATGGAATCCATCTTCATAACGGGCTGTTTAAAAAGATGCACGGCATTATACTCTAAATCCAACGTTCCGTAATTTTTAGCCTTGACAGACTTTAACTTTTCTTCGTAAATTTTTATTTTCTTTTCCTGCATTTTATATTTAAGCGAATTTGTAATTTCTTTTTTTATCTGCGTAAAATTTTCAGCACTTAAAATAAAAGGAAAAAACATTAAAAGAATTTTCCATTTTCCATTTTCCATTTTCCATTTATTCATATTCTCTCCTTCTTATGAAGTATAGCATAAAAACAAAAAAACTTCCAGCCGCTCCCCAAAAAGCTGCATCAAGCCACACATATTTAAACCCGTAATTAAAACTCATAAGCTCTTCAACATTTCTAAATATTACCTCTGCAACCACTCCAAAACTCTCTTTTAAATTGTCTAAAAATTCATTCAAAAGCTCATAATTTTGCAAAGTAACCATCCCGTCAAACTCTTTGTTTTTATAATAACACTAAATTAACCTAAATTGCTAGTTAAAATGGAATAAAAGACGATACCAGAGCAAAAGTATCAAACAGTGAGATATTATTGATAGGGTATATAGCTATGGAAGATTTTAACGAGAATTATTATAAAAATAAACAAAATTTATTTTTTAACTAGCAATTTGGGTAATTATATCAAATCCTAAAAATCTTTATGATATCTGATTCTAAGAAACACGGGGAA
>JAMOTM010000026.1 GCA_027002265.1 Aquificota bacterium | reverse complement strand
AAGCAATGTTGAGATTGAAAAAAATGAAATTTATACTTTTATGGATTATTTTGATTTGGAAGAAAATAGATATAAAGTTTATATTCCCGCAAGTAGTATAAAAGGGGCTATAAGGACTGCTTATGAGAATTTTTTAAGAGGAAATATAAATGATAAATTTCAAAAAGTTATTTTAAAAGATGTAAAAAAAGATTTTGAAACTAAAATATATAAAAGTATCAATATCAAAATTTGCAAAAAGGCTCAGATGAATAGAAACGATAAAGTTCAGGAGCTTATGCAGTATGTGGAGTGTTTAGTACCTAATCAAGAATTTGAGTTTGAAATTAAATTTAGAGACAAAAATTTAGAAAGATTTTTTGTTAAAAATATGAATAATTTTTATTTGGATAAGTATCTTGATGATACTAAAAAGGCTAAAACTTGTAAATTGCAAAATATCGAATGTGATAATTGTATTGAAAAAGAAGATTATTTAGAATGTGATTTGTATTTTTATGATGAATCTTTGCCAAAATTTGATAAGAATCAATTAATAAGAGAAAATAAGTTTTTATTAAACTTAGGGCATTTTGGTGGAGCTATTAAGAAAAGCTTAGATAGCAAAAGAAAAATAAGCTCAAAATGTAGAGATAATAAAAAATACACAACCACAAAAACATACGCTCTTGATAAAAAAGGTCATCCTCCATATTTTGAAAAAAAGCTTTTGCCTTTTGGGTGGGTATTGTGTGAGATTTTGGAGTAAGGATTTAATATGGACTCTATGAAAATAAAATGTGAAATAATAACTCCTCTTTTGATGCATGGAGCTAATGGAAAAAATGCAGAGCTTAGAGAGCAGAGTTTTAAGGGAGTGATGAGGTTTTGGTGGAGGGCAATAAATGGTAATTTAAGTTTAAAAGAGTTAAAAGAAAAAGAAGCGGAAATTTTTGGGAATACGAGTGGTAAGAGTAGTTTTAGGATGAAAATTTTCAATAAAGATTTGGATTATAAAGTTTATAAACTTTTGGATTATAAGGAAGAAATCGAACAAGAATTAAAGAAAAAGAATTTAAAAGAACAAAAAATAAAAAATATTTTAAAAAAGTATGAAAAAAGTAAATCAGAAGGTTTTAATCCTGATCAAACTTTTGAAATTGAGTTTAAGGGTAAAAATTTAGAAAAAGTAAAAAATATTTTTATACTTTCTACGGTTTTAGGAGGATTTGGACAAAGAGCAAGAAGAGGGTTTGGGAGTATTAAAATTTTAGAGATTGATGGAAAGGATTTTCAATTTGAACGTTTAAATGATGATAATATTATTAAGAAAGTTATTAAGCAAATAAACCCAGAATTTAGTTTTAATGATGAAAATTTTAAAAGTAAAAGAAAATATCCATATATTAAAAACATAGAAATTGGAAAAGAAAAAGAATATGATAATTATAATGAGTTATTAAAAAAAATAGGACTTGCTACTCATAAATATCCTTGCTTTGGTAAGGCTTCTCCAAGATATGCTTCGCCTATTTGGGTAAGTGTTGTAAAAGAAAATGAAAAATTTAAACCTATTATTACTTCTTTAAACGGTAGAGGTTGCTGGAAAAATTTTAATGACTTTAAAGGAATGATATTATGAGTTATTTGCTTCTTTTTACAATAACACCGGTGCAGGATTTTATAGTCCAAAGTAGGAAATTAAAAGATCTTTTTGGAAGTAGTGATATTTTAAGTTGTATGAGTGAAATTGGTATGAAGATTTGTAAAAGGGAAGGGGGAGAGTTTATTTTTCCACTTTTACAAGAAAAAGAAGTTTCTTATCCAAATCGGTTTTTGGTTGAGTTTAAAGATAAAAGAATTGAAGAAATTAAAAATATTGCAAAAGATATTGAAGATAAATTATTAAAATTTTTAAGAGGACTTAATG
>JAMOTM010000025.1 GCA_027002265.1 Aquificota bacterium | reverse complement strand
GTAGTAGCCTTAAAAAGGGGCAATCAAGTAATTGTCCCGCCTTCCCCAAATGAACCTCTTCATGAAGGAGACGTTTTTGTAGTAATTGCTCCAACCAATAAAGTAGAGGATTTTATAAGGAAAATAAATAAAAAATCTATATTCTAAAAATAAAACATGGGAAAAAAATTATATAGAAATATAGTTTTGGGATTTGCTCTTACTATTCTTATAGGAGCTTTAATTTTAATGCTTCCTTTTTCTCATAAAGGACACTTGTCTTTTTTAGATGCTCTATTTACATCCACTTCAGCTGTATGCGTTACAGGTTTGATTGTAAAAAACACTGGAAAGGATTTTACTATTTTTGGGCAAATAGTTTTAAGCATTCTTATGCAAATTGGTGGTCTTGGATTTATGACTTTTGCAACTTTAATTTTTTTTACCTTAGGGAAAAAACTTTCTTATACTGAAAAGTTGATTTTAAGTTCGCAGTTTGGAATATCCTCATTTAAAGAAATTTTAAAATTTACTTTAAGAGTTTTAAAAATTTCTTTTTTAATAGAATTTATAGGATTTATATTTTTATTTATTGGATTTTCAAAGTATTTTGATTTTAAACATGCATTATATTATGCCTACTTTCATGCTATATCCGCTTTTAACAATGCAGGATTTTCTTTATTTCCAAATTCTTTAATACACTTTGTAGACGACACTCTTATAAATATAACAATATGTTCTCTTATTGTTTTAGGAGGACTTGGATTTATTGTTTACGACGAAATATTAAAATATAAAAGAAAACTTATTAGACATTTTTCTTTGCATACTAAACTCGTCCTTTTTATAACTCCCCTTCTTATTATCATTGGAGCAATTATGTTTTTTCTTTTAGAAAAAAACGGAGTTTTGGGTACTTTAACTTTAAAAGGTAAGGTTTTAGCTTCTCTTTTCCAAAGTATAACTGCTAGAACGGCAGGCTTCAATACTGTTGATTTTTCAAAGTTAAAGGATATTACGTTATTTTTTTTGATAATTCTTATGTTTATTGGAGGAGCTCCTGGCTCTACAGCTGGAGGAGTAAAAGTAACTACTATAGGAGTTGTTACTGTGACCTTTTGGAGAGTTCTTAGAGGTCATAAAGATGTTCAGTTTTGGGATAGAAGACTTGATAGTACTACAGTTTTTAGAGTATTTTTCTTAATTACTTTAGCTTTAGTTATATGCATTATAAGCATCTTTTTAATTTCCGAAACTCAGCATGTAAATGTAATCTACTCAGCCTTTGAAGTTGTTTCAGCTTTTGCTACTGTTGGATTATCCGTTGGAAACGGTGGAGATTTATCATTATCAGCAAATTTTGATACTTTTGGAAAACTTTTAATAATTTTTCTTATGTTTATTGGAAGAGTTGGTATCATGACCTTTTTTTATTCTTTACTCGCTTCTACAAAAAAAGAAAAGATAAAATATCCTAAGGGCAAAGTATATTTTTAATTCTTCAACTACAAAAATATTTCATTTTCTTTAAATATTTTATTCATCAAAATCTAAAAATATAAAAATTTTAGAATAGCTATTTTGCCAAAAAGATAAGCTATATAAGTAATTTTTTATCTAACCTTAACTACATTTCTACCGCTTTTTTTAGCATCATAAAGAGCTTCGTCTGCACGTTTTATAAATGAGCTTTCATCATCATCTTTTTTTAGGGAAGTAACTCCGAGCGAAATAGTTACTTTAATTTGTTTTCCATTTGGAAGAATTATAGAAGTTTTTTCTATAGTTTCTCTTAATTTTTCTGCTACTAATATTGCTTTATCTTTGGAAGTATCTGGAAGTAAGATTGCAAATTCTTCTCCCCCAAGTCTAGCAAATAAATCGCTTTTTCTTATATTTTCCAAAACTATTTGAGATACAGTTTTTAAAACTAAATCCCCAACATCATGACCGTAGGTATCATTTATTTTTTTAAAAAAGTCTATATCCAGTAAGATTAACGATAAAGGATGATTGTATCTTTTGGCTCTCTCTATTTCTTCTTTAAGCCGCGAAGAAAAATAAAGACGATTATAGGCTTTTGTCAAAGGATCTTTAAACATTTTTTCAGATAAAGAAAAAGTTAAATCTTTTAATTTATATAAAAACTCCTTTTCATCTGAAGGAAAGTCCAAAATTTCCTCTGGTAGCTTAAAATTATAGCCACTACTACTACACAAAACTCCCTTTAATATATCTGTAAGAAGTAAAAATCTTTGTTTTATTTGCTTTTTTATAAAAATATAAAAGGGAATTAAAAAGATAACAAAAAAAGCTAAAACCAAACTAGCGTAAGTTATACTCAAATTAAAAATAGTTTTTGTTAAGTTTAAAATACAAGGTGGATAATATACAAAAAGAAAAGAAACAATTTTACCTTTATAGTCTTTTAGGGGTACAAAAAAAAGTATATTTTTCTTATTATCTATATAGGCTATACTATCTAAAAAATTAAAATATAAATCATATTTATTTTGAGCTTCCAAAGGTGACAAGGGATAAGCGCTATATATAAGCTTTTTATATTTTTTGTTTGCACAAACATAAAAAATTTTTTTATTTTTGTTCTTAAAAAAACATAAACTTTGATTTAAATCTTTTAAAAATAAAATATCTTCATAATCTATAATTTGATAGTTATCTTTTAGTTTTATATATTTTAGATGTTTTAGATCTATAACAGCATATAAAATGTTTAAATTTTTAGGAAGAGATAAATTTTCCTCTAAAAAATAATTTGAAAATAAAAGATCTTTTTCTATATTTTCTAAATATGTTTTTAAAAGTTTTTTTTGTCTATGTTCTTCAAAAGAATTAAATTTACTAATTAATTTTTGAATAATAAAAAAATTAAGGGAGAAAAGACCCCCTAAAAATAAAAAGATAACTAAAATAATAGAAAAAACAAGCCTCTTAGCCCTTTTTAACGTTTCTATCATTTTAAACTTTAACTTATAAATAAAAAATTATCTTGGAATTTCACCCTTTATAAACTTTTCTACAAGTTCCTTCGCTTGCCAGTCTGGGTATTGAACTGGAGGGTGTTTCATAGTGTAGGAAGATATAGAATATAAGGGACCTCCTATATTTCTATCTAAAGCAAGTTTAGCACATCTAATAGCATCTATGGCAGATCCCGCACTATTTGGAGAGTCCTCTACAGAAAGTTTAAGTTCAATATACATAGGAACATCTCCAAAAAGTTTCCCTTCTAGTCTAATATAAGCTATTTTATTATCCTTCAAAAATGGAATAAAATCACTTGGTCCTATATGAATATTTCTCCAATCCAAAGGTTGGCCTAATATAGATTGAACTGCTTCAGTTTTAGATATTTTTTTAGTTTTAAGTCTTTTTCTTTCAAGCATATTTAAAAAGTCAGTATTTCCTCCAAAATTTACTTGATAGGTTCTTTCCAGTCTAGCTCCTCTATCTTTCATAAGCTGAGCTAAAACTCTATGAGTAATAGTAGCTCCAACCTGAGATTTTATATCATCTCCCACACAGGGAATACCTTCTTTTTCAAACTTTTCAGCCCAAGCTTTATTTGAAACAATAAAAACGGGAATACAATTTACAAAGGCAACCTTTGCTTCCAAACAAGCCTTTGCATAAAATTGAGTAGCAATCTCAGAACCTACAGGAAGATAGCTAACTAATACTTCAGCTTGACTTTCTTTTAATATATTTACAACTCTTTCAAATTCTTTTCTAATATCTTCTCTTTCTTCTAAAAGTAAATCTATAGCAAATTTTCCTTCTTTCTTTGCACGCTCTAAGTATTTTTCTTGTTCCTCTTGAGTTAAAAGAGTATTTTCTAAATCTTTTTTAGGAAGAAAACGCATATCTTCAGGATATTCTTCCATTAAAGATGGATAACCATCTAAAATAGGAGAAGGATTAACTTTTACATCTTGATAAGGAACTTTATCATAGAAAATGGTAGTACAATTTGGTTTTTCATATATAGCCTCAGAAACATCCTTTCCTACTTTTCTTTCATCTATATCAAAGGCTGCAACTACCTTTATATCCCAAGGTTTATAACCACCAATATCATAATGCATAAGACCACTAATTTCTTTTTCACTTTTATTTTTATAATAATATATTCCTTGAACTAAAGAGCTTGCACAATTTCCAACTCCAACAATAGCAAGTTTTAACATTATTTTATTCCCCCCATTCTTTCAATTTCTCTTTGGCAATTAAAGCTTCAGGTGTATCTGGATATTTTGATATAAGTTCCTTTAAAAGCTTAATTGCCTTATCCATTTTTCCTAAAATTTTATAACAGATTGCAGCCTTTAAAAGGGCTACCGGAACTTTACTAGAGTTTGGATATTCCTTAATTAATTTAAGATAATATTTTAAAGCATTTTCATAGTCATCTTCCGAATAATAAATCTCAGCTATCCAATAAAGGGCTAAAGGCGCATATTCAGTATATGGATAACGTTTGTAAAGCTCCATAAAAAGTTCCAATGCTTTTTGAAAATTTCCATTTTCCATTTCTTTGTATGCTAAAGAATAAAGCTCTTTCGGTTTTAGGGTCTCCGTCTTTTTCTGCTTCTTTTTTATAACCTTTTCCGTTTCTACATTTACCTTTACTTTTGTTATCTTCTCGTAAATAATACTTAATTTATCATTAAGCTCGTTTATATTTTCTAGAATTTTTTCTTGAGTATTTTGAAGCGTTTCAAGTTTTTTCTCCAAAAGATTTATTCTTTGTTCTAAAAGTTTATCTTTATAGCTATTTTGTTTTATTTCATTTTTCAAAACTCTAATTTCCTTTTTTAAATCTTCAAAGGAATTTTTGAGCTCTTCATAAGATATTTTTAATCTTTCATTATAAACTTGGATTTTTTTTGTTTCTTCCATAAAACCCATTAAATTTTCTACCGCATCTTGAAGCTGATTAACTTTAGCTTCAAGCACACTAAGTCTTACATTAACATCTTCGGGAACAGCAACTGTAGTAACAGGTTGAGAAAAACAAGAGCTTAAAGTTCCTATTAAGAAAAAAACTAAAATTAAATTACTTATTTTCTTTAGCAAGTTTTTTCTTAGCATAGTTCATCAAACCACCGCTATTTATTATTTCTAAGATATCTTTTGGATAAGGTTTGGCTTTATATTCTTTATTTTTAGTTACATTTTTTATTATTCCCTTTTCTAAATCAACTTCTAAAATATCACCTTCTTCAATATCATCTACGGCTTCGGGACATTCTAAAATGGGAAGACCAATATTTATTGCATTTCTAAAAAATATTCTAGCAAAAGATTTAGCTATTACAGCAGATACCCCAGCTGCTTTTATAGAAAGAGGAGCATGTTCTCTTGAGGAACCACATCCAAAATTTTTTCCAGCTACAATAAAATCTCCTTTTTGAACTTTAGATGCAAATGTAGGATCTGCATCTTCCATACAATGCTTTGCAAGTTCTTTAGGATCAGATGTATTTAAATATCTTGCCGGAATTATTTGATCGGTATCTATATCATCTCCAAATTTGAAAGCTCTTCCTTTTAACATTCTTTCCTCCCTAAAAAATTTTAAAAATTATTTTAGCATCTTAAAACCTACAAAGCTTTTTGAATTTCAAAATCTATTAGTTTTCCTAAATGACAAGTTGTGTTTAAAGTATAGATAATTTTTCTTGTTTTTTCCTTATTTACATAAATAAGACTTATAGAGCAATTTGAAAATTTAAAAGACCAAAAATAATCCAAAGGTAAATTAAGAATATAACACATAATAGCTTTTAAAGTTGCATCGTGCGATACTAAGCAAACTAAATCTTCATCTTTATGTAGGGAAATAATCTCATCTAAAGCCTTTTTAGCTCTATTAAATACATCAAAAAGATTTTCTCCCTTTGGCATTTGAACTTTGGACGGATTTTCCTTCCAAGCTTTATAAAGCTCAGGATATTCCTTTTGAATTTCAACTGCAAGTTTTCCTTCCCATTCTCCATGATCTATTTCTTTTAGATCTTCCAAAATATGTAAAGTTGCATTTGGATGATAAGAAACAATTTTTTTTGCAGTTTCCAAAGCCCTAGATAAAGGAGAGGTATAAACTGCTTTAATATCATATTCTCTTAAAGCTTGAGCTACTTTGTAAGCTTGCTCCAAACCTTCTTCATTTAAAGGAATGTCAATTTTTCCTTGATATCTACCTTCTTTATTCCAATCAGTTTTTCCATGTCTAACTAAAATTATATAAGGCATTTCCACCTCTTTTATGCGTTTTTGATATCCTTATTTTAACGTAAGTTATAAATTTAATTAAGATCCATCGTTAATTTTTAAAATATTAAGTTCTTATTTAGGAACTTAAAGTAAATTCAGCTCTTTTAAAGTTTTGTTTATGGCGTGCCAAGTTAGTCTACTTTGAGGTTTAAGTATTCCTTTAACTGGATCTAAAAAGAGGATGTTTTTATTAACTAAAAATTCTTTTAAAGATTTTTTTACCAAACTATCTGGAATTTCCAACTTGTCTTGAAAAAGTTTAAAAACATTTATCACCTTTCTATAAAGCTTTATATCCTTCTCTTCTACATCCTCTAAAAAGTATTTTATTTTTTGTTTTTCATCTTGTAAAAGGTAGTTTAAGATTTCGTCCAAAGATTTTGTTTTTAAATCATTAATAATAGAAACTAGATATACAGGTTTTCCTCCTACTAAATCGTATATTTTTTCCTTTTCTTTGCTATTTAAAACTATTTTCCCCTTTAAAAGCTCCCTTTCCAAAAAGCTTAAAAACTCTAAGGTTTCTTTCTTTTCAAA
>JAMOTM010000024.1 GCA_027002265.1 Aquificota bacterium | reverse complement strand
TTAAAAGCTCTTGCTTCTACTGCTCAGGATAATCTTGAGGAACTTCAGGAAGTTATTGATTCTATTTTGAATCTTTATAAAAAAATTTCTTCTCTTGAAAATAAACTTTCCCAGTTTAGAATTTAAAAATAGTAAAAGAATTAAAAATCAAAAAAAGGAAAAATAATAAATGTTTAAACCAAATTATGAAAATAAAATTTCAGATATTCCTTATATAAAAAAGGAATTTGATAAAAACCTTTCAAAATGCACCCTATGTCCTAGAAATTGCAAAGTTAATCGTTTAAAGGGGGAAACTGGATTTTGTAAAGTTGCTTACAAACCCTTTGTGGCTTCCTTTGGTCCACATTTTGGAGAAGAAAAATGTTTAGTGGGTCAATTTGGATCCGGAACTATTTTTTATTCTTCTTGTAATTTAAAATGTATATTTTGTCAAAACTATGACATTTCTATATTAAATCAAGGACAGGAAATATCTTTTGAAGATTTAGCAAAAATTAGTTTATATCTTCAAGATCTTAATTGTCATAATATAAATTTAGTAACTCCTTCTCATCAAGCCCATACAATTCCTTATTTAATATGGGAAGGATTTTTCCAAGGTTTGAAACTTCCAATTGTTTATAATACTTCAGGCTATGATGGTTTAAATACTTTAAAACTTTTAGATGGTTTAATAAACATATATATGCCAGACTTTAAAACTTTAAATGAAGATTTTGCAAAAAAATATTTAAATGCTCCAGATTACCCGGAAGTTATAAAAAAGACCATAAAAGAAATGCATAGACAAGTTGGAGATTTAAAATTGGATGAAAATGGAATTGCTTATGAAGGGCTTTTAGTTAGGCATTTAGTTATGCCAAACTTTATAGAAGATAGTTTTAAAATTTTAGAATTTTTAGCTAAAGAAGTTTCACCAAATACAGCTGTAAATATTATGGGACAATACTTTCCGTATTATCTTGCAAAAAAGGATAATAAAATAAACAGAAGACCAACAATCTATGAAATAGAAAAGGTGAAAGAATACGCCTATAAACTTGGATTAAGAGTTATTGAATAATAGAAAATTTTGATATAATTTTTTGCAGAAAATTTACAGATCTCTACTTGATTTTTCCTTTTCTTTTACTATAATTTCCTATCAAGCTTGCCCACGTAGCTCAGGAGGTTAGAGCGCACCCTTGGTAAGGGTGAGGTCGGCGGTTCGACTCCGCCCGTGGGCACCATTTTTGTTTTAGTGTTTAAATTTTTGTTTGATAGGACGCAGTTTTGAAAATTTAAAATAAAAAAGCTTAATATAGAAACAGACCTTGGAGGTAAAAAATGGCTAAACCAAAATTTGAAAGAAAAAAACCACATAAAAACGTTGGAACAATTGGACACGTTGACCATGGAAAAACAACTTTAACAGCAGCTATTACTCACTGTTTACATCTTTACAACCCAGAATATGCTACTCCAATTCCATATGATCAAATTGACAAAGCTCCAGAAGAAAGAGAAAGAGGAATTACAATTAACATCGCTCACGTAGAGTATGAAACTGACAAGTATCACTATGCTCACGTAGACTGTCCAGGACACGCAGACTACATCAAGAACATGATCACCGGTGCTGCTCAAATGGACGGTGCTATTTTAGTTGTTTCTGCAGCTGACGGTGTTATGCCACAAACAAGAGAACACGTTCTTTTAGCTCGTCAAGTTAATGTTCCAGCTATTGTAGTATTCTTAAACAAAGTAGATATGGTAGATGACGAAGAATTACTTGAGCTTGTTGAAATGGAAGTTAGAGAACTTCTTGATAAATATGGATATCCAGGAGATGAAGTTCCGGTAATTAAAGGATCTGCTTTAAAAGCTTTAACCGAATGTAAAGACGTAAATTGCGAGTGGTGTCAAAGAGTTTTAGAATTAACTAAAGCTTTAGACGAATACGTACCAGAACCAGTAAGAGAAACTGACAAACCATTCTTAATGCCAATTGAAGACGTATTCTCTATTTCCGGTCGTGGTACAGTTGTTACCGGAAGAGTAGAAAGAGGAACCTTGAAAGTTGGAGACGAAGTAGAAATCGTTGGTATGACAGATGAAATTAAAAAGACTGTTGTTACTGGAATTGAAATGTTTAGAAAAGTATTAGATGAAGCTTTACCAGGTGACAATATTGGGGTTCTTTTAAGAGGTATTGGAAAAGACGAAGTAGAAAGAGGACAAGTTCTTGCAGCTCCTGGTTCTATTAAACCACATAAAAAATTTGAAGCTGAAGTTTATGTTTTAAAACCAGAAGAAGGTGGTAGACACAAACCATTCTTTACTGGATATCAACCACAATTTTACTTTAGAACAACTGACGTAACTGGAAAAATTACATTACCACCTGATAGAGAAATGTGTATGCCAGGAGATAACGTAACAATTACAGTAGAACTTTTAAAACCAGTTGCTATTGAAGAAGGATTAAGATTTGCTATTCGTGAAGGTGGTAGAACTGTAGGAGCAGGAGTTGTTACAAAAGTTTTAGATTAAGGAGATAAAAAATGGCGAAAAAATCTAATAGAATTACTATACATTTAGCTTGTACTGAATGTAGAAGAAGAAACTATACAACCACGAAAAATAGAAGAAATACTCCTGATAGATTAGAACTAAAAAAACATTGTCCATGGTGCAACAAACACACTTTACATAGAGAAGTAAAATAAGAGGGAAAGGCCTTTCTGGCCTTCCCTTTTTTTCAAATATGAATATAATTATTCTTGCAAGGTAGGCCCGTAGCTCAATTGGCAGAGCACCGGACTCCAAATCCGGAGGTTGGGGGTTCGAGTCCCTCCGGGCCTACCATTTTTTTATTATTTTAGGAGTTTAGTTATGGTTCTATTTTCCTTTATACAGGACTTAAAACAAATCCTTAAACAAATTCACTGGCCTTCAAAAAAGCAGGTTTATGAAGCTACTATAGGGGTTCTATTTATAATTTTTGTAATTTCTCTTTACTTTTTTATAGTAGATACAATACTTGTTAAAACAATTGGAAGCTTAATATACACAGGGTGAGAAATATGGAAAAAGAGAAAAATTATAAATGGTATTCACTACATGTTCAAAGTGGATTTGAGGACATAGCAAAAGAAAATTTAATAGAGGTTTTAACTGCAGAAGGGTTAATAGATAAAGTAAAAGAAATATTTGTTCCTGCTCGTGTAAAAGCTCTTTTTTATACAAAAAGAAAAAAAGTAGCAGAAGTTCCTTTAGATGAAGATAGAGAAAGAGAAGAAATTGTTGTAGAAAATGATCAAGGTAAAAAAACCACTTTTGTGGTTGCAGACAAAAAAGTTTGGATAGAAGATTGCGAATGTAAAACTAAAAATTGTTTATCTCAACCGCCAATAGAAAAACCTCGCCAAAAATTAAAGTGTACATCCTTACATAATCGTGCTCAAATAGAGCTTAAAGATAAACTTTTTCCAGGATATATTTTTATAAAGTGCGCTTTAGATGAAAAATTAATGACAACCATTAAATATAAAGTTCCCAGAGTTTTAGATTTTGTTAGAGCAGGAAATGAACCTCTTGAAGTTTCGGAAGAAGAAATTCAAGCAATAAAAGAAAAACTTAAAAAAGGAATTGTTAAAGTATCTAAAAAAGCTGCTTTTGAAGTTGGAGAAAAAGTTAGAATAAAAGAAGGTCCTTTTGTTGGATTTGAAGGAGTAATAGATGAAATTGATCCTGAAACAGGCAAGGTAAGAGTTCTTGTAAATATTTTTGATAGACAAACCCCAGTTGAGCTTACTGTGGATCAAATAGAAAGAGTAGTTTAAGTTTTTAAATTGAAAAATAAGGAGGATATAATATGGCAAAAAAGGTTGTTGCCCAACTTAAATTATTATTACCAGCCGGAGAAGCTACTCCAGCTCCACCAGTAGGACCTGCTCTTGGTCAACACGGTGTAAATATTATGCAATTTGTAAAAGCATTCAATGCTGCAACTGCAAAAGATAAAGGAACTATAGTTCCGGTAGTAATTACTATTTATTCAGATAGAAGCTTTACATTTGAAGTAAAAACTCCACCAGCATCTGTTCTTTTAAAAAAGGCTGCAGGCATTCAAAAAGGAGCTCATATGCCTAAAAAGGAAGTAGTAGGAACTATTACAAGAGCTCAGCTTAGAGAAATAGCAGAAAAGAAAATGCAAGATTTAAATTGTTATGATATTGAAACTGCTATGAAAATTATCGAAGGAACTGCAAAGTCTATGGGAATTGAAATAAAAGATTAATTTGGTGCAAGTTACCGCTTGCACCACCTATAAAAAAGGTGGGAGGTAAGAAAAGATGGCAAAAAGAGGAAAAAAATATGTAGATGCTGCAAAGCTTAGAGACAAAACCAAACTTTATACCTTAGATGAAGCAATTTCTCTTGTAAAAAAAATGGCTGAAATTACAAAAAGAAACTTTGATCAAACTGTAGAAATGGCTATTCGTTTAAATGTAGATCCAAGATATCCAGATCAAATGGTTAGAGGTTCTGTAGTATTACCTCATGGTCTTGGAAAACCAATCAAAGTTGTAGTTTTTGCTCAAGGTGAAAAGGCAGAAGAAGCTAAAGCAGCTGGGGCAGATTATGTTGGTGGAGATGATTTAGTTCAAAAAATTTTAAAAGAAGGTTGGACAGACTTTGATGTTGCAATTGCTACTCCAGATATGATGCCAAAAGTAGGTAGATTAGGTAGAATTTTAGGACCCCGTGGACTTATGCCAAACCCAAAAACTGGAACTGTAACTTGGGATGTGGCAAAGGCAGTGAAAGAAGCTAAAAAAGGTAGAGTAGAATTCAAAGTAGAAAAAGCTGGTATTGTTCATGCTCCAATTGGAAAAGTATCTTTTTCAGAAAAGCAACTTAAAGAAAATGCTTTGGCCTTAATTAAGGCTATTATGAAAGCTAAGCCAGAAGGAGTTAAAGGTTCTTACGTAAAATCTATGGCTATGTCTGCAACTATGGATCCAAGTGTAAAAATAGATTTCCAAAAAGCTATTAACGAAGCTCTTTCTGAAGAGTTTTAACTTGTAAAAAAGAAAAAAGTAGGTATAATTAAACTCAAAATTTTGGCCCAAAGAGAGTAGGTGCCGAAAAAGGCTTAAATTTTGACCCAAAATCGGGTCAAAAGCCTACGGAGGGCCGCAAAGGAATTTCATTATTCCCTCCTTTGCTAAGCCCTCCCGTAGGCTCGTGGCTCTTATACCTTGTTTAAGGAGGTTTAACCTTGGCTACAAAGAAAAAATCTAAAAGAGAAGCAAGACGTGAACAAAAGAAAAAAATTATAGATGAGCTTAGAAAAAACTTTAATGAAGCAAAGCTTGTTGTTCTTACCGATTTTCATGGTATGGATGCATGGGATATGACTGTAATGCGTCGTATGATTAGAGAAAAAGGTGGATACTATAGAGTTGTGAAAAATACTTTAATGAGAGTTGCCATTCCTGGAACCCCAGCGGAAGCTATTAAAGATGCTTTTAGAGGACCAACAGGAATTATTTTTGCTTATGGAGATGACCTTGTAGAAGTAGCAAAAGCTGTTCGTGAAGTTTTAAAAAAATATGAAAAAATTAAAGTAAAAGCTTCTTTAATTGAAGGGAAACCTGCAACTCCAGAGCAACTTGATGCACTTGCAGATTTACCATCTAGAGATGAGCTTTTAGGACAACTTGCATTTACTTTAAAATATCCAATAAATGCTATGGCTTGGAGATTACAAAATATCTTCCAAAAACTTGTTACTGTTTTAGAAAATGTTAAACAGGAAAAAGAAAAAAGTGCTTAAATTTTTATAAACCTTTAAACTAAAACTCGAAAGAAGGGAGGAAAAAATGAGCCAAATTACAAAAGAACAAATTATCGAAGCTATTAAAAACATGACAGTAATGGAACTTGTTGATTTAATTAACGCTATTAAAGAAGAATTTGGTGTATCTGATATGCCAGTAGTTGCTGCTGCTGCTGTACCTGGAGCGGCAGGTGGAGCTGCACAAGAAGAAGAAAAAACTGAATTTGATGTAATTTTAAAATCTCCAGGAGCTCAAAAGATTAAAGTAATTAAAGTAGTAAGAGAAATCACTGGACTTGGACTTAAAGAAGCTAAAGCTCTTGTTGATAACGCTCCAAAACCAGTTAAAGAAGGTGTAAGTAAAGAAGAAGCTGAAGAAATTGCTAAGAAATTAAAAGAAGTTGGAGCTGAAGTAGAAATAAAATAAATTTTTACCTTCCATCTGGGGGCTTTTGCCCCCTTTCCTTTTTTCAAAACTATTATCCTTAAAATCTCTTTTCTTTAATTCTTGACAGTATTCCTTTCTAATATTAAATTAAAATATAATCATTTTAAATTCAATTATTATAAGCTAGAATTTATTTTTATTATAGAGGGAGGCCAAAAAAAAAGTGAAAATATTGATCATAGAAGATATTGATATTCTCTCAGATCTATTTAAACAAATGATTAAATTTTATAATCCTGATATTGAAGTTGAAATAGCAGAAACTGCAGAAAAAGCTCTCCGTCTTTTGGAAAATAATAATTATGATTTAGTTTTTTTAGATGTTATTTTACCGGATGAAAAAGGAACTGAAGTTCTAAAATATATAAAAGAAAAATATCCTCATACTAAAGTTATTGCCATTACCGGTGCTACAGATGAGGATCTTTTAAAAGAACTTGAAAATTTAGGATGTGATGACGTTTTAATTAAACCTGTAAAAACTGAAGAGCTTTTAAATATACTGAAAAAGTATATTTAATTGAGGACAAGAAATGAGCATACTAATTGTTGAAGATGATGAATTTAATCAAGAAGTTTTACAAGGTTTCTTAAAAATTCTTTGTCCAAATGAAGATATCTATATTGTGGATAATTCAAAAGACGCTTTAGATATATTCAAAAAAAAGGATATTAAATTAGTTTTTATGGATATTGCTTTGCCTGGAGAAAACGGAATAGAAATAATGAAAGAAATGAAAAAAGAAAAATCAAATATTCCTATTGTAGCTTTTACAGCTTTTGCCGTCAGTGGCGACAAAGAAAGGCTTCTTTTGGAAGGTTTTGATGATTACCTTTCCAAACCTATAAAGCTAGAAAATCTTCAAAAACTAATATCAAAATACATATAGTTTTTTTGGAGTCTTATATGAAAATCAAATTTATTCCTTTTTCTAAATTTATAAAAAATTTAAATTTATATAAAAACGAAGAAAGAGTTTATATTTTATCTTCCGAACTTTTCAATAAAATAACTAAAACAAAGCACAAAATTAAAATCAAATATGCAGTAAAAGTTCCTTGTGTAATCTATAATGGAAAAATATATTATCATGCTGGCTTAGTTATTAGTTTTAAAAAAAAGTTAGAAGGAGATATTTGTTTTATTGATCTAAAATATAAACATGAAAAATTGTATGAAAATATAGAATCCTTACTTTCCTTTCCAACTTGGATAATTTTCATAGATGCATTTAGTAAATATATGTATGATTTTATAGATTACTTAAATAATTTAATTGAAACAAAAAAAATAAATATAGTAGGAGCTGCTATTGGAGATATAGATTTTAAACAGGCTCCTTGTTTTATTTATAAAGGAAAAACATATAAAGATGCTGCACTTATTTTAGGAATAAAACAAAATATAGATATTGAAATAGCAAAAGGTTGGGAACCTTTATATGGTCCTTTAGTAGTAACCCAAAGTAAAAATAACGTAATTTTGGAAATTAATGGGGAGCCAGCTTTTAATGTTTATAAATATATATTAAAAACTAAACTTAATTTTGATATAAACAAAAAAAATTTAAAAAAATTTATGTTAAAGTATCCCTTTGGAGTAATTTCCTTATCCGAGGACAGTTATTCTATTATTTATCCAATACACACAAATGGTAAAAAAATTACAACATTATCTAAAATTCCAATTTATACAAATTTATTTATTATGAAACCAAATGAAAGTGCTTTTTTAAAATCCATAAGCGAAGCTAGTTTTAAACTTTATGAAAAAAATAAAAAAAATAATATACTTGTATTTTCTGCTTTATCTAGAGGAAAAGTTTTAAAAAATAAAGAGCTTGAAAGAATAAAAAAAATAAATAAAGATTTTCCAAAAAAAATCTTTGGATTTTGCACAATTGGAGAAATAACAAATATAGGATTTAATAATATAAAGCTAATCTTTGGCTCTAATCTTGTGGGGGCATTAAAATATGAATGAAATAAATAAGATATTACCCACTTATGTAAAAAGTATAAGAATTAGACAAAAAATATTCGAGATAATATCTCCTCATTTAGATAATGTTATTCATAAATTTTTAATATCTTTATCTAGAAATGAGGAAGTAAAAACTTTTCTAACTGAAAGCAACATTCCAAGATTAATAAGAAAATTAAAAGAATTTGTTAAATTTATCTTAACAAAGGAGATTAACGAAGATTACATAAAAGAAGTAGAGAAAATAGCGCATATTCACTTTAGAATAGGTTTAAAAGATTATCATCTTCACTTTGGAATAAATTTATTTTTATCTTTAATTTATGAAATTTTTCAGAAAACGGATCCCTTCCTATTTCCTTATTTTATGCAACTTTTGCTTTTTATAGAATATATTATTTTAAAAGCTTATTGTAAAAATAGGGAAAAAACCTTTCTTTATGATTTTAAAGGTAAGCAAATTTTTGATATTATTAATGAACTTTATTTAGCTTTCAAATGGCATGAAAAAGCTAAAAAAATTTTAGAACAATTTTGGTTTTTTAAAGATAAAAAGAAATTTTTACAATATTTAAAAGAAAATAAAGTACCTTTATCTCCCGAGGAATGTTACATTTTAAAAAGAATTAAAGAACTTAAAAATTCACCTTTCAAAGATCTAATATCTATAAACTTTGATTATTTAGAAAAACTGCTTTATGAATGGTTTGAAAATCTCCAAAATTTAATAAAAGCTATAGAAAATGAAGAAAATGAAAAAATAAAACTTTATTATAACAACCTTTTGAAAATTTCTCGTCAAATTTTTGAAATATTAGGAAATCCTTTACAAGAACTTGGTTCCATGATCTTTTTACTTGTCTATTCAGGAATTAAACTTCTATATTTAGTAACGGATTTAATATATAAGCATGACTTTTTCTTAAATCAAAAAAATGTTTTGGAAGTCTTAAAAAATAAATTAAAAGAAATTTTGGAAAAAACTTTAGCTTGGGCCATTTTAGAAATTGATTTTTTGGAAGATAAAAATATTTCAAAAAGAGATTACGACATTTTTACAAAAATAGAGTTTAGTGGCAAAGCTTTTTATATTGGAATAAAACTTAGAGATCTTCCTTACAAAGAATATATAAAAGAACTCATAAATATACTTCTTGAAATATGTAAACTCGTAACCTTCTTACAAAATAGAGAACATGAACTTAGAGAACTTGCAAATAAAGCTGCTGCTGCAAATCGTGCAAAAGATATGTTCTTGGCAAATATGTCTCATGAACTTAGAACTCCTTTAAACGCTATAATTGGATTTGCCCAACTTTTGCAGCTTCAACCAAATTTACCTGAAAATTTAAAACCTTTTGCTCAGAAAATACAAATTGCAGGAGAAAATTTACTTGAACTTGTAAATGCAATTTTGGATTTTACTAAACTTGAAATGGGAAAAATTGATTTTAAACCCGAAAAATTTGATATATCTAATTTATTTAAAGAAGTAGAAGAAATAATAAAACCCCTTCTTGAAAGAAAAAAATTACACTTTTATTATCCAAAAAATATTTCTTTAAATCTATATGCGGACCCTAAACTTTTAAAAGAAGTTTTTTTAAATCTTTTATCTAATGCTATTAAATTTACTCCAGAAAATGGAAAAGTTTGGATAGAAATTGATTTTTCTAAAAAAGATAATGCTTACGTTTTTAAAGTATGTGATAATGGAATTGGAATAAAAAAAGAAGATATTCCAAAACTTTTTAAACCTTTTGTACAACTTGATAATCCTCTTCATAAAAAGTTCAAAGGAACAGGGCTTGGACTTGCAATTGTAAAAAAAATAATTGATTTACATAAAGGGAAAGTTTGGATTGAAAGTGAAGAGGGTAAAGGTACTAAAGTATGCTTTACTATTCCTATCTCTCAAGAAAATAAAATTAGTTTTTCTGAAAGCCGAGCTTTAAAGGAAAATGCTCCAACAATTCTTATTTTAGAAGATTCTGAAACTTATGTAAGCTTTTTAAAAAATTGTTTAAAGCAAGATTTTAATATAATTTCAACAAATTCTGTAAAAAAAGGAATCGAAATTATAAAAAATTCAAAAGTAGATCTTATTTTACTTGATTATTTTTTATCTGACGGTGTTGGGAAAGATATTTTAGAAATTTTAAAAGAAGAAAAAAAGAATATTCCAGTTATTCTTCTTTCCGCTGAGATTAAAGTTGAAAATTTACTTTCTGAGGAAGAAAAAAAGTTAGTTGTAAAAACTTTATCCAAGCTTGAATTAAGCTGTAAAGAGCTAAAGGAAATAATATTGGAGGTTTTAAAGGAAGAAAGCTAAATGTAAGCTAAACATACCTCTTTAACTTTTTAATTTCTTCCATAATAAGTTTTGCAGCCCTCATATAATTTTCTTTTTTATCTTCTAATTCTAGTTTAAAAGGTTTTCCAACAACTATTTTTACATTCGGAGGAAATTTATTAGTTCCTTCTATATAAATAGGTAAAATGGGTGCTTTAGCTTTTAAAGCAATTAAACCTACTCCTAACTTTGGAGGCAGAAAATCCGTGTTTTTAGCCCTTGTTCCTTCTGGAAAAATGCAAAGAGCTTTATCTTGTTTCAATAAAGATAAAGCTGTTAAGATAGCTTTTTTATCTCCTTGACCTCTTTTTACAGGAAAAGCATTTCCCCAATGTTTTATTAAAATACCTAAAAAACCTTTGAAAAGTTCTTCCTTGGCCATAAAAAATATTATTCGTTTTCTTAAGGCCCAAGCTATTAAAGGCGGATCTAAATAACTTTTATGATTTGAAACTATTAAAACTTTTCCTTCTTTTGGAAGGTTTTCTGCTCCAATAATTTTTGTTCGACAAATATAAGCCAAAAATCTTCCTACCGTATTTAACCAGGTATAATAGACTAAAGGTTTTTCTTTTAAATAAGGAAAATATGAACTTAAAGCTTTAGACATTTTAACCTTCTTTTTTTTCTTTTATAAGCTTTTTTAAATTTTCTACAAAGGGTTTTATAAAATTATACTTTGTTTTTAAAAAAGCTCTATTTGCTATAAGACGAGCCGAGGAGTGTTCTATTACTTTTACTTCTTTTAAACCATTTTCTCTTAAAGTTGTACCTGTTTCAACTAAATCTACAATCGCATCTGCAAGATTTAAAATAGGCGCAAGTTCTACAGAGCCATAAAGCTTTATTATTTCCACATCTATTCCAAGATCTCCAAAATATTTTCTTGTAATATTTTCATATTTTGTAGCTACTTTAAAACCAGGAAAAAGTTTAAATTCCTTTACTTCTTTTTTCTGAGCTATTGAAATTCTACATTTACCAAAATTTAAATCTAAAAGTTCATATATATCATAATCATGCTCTAAAATAACATCCTTCCCACAAATTCCTAAATCCGCTCCACCGTAATAAACATATGTAGGAACATCAAAAGGTTTTACTAAAACTAAACGAAATTTATTTGTTTCAAAAATCAGTTTTCTTGAAGACTCATCAAAATCTTTTACTTTTGGCTCAAAATAAATTAAAAGCTCCTTTATCTTTTTAAAAAGCCTTCCTTTAGGTATCGCTATTGTGAGCATACTCTATCCCTTCTTAATTTTTCTAATTCCTCTTCTCTTTTTAAAATTTTATCTATTTTTACTCCAAGTAATGCCAATTTATCTTCAAAATTTTCATATCCTCTTTCAATATGCTCTACATTTAAAAGATAACTTTTTCCTTCTGCAGCTGCACAAGCTAAAACCAAAGCGGCCCCAGCTCTTAAGTCCGAAGCCTCAACTACCGCACCACTTAATTTTTCTACGCCTTTTACTAAAGCAATATTTCTATCTATAGTTATATTTGCGCCAAGTCGTATAAACTCATTAACATGAATAAAACGATTATCAAATATATTTTCACGAATTAAAGAAGTACCTTCCGCTTTTAAACAAGCTGCCATTATAAGAGGTTGCATATCCGTGGGAAAACCTGGATATTCCTCAGTAGAAACTTCAATTCCTCTTAAACGTCTATTTTTCCTTACTTTTATAGTTCCAATATCTTGAGTTTCATCATATTCAAGTTCTAAACCCATTTCTTTAAATTTCTTTAAAGTACTTTCCATATGAAATATAGGAGCATCCTCAATTTCTATTTCCCCATCTATAGTTGCACCTAAAGCTACAAAAGTTCCAGCTTCTATTCTATCTGGAACAATTTTTACATGAAAAGAAGAAAGCTCTTTTACTCCTTTTATTTTTATCACCGAAGAACCTTCTCCTTCTATTTTAGCTCCCGCTTGTCTTAAAGCTTTAACAAGCTCCACAATTTCTGGTTCTTGAGCTGCATTTTCTATAATTGTAGTACCTTGTGCTAAAACTGCAGCTAAAATTGCATTTTGAGTCCCACCTACAGTTTTTTTACTAAAGCTTATCTTTGTTCCTTTTAAAAACCCGTTAACCTTTGCTTTTATATGTCCATGATTAACATCTATTTCAGCCCCAAGTTTTTCCATAGCCATTAGATGAAGATTTATAGGTCTTGGTCCTATGGAGCAACCACCTGGTAAGTAAACAATAGCCCTTTTATACTTACTTAAAAAAGGTCCTAAAACTAAAATAGAAGCTCTCATTTTTGAAACAATTTTGTAAGGAGCTATCGTAGGGCTATCTTGGGGCGGATCTACCTCTATTATTTTCTCTTTTTTATTCCAATTTACCTTAGCTCCACAAGCTAAAAGGAGCTCTACGGTAGTTTTTACATCTTCTATTTCTGGAACATTTTCTATAATGCACTTTTCATTACAAAGCAAAGTTGCAATTAAAATAGGCAAACATGCATTTTTTGATCCCGATATTTTTACTTTTCCATAGATTTTTGGAGTATGTTCTATTAAATATATCTTTTTCATTTAAAACATCCTTAAATATAATAGTTTATTTTTAAAAAATTTAAATTATATTATACAAGAGCCATATTTATAAGGAGGGATAAGATGTTAAAAAGATTTATAAATCTTGAGGAAATTTCTTCAGATTCTCCTTTGCATGTAAAAACAAAAGTTCCAGCAAAATTTGTTAATTTACCTGAAGAGGAAGGAAAAGCTGTTTCAGATTTTGATCTAGAAATTACTATTTTCAAAGCTGGAAGTGGATATGATATTGTAGGAAGATATAAAGGTATTATCAAAGCTACTTGCGCAAGATGTGGTAGTGAGTTTGAAAAACCTATAAAAGGAGAATTTCACTATACTTTGATGCCTATTTCTGCAGCCGGAAAAGGGGGAGATATATCTAACGAAGATATGGATGTAAAATTTTCAAATGAAAAGGTGTTAGATCTACATGAAGTTTTAAGGGAACAAATTTTACTAAACCTACCTTCTAAAATGCTTTGTCCAAAATGTCCAGAAGACAACGGATTTATATCTTATGTAGAGGAAGATATTTAAAATTGATATAATATGCTCCAAAACTTTTTAGCCTTAAAGAAAGGGGGAAATAAAAATGGCAGTTCCAAAAAGACGTGTATCTAGGACAAGAAGAGATAAAAGAAGAACTCACTGGAAAGCTAAAATGCCAACCTTAACTGTATGTCCTAATTGTTTTCAACCTAAAAGACCTCACAGAATCTGCCCTTACTGCGGATACTATAAGGATTCTGAAGTAGTAAATGTAAAAGTAAAATAAGGGTGAAAGTAAATGGCTATTGTTTTAGACGGAATGGGGGGAGATTATGCCCCCCAAATTCCGGTAAAAGGAGCTGTTTTAGCCGCTCAAGAGTTTGGCGAAAAAATTTATTTAACGGGACCTGAAAAGCTTTTAAAAAGAGAACTTGAAAAATATTCTTATCCAGAAAAACTTATAGAAATTGTAGATGCTCCAGATATTATTACTATGGAAGATAAACCTTCCTATGCTCTAAGAAAAAAGAAAAACTCCTCCATTCATATAGGAGCAAAACTTGTAAAAGACGGGCTTGCAGATGCTTTTGTTTCTGCAGGGAATACTGGAGCTGTAATGGCAATTTGTACTTTTGTTTTAAAGATTCTACCTGGAATTTCTCGTCCAGCTATAACGGCTGTTTTACCAAATTTAAAAAATAAAACTGTTCTTTTAGATGTAGGTGCAAATGTAGATTGTAAACCTAAGCTTTTAGTGGAATTTGCTTTAATGGGTGAAGCATATGCAAGATATGCTTTAGATGTTCATCCTCCGAAAGTTGGGATATTAAATATTGGAGAGGAAGAAGGAAAAGGAGATGAACTTACAAAAGAAACCTATAAACTTTTAAAGAAATTAAAAGAGTATGGTTTTCCATTTTTTGGAAATGCTGAAGGAAGAGATGTTTATAGCGGAAAATTCGATGTTGTAGTTTGCGATGGTTTTGTAGGAAATGTAGCTTTAAAGATGAGTGAAAGTCTTGCGAAAATGGTTTTAAAAATTCTAAAAGAAGAAGTAAATAAACATTTTATTTCTAAACTTGGAGCCTTTTTATTAAGACCAGCTTTAAAAGGATTAAAAAAACGCACAGATTACGCCGAGTGGGGAGGAGCCCCACTTTTAGGTTTAAATTATCCAGTTATTATTTCTCATGGATCTTCAAACGAAATAGCAATAAAAAATGCAATTTTAAGAGCTATAGAATTTAAATCTGCTGCAGTAAATGAACATATACAGGAAAATATAGAAAAATATATTCCTATATTGAAAGATCTTTTATAAAAGTTTTTAGGAGAATAAAAATGAGAATATCAGCGTGTGGAGCTTATATTCCTTCAGAAGTTCTTACAAATTTTGACCTTGAAAAAATTGTAGATACTTCAGATAAGTGGATAACAGAAAGAACTGGAATAAAAGAAAGAAGAATAGAAAAAGATAAAAGCACGTCTTTTATGGCTTTTGAGGCTGTAAAAAATCTACTTAAAAATTTTAAAAATCCAAAAGAGATTTTAGAAAATACCTTAGGTATAATCGTTGCAACTTCTACACCAGACTATCTTTTTCCATCTACAGCTTGCATAGTTCAAGGTGAGCTTATAAAAGAGTATAAGTTAGATAATCCTCCCCAAGTATGCTTTGATGTTTTAGCAGCATGCTCTGGGTTTATATATTCTCTTTATAATGCTTATAATCTTTTAAAAAATTCAGAAAAAAAATATTTTATAGTTATAGGAAGCGAAAGATATTCTAAAATCGTAAATTGGGAAGATAGAAGTACTTGTATTTTATTTGGAGATGGAGCTGGAGCAGTTCTTTTAGAAAAAACAGAAAAAGATCATTTTCTTGCCTTTGATATAGGAAGTGATGGAAGACAAAAACATCTTTTATATGTGCCTTGTGTAGGTCAAGATAGTGAAAAAAATTATTTTTTAAAAATGAAAGGAAATGAAGTTTTTAAAATAGCAGTAAGAACTTTAGAAAAATCTATTTTAAATGTTTTAAAAAAAGCAAATGTTTCTCCAGAAGAGATTTCTTATGTTATTCCTCATCAAGCTAATATTAGAATTTTAAAACTTGTTTCTGAAAGAACAAAAATTCCTTTAGAAAAATTTTTTATAAATATAGAAAAGTTTGGAAATACTTCCGCAGCCTCCATTCCCTTAGCCTTAAAGGAAGCTTGGGACAAAAATTTAATAAAAAAAGATGATTTAGTTGTATTTACAGCATTTGGAGGTGGTTTTACCTGGGGAAGTACTCTTATTAGATTTTAAAAAATCTAGTTTTTAAAATAATTATTTAGAAAACTTAAAAATTGGCTTAAAATTATCTGTATATAACTTTTTATGTTTTTAAATTTAAGTCTAGGAGGCTTTTTATGTTCAAAACTAAAATAACGGAACTTTTGGGAATAAAATATCCTATTTTTCAAGGTGGTATGGCCTGGATTTCGGATGCCGAACTTGCAGCTGCCGTTTCAAATGCCGGAGGGCTTGGAATCATAGCTGGAGGAGGAAGAAGCGCAGAGGATTTGAGAAAAGAAATTAGAAAATGTAAAGAACTTACTGATAAACCCTTTGGCGTAAATGTAATGCTTATGATGCCAAATGCGGACGAAATTATGCAAGTTGTTTTAGAAGAAAAAGTTGCAGTAGTTACTACAGGGGCTGGAAATCCTGGTAAATATATTCCTTCCTTTAAAGAAGCTGGTATAAAAGTAATTCCAGTCGTAGCTTCTGTAGCTTTAGCAAAGAGAATGGAAAGAATTGGAGTAGATGCAATTATTGCAGAAGGTACGGAATCTGGGGGACATATTGGAGAAATAACAACCTTTACTTTAGTTCCTCAAGTTGTAGATGCCGTAAATATTCCTGTAATTGCAGCAGGTGGAATTGCAGATGGCAGAGGATTTGTAGCAGCTTTGGCTTTGGGTGCAGAAGGCGTTCAAATGGGAACTATATTTTTAGCAGCTAAAGAATGTAAGATTCATAAAAATTATAGAGAAAAAGTATTAAAAGCAAAAGCTGCAGATATAGATGTATCTGGTAGAGTTTTAGGACATCCAGTTAGGTGTATAAGAAATAGATTAACAAGAGAATTTAATAAACTTGAAGAAAGGGTTTACATGACTAAAGTTTTAACATCTCTTGGATTTTCAAAAGAAGATATACTTAAGCTAGCCCAAGAGAAAGGTTTAGATATAGAAAAGGTAGAGAAATCTTGGATTACTAAGGAAGATCTAGAGGAATTTGGAAGAGGAAGACTTAGAGCTGCCGTTCAAGAGGGAGATGTAGAATGGGGAAGTTTAATGGCAGGTTATAGTGTAGGTCTTGTAAATGAAGAAAAAACTGCAAAAGAAATAATTGAAAATTTAATAAAAGAAGCTAAAGAAGTTTTAAATAATTTATGCACTAGATTTAATAAGTTCCAAATTTAGAAGCGAGGTAAAAGTATGAAATATGGTTTTATATTTCCAGGCCAAGGTTCCCAATATCTAGGTATGGGAAAAGATTTTTATGAAAAATATCCTTTAGCAAGGGAAATGTTTGAGAGAGCAGAAACTTTAATTAAAGTTCCCTTAAAAAAAGTTATTTTTGAAAATGAAAAAATGCTTAATAATACAAAATACACCCAACCCTCTATATTTTTAATTTCAGCAATAATTTTAAATATTTTAGGTTTAGAAGTTACTTTTGAAAAAGAACCAAGCATAGTAGCTGGTCACTCTTTAGGTGAATGGACAGCTACTTTAGCTAGTGGAGCTTTAAATTTTGATGATACTTTGGATTTAATTTATTACAGAGCTAAATTTATGAATGATGCTGCTCCAGAAGGTTTTGGAGGAATGACGGCTTTAATCGGACCTTCAAAACTTGAAGATAAATATTCTTTTTATAATATGGTTAAAGAAACTTTAGAAGAGGAAAAAAAAGAAGTTTATATTGCAAATTTTAATGCTTACAATCAAATTGTAATTTCCGGAAAACTTGGGGATTTAGAATATATAGAAGATGTTTTTAGAAAAAAGGGAGTAAGACGGGTTGTTAGACTAAAAGTTTCAGGTCCTTTTCATACTCCTTTCATGAAAAAAGCTGCAGACAAGCTTTTAAATATAATGAATAAAAGAGACTTTAAAGATGGGCTTATACCTATTATCTCAAATGTGGATGCAGAGCCTACTTTATTTTCAAATGAAATAAAGGATAAATTATATAAACAAATATTTTCTCCGGTAAATTGGGTTCAAGTAGTTGAAAAAATAAAGGAAATGGATATAAATTTATTATTTGAAATTGGACCTAAAAATGTCTTAAAAAATCTTGTAAAAAGGATAGCACCTGAAATTGAAGTTATAAATATTGAAAAAGTAGAAGATTTAGAGAAGGCTATACCTATTATTGAAAAAATAAATAAGGGGGAAATTTAAAGTGTTGACTTTAGAAAACAAGGTAGCTTTAATCACAGGTGGAACAAGAGGTATTGGTTTAGCCATAGCAAAGCTTTTTAAAAATTTAGGCGCTAAAGTTATTATAACCGGAAGAAATGAAGAAAGATTAAAGGAATTGGAAAAAGAAAATTTTTTATGTTATAAATGCGATATTTCAAATAAAGAAGAGGTAGATAGAGTAATTAAAGATATCTTAGAAAAAATGAACAAAATAGATATATTAGTTAATAATGCCGGAATAACTAAAGATGCTTTATTTTTAAGAATGAAAGATGAAGACTTTGAGGAAGTTGTTAAAGTAAATTTACTTGGAACTTTTTATGTTACAAGACGAGTTTTACCCTCTATGGTAAGACAAAAGTACGGAAGAATAATAAATATGTCCTCTGTAGTAGGCTTAATGGGAAATATAGGTCAAGCAAATTATGCTTCTACAAAATCAGCATTAATTGGTTTTACAAAGTCTTTAGCCAAAGAATATGGAAGAAAAAATATTTTGATTAATAATGTTGCTCCAGGTTTTATAGAGACAGATATGACTGCAAAAATTCCTGAAAAATTAAGAGAGGAAATACTAAATAAGATTCCTCTAAAACGATATGGAAAACCAGAGGAAGTAGCAAATTTAGTAGCTTTTCTTGCGTCAGATTTAAATACATACATTACTGGACAAACTATATTAATAGATGGTGGGCTTTATTAAATAAGCTTTTGACAAATTAAAGAGAAAATTAAGGAGGTTTATTATGACCAGAGAAGAAATCTTTGAGCAAGTTAAAGAAGTTATCGCAGACAGATTAGGAGTAGATCCAGACGAAATTAAAATGGAAAGCCGTTTAATAGAGGATTTAGGTGCAGATTCTCTTGACAATGCAGAGCTTGTTATGAATTTAGAAGAAAAATTTGGAATTGAAATTCCAGATGAAGATCAATCTAAAATCCAAACTATTGAGGATATTGTAAATTATATTGAAGAAAAATTAAAAAATAACTAATTTTATTTAGGGGCCTATTTTGGCCCCTAACTTGGGGGTTTTTACTATGGAAAATAAAAAAAATATAGATATGGAAAAAAAAGAACTTCTAGAGATTGCTCAAGAAGCTTTTATGGAAGAAGGCTTTGAACTTTATGCATATGAAGATAAAGAGGATTATGAACCCGATTTTTTTGTTAAAACATATATAAAGGAAACTGACGAAGAATACATGCTTCCAGTATTTGTAGAAAGCTCTAGTACTTTAAAAAATGAGAAAAATATTCAAAAAATAATAGAAACCGCAAAAGAATGTGATTTTGAAGGAAAATCTTGTATAGTAGTACTTCCAGAAAAAGAAAAGGAAAATCTAGAAAATATATTGAAAAAGGAAGGTTTAAATCAAGTAGTAGACATTGTAGATATTCCAGAGGAATAATTTAGTTTTAGTTTTCTTCAATATTAAATAGAAAAAATAGAGGAAATA
>JAMOTM010000023.1 GCA_027002265.1 Aquificota bacterium | reverse complement strand
CAAAAATAAGGTAGAGATTTTTTTCATTTTCTAATAGAACTTCCATAATCTCTTGTACTTTATCAAGATTATTGTATTCATGGGCTATTAAATTTCTTAAATCTAATAACTCTCCTAGTATACTTTCTTTTTCTACAAAGCCCATTTTCTCAGCCCATATTATTAAATCACGCTTTGTTTTTCCTTCTTCGTACTCCAAGTAGGCTATGCTTCTTAAAAGTTTATTTATTAAAATATCTATAAGAAGAGAAAAATTATGAAAATAGGAAGATATTAAAATTTTTTCTTCTAAACTTAAAGTATTACTTTTTTTTATTTTTTCATAAATTCCCTTATATTTTATTTGCCGAGAAATATAATCCAAAAGTTCCAAAATATTTTTATAATTTTTTATATTTTCTTTCAAAATTTTCTTAAATTTTTCCACTCTACTCATAATTCTACGCCTTCTTCATAAGCTAGCTCATAGAAAGCACTTTTTTTAACATTATCTGTTATTATTAAATCTATTTTTCTTTCTCCTAGAAAATTTTTTATTTCTCTAAGTATTTTTAATTTATCCATAAGTTTTAGCTTTTTGGAGATAACAAGAAGATCAATATCTCCACCCTTTTTGTTTAAATCTACTCTACTTCCAAATAAAATTATCTTTGCATTTTCATCATATTTTTTTATAGTATCTTTTATTACTCTTATTTCCTCTTGTGTTAATCTAACTTTTCTCTTCATTTTTTATTAATTAAACTCAAAGCTTCCATTCTTGTTGCATAGTTTTTTTTAAAAATTCCCCTTAAAGCGCTTGTTATAGTTTTACTTCCTTTTTTCTTTACACCTCGCATAACCATACATAGATGTTCAGCTTCAACAATAACTAATACTCCTTTAGGATTTAAATTTTCTACTATAGCATCTGCTATTTGCTCCGTTAGTCTTTCTTGAAGCTGAAGACGCTTTGCATATACATCCACTATTCTTGCAAGTTTTGAAAGACCGGTCACTTTATTTTCGTTTGGAATATACGCGATGTGAACTTTTCCGAAGAAAGGAAGCATATGGTGTTCACATAAAGAAAAAAAAGGAATATCTTTTACAATTATCATTTCATCATAAGAAGCTGTAAAAAGTTTAATATGTTCCTTTACATCTTGAAAATAGCCTCCTAAAATTTCCTCATACATATTTGCAACTCTTTCTGGAGTTTCTTTTAAACCCTCTCTATCGGGATTTTCCCCTATAGCTATTAAAATTTCTCTTACAGCTTTTTTTATTCTTTCCTTATCTATCTTCTTTTTCCGTTTTTCCATTTTTATCCTCTTTTAAAGATTCTTTCTTCTCTTGATTACTTTCTTTATTTTCTAATTTTTGAAAATTTTCTTTTATTTGATTTTGAGGAATTCCAAAAATTTTTTCTATCTCTTCTTCAGTTAAAGTTTCTTTTTCTAAGAGAGCCTGGGCAAGCTTTTCTACTTTATCTTTATGCTTCAAAATAAGGTCTCTAGCTTTATTTTTAGCTTCATCTAAAATCCTTTTTACTTCCTCATCAATGAGTTTCTTAAGATCTTCACTTATTATTTGGTTATTAACTGGAACATCAAATATATCTTCTACCTTTATATGAATGGGGCCAACTTTTTCACTCATACCCCACTCACAAACCATTTTACGAGCAATGTCTGTTGCTACCTTAATATCATTTCCGGCCCCTGTAGAAATTGTATTTAAAAATATCTCTTCTGCTACCCTTCCTCCAAATAAAACTGCAAGTCTATCCATAAGATAGTCTAAAGTATAAGTGTACATATCTTCTTTTGGAAGCTGTTGAGTGACACCTAAAGCTCGTCCTCTAGGAATAATAGTTACTTTGTGAATTTTATCCGCATGAGGAAGCATCCAACCTACAAGAGTATGTCCAGCTTCATGATAGGCCGTGGTTACTTTTTCCCTTTCAGATAGTGCTAAAGATTTTCTAGCAACCCCCATTAAAATTTTGTCTTTTGCTTCTTCTAAATCTTCCATATCTATCTTTTCCTTATTTTTCTTTGCTGCAATTAAAGCAGCTTCATTTAAAAGATTTTCTAGATCTGCTCCAGAAAAACCCGGGGTAGATTTTGCAATTATTTCTAAATCAACATCTTCAGCTAAAGGTTTGTTTTTTGCATGAATTTTTAAAATTTCAAGTCTACCTTTAACATCTGGAAGAGGTATAGTTATTTGTCTATCAAATCTTCCAGGTCTAAGCAAAGCTGGATCTAAGATATCAGGTCTATTTGTTGCTGCAATAACTATAATTCCATCTTTACTTTCAAATCCATCCATTTCAACAAGGAGTTGATTTAAAGTTTGTTCTCTTTCGTCGTGTCCTCCTCCAATACCAATTCCTCTTTTTCTCCCTACTGCATCAATTTCATCTATAAAAATAATACAAGGTGCATTTTTCTTAGCTTGCTCAAATAAATCTCTAACTCTACTTGCTCCAACTCCTACAAACATTTCCACAAATTCCGAACCTGAAACGCTTAAAAACGGAACTCCAGCTTCCCCAGCTATAGCTTTAGCTAAAAGAGTCTTTCCCGTTCCCGGAGGTCCCGCAAGTAAAATTCCTTTTGGAATTCTAGCTCCAAGTTTTTGATATTTTTTTGGATTTTTAAGAAAATCTACAATTTCCTTTACTTCTTCCTTTATCTCATCAATTCCTGCAACATCATTAAAACTTACTTTAGGCTTATTATCTATAAAAATTTTCGCACGACTTTTTGAAAAAGACATTACTTTATTTCCGCCAGCTTGAAACTGACGAATAAGTAAAATAAAAAATAAAAAGAAAAGAATAGTAGGAAGCCAAGATATAACAAAGTTTCCAATCCAACTTTCTCTTTCAACGGGTTTATAAGTGTAAGTTACATTATGTTCTCTTAATTCTTTGTATATATAACTATCTGAAGGAGATATAAAAGTTTTTATAACGGCCCCTTCCTTAGTATAACCTGTTAGAGTATTTCCTTGAATAACTACATTTTTTATGTCTCCCTTTTTTATAAGTTTTTCAAAATAGGACGTTGGAATAAAAAGTTTTCCTTTATGTTGATTTCCAGAAAATATATTAAAAACTATAACCATACTTACAATTATTATGGCCCAAATAATTAAATTTCTAAATACTCCCTTATATCTGTTCAAGGCTCCTTTTCCTATCTCTCAGCTTAGGAAAATCCTAAGCTGAGGCTGGGGTATTTGTATTGCGCCTTTTTTTGCCCGCCCCAGCAGGCGCATCTTGGGCTGATTTATTATTTTAATCAAAATAAGCAATATATGGCAAATGTCTATATTTTCCATTAAAATCTAAACCATATCCTACTACATAATAATTTGGAATTTTAAAAGCATAAAAGTGAGGTTCAAAAGGAACTTTTCTCATCTTATATTTATAAAGTAAAGTACATATTTTTACATCTTTTGCACCTTTATTTTTTAAGTAGTTAATAAGAAAGTTCGCCGTTTCTCCTGTATCAAAAATATCATCTACAACCAAAATATTTTTGTTTTTTATATCTAAAGATATATCTTTAACTAAACGTAGAATACCTTTTTGTTTTCCTTTATAACTTTTAACTTGGATAAAATCTATAAAAACATTTAAATCTTGTGGAAAATTTCTTACTAAATCAGCAGTGAAAATAAAAGAACCCTTTAAAACACTTATTATATATATATTATCTTTATAAAAGTTCAAGAGGTTTTGGGAAAGTTTTTTAATTCCTTTTTGAATTTTTCTTTCATTTAAAAGTATTTTTAAATTCATAATATCTTCCAAAAATAAATTGTAAAAATTATTATAACGTAGGAAAAGTTTGAGTATAATTTTTAAAATTAATTTTTCACAACTTTAAGGGGGTTTTCATGGAAAAAAAAGAACTTCTTTATGAAGGTAAAGCTAAAAAGGTATATTTGACAAATGAAGCTAATAAAGTGCTGATAGAGTTCAAAGATGATATAACTGCATTTGATGGAGCTAAAAAAGCTGTTATAGAGGATAAAGGAAAAATAAATGCAAAAATAACAAAAGCTATTTTTAATATGCTTGAAAAAGTCGGCGTAAAAACTCACTTTATAAAAGAAATTTCAGATAGAGAACACTTAAACTATAAACTTGAAATTATTCCCGTAGAGGTTGTTATAAGAAATATTGCTGCAGGTTCTTTTTCAAAACGTTATGGAATAAAAGAAGGCGAAGTTTTAGAAAAACCTCTTTACGAATTTTTTCTAAAAAATGACGAGCTTCACGATCCTATGCTTTGTCTTCCTCATATTTTGCTTTTTAAACTTGCAAATGAAAAAGAAATAGAATATATGGTGAAGCAAGCTTTTAAAGTAAATGAAACTTTAAAAGAATTTTTTGATAAACATGGAATTTTGCTTGTGGATTTTAAACTTGAGTTTGGAAGATATTATCTAAAAGAAGGTGAAGAAAAAAATTTTGAAGGTATGCCTATTTTTGAAAACGAAAAAGGAAAATATGTAATTCTTTTAGGAGATGAATTTACTCCAGATTCATGTAGACTTTGGAAAAAAGAAACTGGAGAGAAATTAGATAAAGATGTCTTTAGAAGAGATTTAGGAGACGTAAAAGAAAAATATATGAAAGTTTATAAAATTGTAGTAGGGGAAGAAAAATGATTCTTTCAAATGTAGATAATGAAATGAAGATATTTTTGAAAAATTACAAAAGACCTACAAATTTTAATAGAGTTTTATCTGGAATGAGACCTACCGGAAAAATTCACCTTGGGAATTATTTTGGAGCTCTAAAGCCTTGGCTTGAACTTCAAGAAACTTTATATAAAAAAGGTTTAAAACATACTTCTTACTTCTTCATCGCAGATTATCATGCCTTAACTACCGGATATGAAGATGTCTCAAACTTAAAGGAAAATATAAAAAATATGATGATTGATTTTTTAGCTGTAGGTTTAGATCCTGAAAAAAGTGTTTTATTTGTCCAATCTCACAATGAGGCTCATAGTGAAGCGTATCTCCTTTTTGGAATGATTACTTCGATAAAGCTTTTAGAAAGAAATCCAACTTATAAAGAATTAAAAGAAAACTTAAAAGAAAAGGATTTAGCTACTTATGGCTTTCTAGGATATCCTGTTTTGCAGACAGCTGACATTTTACTTTATGATCCAGATATAGTTCCTGTAGGTATAGACCAAGTCCCTCATATATTTATTACAAATGAAATTGGAAGAAAATTTAATAATCTTTTTAAACCTATATTTAAAGAAGTCAAACCTTATCTTTCTGAAACTCCTAAGCTTCCAGGTTTAGATGGAAGAAAAATGAGCAAATCTTATGGAAATTGTATATATCTTTCTGACAGCAAAGAAGAAATTCTAAAAAAAGTTAGAAGCATGAAAACAGATCCAAATAGAATTAGAAAGACTGATCCAGGTAATCCCGAAAACTGTACGGTTTACCTTTATCATAAGGTTTTTGCAAAAGAATTAAATTTAGGTGAAGACTTTTTAAAAGAAATAGAAGAGGGATGTAAAAAAGCAAAATTTGGATGTGTAGACTGTAAAAAGAAACTAGCCCAAAATATTATTTCTTTCTTAGAACCTATATGGGAAAAAAGAAATTACTATCAAACTAATTTTGACAAAGTTTTAGAAATTTTTAAAGAGGGAGATAAACTTGCCTCTGCGTATGCAAAAGAAAAAGTAAGACAAATGAAAGAGGCTGTAAACCTTTTTTTATTCTAAAGAAGGTTAAAAATGAACTTTTCTATTCGACCTAATAAGTATTTTTATATTTTACTTTTTTTTATTTTTTTCTTTGGAGGTACCTTCCTTCTTTATAAAAAGTATGAAAATTTTAGAAATGAAGTAATAGAAGAGTTTACTTTAAAACTTGCAAAAAAAAGAGTTTTTTTTTATAGAATAAATAATATAAAAGTAAAAAAGAAATATTGGGGATATTTAGTTTCTTATTATGTTCCTTTTTCAAAAATAGGAGATTATGAATATAAACCTGGTCTCCTATTTTTTAAAGATAATAAACCTTTTGCTTTAATTCCAAAAGATTATTACGAACCTGGAAAACCAATTTATTTTTACTCTGGACTGACTGTTTACCCTTTAAGAATATATATTTCAAACGATCTTCCAGATTTCTATTTAATAGAACTTAATGCTCCAGATTTAGAAATTCCCAATTTAAATTACACGACAAATGGTATCAAATTTTTTATTTTAACGGGTTTAGAAGGAAAAAAACCTATTTTCGAAGATTATGACGTAGATTTAAACGGCTTTGTAGTAAATGAACATCTGGAACCCGTAGGTTATAGTTATAACGGAAATTTATATTTTGAAAAACTTATAGAAAATGTAAATTGGAATTTATATGAAGAGTTTATAAAACCTTTTGAGGGACCTAAAATAATTTTATATAAAGAACGAGAAAAAAAATTTGGACCTCCAACCGCATATAGAAAACTTTATAGATTTTCTTTATTCAAAATTACTCATTACAAACTTCCTTTTCAATATATCTATATCCAAGCAAGAAAAATTGATCCTATTAATAATTTTGGAGAGTTTGTATTTTATTTTCCGAATGTCGATAATATCTCTATTGAAATTATTAATTCTACTTGGCCCTATACCTTTATAAATCCTGGGGATAATATGACTTACATTTCTGGAAAAACAATAAAAATAAAAAAAGGACTTGTTCTTAAATTTTCAAAGTTCTGTGGAAAGAAATCTAAGCCTTTTAAACTTATTTTGAAACTTGAAAAAAAAGATTTCTTAAAAAGAAGTTGCTTAGAGAACATAAGCAATGAAACTTTCTCTTTTCCAGTTTACTTTAGAGCTTCTTTATATGATAGAAAAATAAATGCATTTTTATCTATGCCAGATACCGGTAAGTATTTTGGACCTCAAGGTTATTTAATGAAATTTTATAACCTAACTTTTTATAAAAAGACATTTTGTTTAAAACCTATCTTAGAAAATATATCAAGAAATATAACTTTATTTAATTTTACATTACCATATGACTTTGAGATTTATCCGGAAATCCAAGAAAAAGAAAATCCTGAAACTTATACAGAAAATAATTCAAAAATTAATGTAGAAAATAACTTAAATATCTTAAATAATGCTAGTACTTTTAATAAGGCTCCAAAAATAGAAAATCAAAGCTTTAAAAATCAAACTACAAAAGATAAAAATTTAAATCAAAGCAATCTAAGTATAAATTCTTCGGAAATAGAGAATCTAACTAATACATCTTTTCAAAATGGCAATAATTCAAAAGAGTTTCATTTTATTTTACCTTCTATAAAAATATTACCCTTTGGAAAGTAAATATATTATATAATTTTCGTTATATTCCTTTATTAAAACTTAACCAGACAGAAAAATAAATTTTATCTTTTTACATATTGAAAATTATTATCATTTAATATATATTTTTAATAAAGCTTATAATCCTATTAAAATTAAAAATTTAAAAGAGAGGGAATAAATGAAGGAAAGAAAAGAAAAGCTCTATATATTTGATACTACTTTAAGAGATGGTGAGCAAACTCCAGGTGTGAACCTAACTCCCGAAGAAAAGCTTGTAATTGCAAAACAACTTGAAAAATTAGGAGTAGACATTATAGAAGCTGGTTTCGCGATTTCTTCTCCTGCGGATTTTAAGGCTATTTCTCAAATTGCAAAAGAAATAGAAAAGTGCGAAGTTTGCTCTCTGGCAAGAGCAAAAGAAGAAGATATAAAGGCGGCGTGGGAAGCTTTAAAAGAAGCTAAAAAACCAAGAATTCATACTTTTATTGCTACTTCAGATATTCATCTAAAATATAAACTAAAAATCTCAAGAGAAGAAGCTCTTAAAAGAGCCGTTTGGGCAGTTAAGTTTGCTAAAGAAATTAGTCAAGGAAAAGCAAAGGTAGAATTTTCGGCAGAAGATGCCTCAAGAAGTGAAGTAAACTATCTTTTAGACGTTTTTGAAGCTGTAGTTGAGGCCGGAGCCGATGTTATAAATGTTCCAGACACTGTAGGATATGCTCTTCCAGATGAGTTTTATGAACTTATAAAGAAAATAAAAGAGAGAATAAAAGATAAGGCTATAATCTCCGTTCATTGCCACAATGATCTTGGATTAGCGGTTGCAAATTCTTTAATGGCTATAAAAGCTGGAGCTCGTCAAGTAGAATGTACTATAAATGGAATTGGAGAAAGAGCTGGAAATGCAGCTTTAGAAGAAATTGTTATGGCAATATTTGTAAGAAAAGATAAGTTTCCAGTTTATACAGATATTGATACTACTCAAATATATAGAACTTCTAAACTTGTAAGCAGACTTAGTGGAATTATGGTTTCAAAAACAAAACCCATTGTGGGGGATAATGCTTTTGCTCATGAAAGTGGAATTCATCAACATGGAGTATTATCCAATCCTCTTACTTATGAAATTATGAAGCCAGAAACCGTTGGAAGAAAAGAAAGTCAAATTGTTTTAGGAAAACATTCAGGAAGACATGCTTTTGAAAAAAAATTAAAAGAACTTGGTTTTAATTTAAATAAAGAGGAGTTTGAAAAGGCATTTATTAAATTTAAAGAGCTTGCATCTAATAAAAAAGAAATTTATGATGCAGATATAGAAACTCTTATTGAAAACTTATTTGGAAGCGAGCATAAACCTAAGTATGAGCTTATTTCCCATCAAGTTATAAGTGGAGGAACTACTATTCCTACAGCCACTATAAAAATAAAAGAAAATGGAACAGAAAAACTTGGTTTAGCTATTGGAAATGGTCCTGTAGATGCAACTTATAATGCTATAAAAAAAGCTTTGAATTTAGAAAATGTAAAACTTGTAGATTTTAAAATAAGAGCTTTAACGGCTGGAACAGATGCTCAAGCTGAGGTTTATGTTACCTTAGAAAAAGATGGTATAAAAGTTGCTTCTCGAGGTCAAGATCCAGATATTGTAAAAGCAAGTGCACTTGCTTTTCTCAATGCTTTAAATAGATTAGAAAGAAAGAAAACTTATGAAAAATCTTATCCTGAGTGTCAAGGCATATGATCCTAACAAAAAATGAACTTTTAAAAAATTTAAATGAAGAGCAGAAAGAAGCAGTTTGTTATTTTAAAGGGCCTTTACTCGTTTTAGCCGGAGCCGGAAGTGGAAAAACAAGGGTTATTACTTATAAAATAGCTTATGCAACCAAATATCTAGGATATAATCCAGAAAGAATTCTTGCAATTACATTTACAAATAAAGCTGCAAATGAACTTAAAGAAAGAATAAAAAATCTTCTTGGAAAAGAGGCTCCAATTTGGGCCTCTACTTTTCATTCCTTTTGTTTAAAAATCTTAAGAAGGCATATAGATAAACTTGGATACTCAAGATATTTTGAAATATATGATGAAAGTGATAGTAAAAAACTTATAGAAAAAGTAATTTCAGAGCTAAATTTAGATAAAGATAAATATCCCTCTTCTCTTTTAAAAAATCTTTTTTCTAAAATAAAAAATGAAAGTCTAGCTTACGAAGAGCTAGAAGATAATATAAAAGAAGCCTTTAATCTTTATAATAAACTTTTAAAAGAAAAAAATGCTCTAGATTTTGATGATTTACTTTTAAAAACTATTGAGCTTTTTGAAAAAGAGAAAAACATTTTAAATTTTTATAAAAATTATTTTGAATATGTCCTTGTAGATGAATATCAAGATACTAACCCTACTCAATATAAACTTATAAAGTATCTTTGTCTTGAAAAAGGAAACATATGTGCCGTTGGAGATGATTATCAAGCAATTTATTCTTTTAGAGGTGCAGATATTAATATTATTTTAAATTTTGAAAAAGATTTTAAAGATGCAAAAGTAATAAAACTTACAAAAAACTATCGCTCCACAAAAACTATTTTAGAAGCTGCAAATTATGTTATTTTAAATAATAAAAAAAACTATCAAAAAAAACTTGAAGCTATTAAAGAAGAAGGTGAAAAGATTCGACTTTTTAAAGCTCCAAACTCTGAAATAGAAGTAAAGTTTTTAGTAAAAGCTATAAAAAAACTTTCTCAAGATAAAAAAATTCCCTTAAATGATATAGCTATATTATATCGTTCCAACTTTCTTTCTCGTGAAATAGAGGAAGCACTAATCAAGGAAAATATACCCTACACTATTGTAGGCGGACTTCGCTTTTATGAGAGAAAAGAAATAAAAGATATCTTAGCTTATCTTAAATTTCCCTTCTTTCCAAAAAATGAAGATACTATAGAAAGAGTATTTAAATATCCTTCAAAAGGTCTTGGAAAAGCTGCCATTTTAAAATTTTTACATACTTATGAACAAAAAGAAAAATTTTTAAAAGATACAAAAGAGGCTTTTTTAGAAACTTTAAAAGAACTTTCTACAAAAAATGGTTTTAAAATTCTTTATTCCATTTATAAAAGATATTTAGAGGAATTTGAAAATAAAAGTTTTAAAGATTTAATAAATTTTGTTTTAGAAGAAAGCAAATATTTAGAATATCTTCAAAAAGAATATCCAAATAATTATGAAGATAGATATGAAAATATTTTAGAACTTATAAATGCACTAGAGGAGTTTTCAAAAAAACATAATTTTAATACTAAAAAAGAAACTTTTTTAGAATTTTTAGCTAATATTTCTTTAGAAAATGACAAAGAAAAAGAAAATAATGGGATTTCTTTAATGACAGTTCATGCTGCAAAAGGATTAGAATTTAAAGTAGTTTTTTTAGTAGCTTTAGAAGATGGAATTTTTCCCTCCAAAAAATCCTTAGAGGAAGGAAACTTAGAAGAAGAAAGAAGGCTTTTCTATGTAGGTATAACAAGAGCGAAAGACTTACTTTTTTTATCTTATAGTCAAAATAGAATGTATTTTGGAAAACTTCAAAGACAAGTTCCTTCAAGATTTTTATCCGAAATTCCAAAAAATTTAATTTTTGAGGTTAAGCTACAAAATAAAGCTAAAGAAAGTGAAAACAACAAAAAACATCAAAATGTATGTAATATAAAAAACTCCTTATCAAATTTTAAAAAAGGAGATTTAGTTTTACATAAAAAATTTGGAGTAGGAAAAATATTAAACGTATTTGGAGATAATTTAAAAATTTATTTCGTAAAGCTAAAGGAAGTAAAAGAAATAAAGAAAGATTTTGTTAAAAAGATATGATATATATTTAAACCTGTAAATATTTTGCTTTATTAGCTAATAAATAATTCTTGATAATTATTTTTTTTCTTAAAAATTAAACAGTATTATTATAAAGATGAAAAATATAAAACAACCTAATTATCCATAATAAAGGAAAATCGTCAATTTTTCTTAAATTTAGGCCCCACGAAAAGACGGGGCCTAAGATAAACTTTATTTTAAGATTTTTTCTGTTTTCTCTTTAAGTTCTTTTCCTGGTTTGAAAGCTGGGGTTAATTTTGGTGGAACTTCAATTTCTTGTCCAGTTTTAGGATTTCTTGCAACTCTTTTAGCTCTTTTTTTCATGTAAAATGTTCCAAAACCTCTTAATTCCACTTTGTCCCCATTTGCAAGAGCTTCTGTTACAGCTTTAATAAAAGCTTCTACAGCAGCTTCAGCATCTTTTTTCTTAATAGCAGCAAGCTCTGCTATTTTAGATACGAGTTCTGCCTTGGTCATCTTTAAACCTCCTAATTTTCTTAAACTTTATATACGTACTAAATATACTATATTACAGGCCAAAAATTAGTCAAGACGAAAATATTTTTTTTAATCTTTTTATTTCGGTTCTAATGTATTTTCATTTTGAATTTCATTTTTTTCAACTTTTTCGGAAGATTCCTTTTTCTTTTTTAATTTTTCTTCTAATTTTTTTATTTTTTCAGCAAGAATTTCATCTTGCTTGAGAGTATGACTTACTAAAGATTTAATATTTTTAAGTGTAGTAGTTAATTCTCTAGTTATATTTTGTTTCAATGTAAAATAAACATCAATTTCATGTTTTATTTTTCTTAACTTATCTTCATATTCTCTAAGTTTTGCCTCATATTCTTGCTTTAATATCTCTTTTGCTCTTTTAAGATTTTCTATTTCCCTTCTCAATATCTCATCTGGAGAATTTGGATTTCTTTTTCTTAACCTTTCTATCTCCTTTAAAAGTTCCTCAACATAATTTGCAAGTTTATTTAAAGTATTATCTACATCTTTTGGGTCATATCCAAATAAAAAAACTTTTCTAAAATTTATACTTCTTATTTGATCTGGAGTTAGTTTTGGTTTAAATTTTTCTTCAACTCCTTTTAACAAGTTATCAACATCTGACATATCGAATTTCTCATTTTTCATTATACCCTCCTAAAGGAAAAGAAAATTATCTCTTATTATATCACTTTAAACTATTGGGAGACTTTAAGAACTATTTTAAAATTTCATTCAAAGCTTTTCTCATAACTTCTATGGGAGCTTTTTTTGAGGTCCAAATTTCGAAAGCTAAAGCTCCTTGATAAAGAAGCATTCCTTTACCATTTACAGTTTTTAGATTATATTTTTTTGCAGCTCTTAAAAAAGGAGTTTCAAAGTAAATAACATCTACAACTACTAAATTTGAATTTAAAGAAAATAAAGAATAATCAAAAATAGGAGGGTCATCTTTTTTCAAACCTAAAGAGGTAGTATTTATAATAATATCTACTTGAGGTAGAAAATTCTTTAAATTTTCATTTGAAAGCTCAAAAGCTTCTATATTTCCATAAGATTTTAAATGATTTTCTATTTTTTTTGCTTTTTCAAAAGTTCTATTTAATACAAAAATTTTATTCACGCCCTCTTTTAAAAGAATATAAGATAATGCTTTTGAAGTTCCACCAGCTCCTAAAATTAAAATATTTTTTCCTTTTACATTTATACCTTCTTCTTTTAAAGCTAAAATAAAGCCTGGAGCATCTGTATTAAAACCAAAAGCTTTTTCGTTTTCTATTTTTATAGTATTTATGCTTCCAATAATTTTTGCATCTTCATCAATCTCATCCAAATACGGAATAATTTCCTCTTTATAGGGAACTGTTACATTTACCCCTTTTACATTTAAAACCTTTAAAGCTTTTATAGCATCTTTTATGTTTTCCTTTTTTACTTCAAAAGGAACATAAATAGCATTTATGCCTAAGGCATGGAAAGCTTGAGTTTGCATATAGGGAGAGGCAGAATGTTTAACCGGATTTCCTATTATTCCATAAAGAAAGGTCCCCCCATTTGGAAAGGGGACCTTTAAAAGCTTATTTTTGCTCTCCATCATTTTCATTTTTATTGTCCTCTTTCTTTTCTTCTTTTACTTTTAAATCTGGATGACATACTTTTTCTAAAATAGAGGATACCTCTTGAGATTGTAATTTCTTAAGCTCCTCATTTAAAACTTCTTCGAGTTTTCTTCTAGCTGTAATTGCATAATAAGTTTCTATAATTAATATTATAGTTGCTCCAATGAAAGCTGATAAGAATGGAACAAATAAAAGAGGAATTCCAATTAAAGAGAGAACCCAAGTAATAAGAATAAAGAAAGCATAAATAGAAGTTAAAACATAGTTTGCTCTACCAAGTTCTGTAAACTCTAAAAGAGCAATAGAAAGTAAAGAAAGTTCCATACTAAAAATTAAAGAATGAGTCATGGTTCCAGATTTTGAAAGTCTTTTTAAAATATCGCTTTGAGTTACTTCTCCTTTTTTAATCTTCTCTAGAAAATCTTTTAAAGATGCATATCCAAAAATTAACGGAGAAGCAATGTAGAAAAAGATTGCAAGCCCAATTAAAAAGGCTAAGACGTTAACCATGGTAAAATAGCTGGAAAAAGCTTTTGCATTAGCTGCGGCTTGAGCTGCTTGGCTAGCTAAATCTGCACCCATTTTAATCCTCCTTAAAAAAATATTTTAAATTTTTTAATATATTTCTTTATTGTTTATTTATAAAATATATAAACATTTTGTATCATTTCAAGAAATTCCTTTTGATATAATTTTCAAAATTAATTTTAAAATTTAAATTTGGTGTAGAAAAATGTCTGCAAGAGTTATATGTGTTACTTCCGGAAAAGGCGGAGTTGGAAAATCTACGGTTACAGCAAATTTAGGCTCGGCTTTAGCTTTACTAGGTCAAAAAGTTCTTTTAATAGATATGGATATTGGTCTTAATAACTTAGATTTAGTTTTGGGCTTAGAAAGAAGAGTGGTTTACAATTTAGTAGATGTAGTTAAAGGAAAAGTAGAACCTCATAAAGCATTAGTAAAAGATAAACAATGTGATACTTTATATCTGTTGCCGGCGTCTAAAAGTGACGATAAATCTGCAGTAAAACCGGAAGATTTAGAAAAGGTAGTAAACTATTTTAAAGATGAATTTGATTTTATTATTATAGATTCTCCAGCTGGAATAGAGGAAGGATTTAAAACTGCTCTTTACCCAGCAAAAGAAGTTTTTGTAGTTGTAAATCCCGAAATGGCTTCCATTTCCGACGCAGATAGAGTAATAGGTTTATCTGCAAACTACTTAGGAAAAGATAATATAAAACTTATCATAAATAGAGTAGATATAGAAAAACTAGAAAACAAAGAAATTTTACCTCCAAATGAAGTTGTAAGACTTCTTGGAATTCCTCTAATTGGTCTTATTCCGGAAGATAAAAAGATGCAAAAATACATAAACCAAGGGTTTTGTAGTGTTCATTTTCCAGAGTCCGTTGCTGGGCAAGCTTTTAGAAAACTTGCGCAAAGAGTTTTAGGATATAACTTGCCTTTTGATGAACTTAATATAAAAAGAGGTCTTTTAGAAAAGATACTATCTATTTTTAAAAAATAGAGGAAAAAAATGTTTGGAATTATAAGAAAAATTTTTAAGGGAGAAAAAAAAGATATTTTAAAAGAAAGCTTAGAAGATTTAAACAGACTTCATAATGTGGATCCAACATTAAAATATAAAGAGGATATTTTTAAAAAACAAAAGGAAGTTACTATAGACAAAAAAGAACTCCAGGAACTTTTAGGTACAAGAAACATAAAAAATGTAGATGCCGCAACTATCGCCGAAGCCCGATTAAAACTTGTTTGTACTTACAATCAAGAACTTTCTGATGTTGTGGAAAGATTTAAAAAGAGACTTGCAGAAGTTCTTACAGAATTTCCCGAAATAGACACTTCTAATTTAGAAATAGAAGTAATAAATATAAAAAATTCTGATATGAAACTTTTATCTTTACAAATACCCTTTAAAAAGGTATCCTCATGACATATTTTTTTTATTTTTAGTTGGATTATACTTTCTTTCTAAAATAATTTATCTTTTGGAAAGAAAAAATGAAAGAAGTAATTGTATTTTGCGGAGATCCTCACGGTCACTTTTATCTTCCAAAAAAAAATGAAAAAGTATTTATTTTAGGGGATTTATTTAACCATTCAGCTTTTAATGCTAGAAAACTAAAAATAATAACCTCCTTTTATCCCCCTTATAAAAAAGAAAATTATTATTTTCTTGCTGGAAATCACGATATTCATAGAACCGTAGAAGGAACAGATATTATTTCCTGCTTAGGGCATTATTACTCCTTAAACTATCCTGTATTTAAAAACTTTTCTACAGCATTAATTCCTTGTTTTAATAATAAATTTTTTATAAAAGTTCTTTGTATTCCCTATTATCTACCATCTAAACTTGAAAAGAAAAAAGTTTTAGAAATTTTACTTGATCCATCTTTAGATATTGACATAGTAGCTATGCATAAAACTATAGATTTTGAAGATACTGCAAGCTTTCCTTTTTATATAGAAGAATTAAAAACTATAATGAAAGAAAATAGGAAAATAAAATATATATTTTTGGGTCACATGCATACTCCAACCGCGCCTAGTAATGTTATAGATATAGATGAAGATAGAAAAATTATATTTGCTCAAAGCTTAATTCCTACAAAATATACAGAAAGAGGAAATAGATTTGTATTTAAAGTTGAAGTTGATGAAAACAAAAATTTTTCATTAAAAATAGAACCTTTTCCTACAAAAAAATATATTGTAGTTAATGAAGATAATTTAGCTACTTTAAAGGATATAAAAGAGATTTTAGAGATTCTAAAAAGAGAAACTGTAAAAAGGGAAAAACCTAAGGTTTTAACCGAAGAGGAATATCCCTCCTTTCTTAAACCAACTTTAGTTATAAAAATTTTAAATCCTGAAAAAGAAAAGGAAGTTAAAATTAAGGTGGAAGAATATTTTTCCAATTACGAAGTTATTATTGTAAATAAATATGTTGAAAAACTTCAAGAAGAAATTACAAACAAACTTTTAGATTTACCATTAAATAAAGATAATTTTTTAAGTTTAATTCAAGATGAATTTTTAAGAGAAATCCTAAGATGCGATGTCAGCGAGTTTCAAGAAAAGAAAAATGAACTTGAAAATATTATAGTAAAAAGGATAGAAGAATTATGTTTACGAAAATAGTGATAATTATTTTTCTATTTATCTCTTTCAGTTTTGCAAATGCTTTACAAAGTATCTCTAAAATAAAAACTATTAAATTATATTTTTTACAAGCAAATTATTTACCTTTTGATAAAAATCCTGACAGCGTATATCTTGGAGTTTTTATTTTTAAAAAACCAAACAAATTTTTTATAAAATACTTAGAAGATAAAGAAGGAAATTTAATAAAGGATCATTTAAAAAGTAATGGGAAATACGTAGAAATTTATATTTCGGAAAATAATGAAACAAAATACAGTTATTATAAAGACTTAATTTCATATTTTCCCTTTTCATATATATTTTCTAAAGATATTACTAAATATTTTGATATAAAACAAAATGGAGATTATATATATCTATTTCCAAAATTTCAAGCCGAGTATAATTTAATAATAATTAAAACAACCTCAAATTCTAAATTTCCTATAAAATACATCTTAATTGAGTATCCCGACAAAAGGAAAATATATTTCTTTATAAGAAAAGTAGAAAAAATTAACTTTTATATTCCAGATAAATTTTTTGATATAAAAATTTCAAAGAGTTTTAAATAATTGTAGGGAGCGCTAAATATGGAACAAGTCAGTTATACAAAGATAGAAAAACTTAAATTTTATTGGAAACTTATAAAACCTTTTAAACATTTAACTATGATAGTTCCTTTCATTCTTGGAACATCTATAGCTTTATGGGAAAAAGGATATATAGATATAAAACTTTTTGTATTATCTTTTCTAATTTTATTTACGGGTGTAGCTTCGGTTTATATTCAAAATGAAATAGCAGATTATGAAACAGACAAGCTAAACGTTAACGAAACTACAGGTGGAACAAAACTCTTAGTTTCTGGAAAAGTTAGTATGTTTGAAGCATATTTTCTTATGATAGTTCTCGGAGCTATATCTTTACTCCTTGGACTTTTTTTAGTCTTAAAATTTCACTATCCAATTTGGTTTTACATTTTATGTCTAATAATCTTTATAATAGCCTATGGATATAGCGGCGAGCCCTTTATGTTTTCTTATCGTGGGCTTGGAGAAATTACTTTGACTATAACAAATGCTTTTGGCCCTACATTTGTATTTTATTATATTCAAGCTAAACATGTTTCTTTTCTTCCTCTACTTGTAGCTTTACCTTACGCAATTGCAGTATTTGCCCAAAAAACCTTAAGAGAATTTCCCGATTATGAACCTGATAAAAAAGCTGGAAAAAATAACTTAGTTGTTATATTTACTCCAGAAAAAATGTCTAAGGTTTATAGATTTTGTTTGTTTCTTTTTATATTAAGTATACTTTTTGTAGATCTTATTCTTATATTTAAATATAATATGAAACCGTATTTATTTATTTTGACCCTATATCCCATCTATACAGCTTATAAATTTTTAAAAATAACTAAAGAAAAAAAGGATTTTTATAAAGATTTAGAATTTTTAAAACCCTTCACAATGAAAGGTTTTAAACTTATGTTTGATACAGCTTTAACTTATGCATTAATATTTGTTTTAGATAGGGTTTTATTGTGAAAGTACTTATTTTAGATGGATATGTAGATGAACCTACATGTTTAGGAGTTCCACCTTACGTTTCAACTTATGTAAGATATGTTGCGGGAGCTTTAGTAGATTATGGTTTAAAAGAGAAAAGCATTGATTATTTAACTATAGATGAACTTAGAGAAAAATTAGGTTTAAAACCATATATTGGTAATAATTATTTAGAAGATTTTTCTAAAGCTCTAAATAAAAGTTTTGTAAAAAATTATGATCTACTTATTTTGATTTCTGGGCTTACAGTTCCGGGAAGGTATTTAGGGTTTACTCCTCTAGCCTATAGTGAGCTTTTTGCTATATCTCATTTAAAAGGTCCTGTAAAAATTTTAGGAGGACCTATTCGCTTTGGTTTTGCCTTTAAAGGAGGAGAATTTGCCTTAAATATAGAAGATCTTCCTTTTGAATTTATCTCTTTAGGAGATATTGAAAAAGACGTTTTAGTAGCTTTAAATCTTTTAAAAAAACAAGAATTTTTTAAAATTTTAAAAAATTTTAGAACTTCGGAGGAGATAGATAAAATTGCATACAAAGGAAGTTTTATTTTAAAAAAGCACTTTTTATACCCAAATATTATTTGTGAAATAGAAACTTACAGAGGATGTGAAAGGAAAAATCATTGCTCTTTTTGCACAGAAAAATTATATGGAAAACCCCAATTTAGAAGTATAGATGGAATTTTAAAAGAACTTGAAAGTTTAAAAGAAGTAGGAGTTAAATATATAAGAATAGGTAGGCAACCCAACATTCTTGGTTATTTATCCCTAGAAGAAAAGAATGGTTTTAAAAAACCTAATATAGAAGCATTAGAAAAGATTTTTAAAAAAGCTTATGATTTAAAATTTCAAGTTAGACATATAGATAATGTTAATCCAGGAACCATTTTTCATTTTCAAGAGGAAAGTAAAAAAGCTTTAAAAATAATATCTACTTATGATACTCCCGGGGATGTGGCAGCTTTTGGTATAGAAAGTGCCGATGAAAAGGTAATAAAGGAAAACAATTTAAAAGTTTATCCAGAAGAAGCTTTAAAAGCTATAGAAATAGTAAATGAAGTTGGAGCTTTTAAAGAGGATAAATATGGAGAATATAAACTTCTTCCAGGTTTAAATTTTCTTGTAGGTCTAAAGGGAGAAACTCGAAAAACTTTTAAGAAAAATATCAAATTTTTAGAAGAAATTTTAAAAAGAGATTTACTTGTTAGAAGAGTAAATATTAGACAAGTTATGATTTTCCCTGGAACTAAACTTTTTGAGGAAAATATAAAACCAAAAACAAAATTTCAAAATGAATTTAAACATTTCAAATATTGGGTGAGAAATGTTTTTGATAAAGAAATGCTAAAAAAAGTTTATGAGAAAGGTACAATTATAAAAAATGCATTTGTTTGGGAAGTAAAAGAAGGTTTTTCATACGTTAAACCATTTGGAACCTATCCTATAACTATAAAAGTTCCAAAAGTTTTACCTCTTTATTCCTATATAGATATTTTTATTGTAGATTATAAAGAACGTTCTGTAATAGGAGTTCCCTATCCGCTTGATATTAATAAGGAAGATATAAGGGTATTAAAATATGTTTTTGGGGAAAATTTAGCTAAAAAGTTAATTTTAAATCGTCCTTTTAAAAATAAGGAAGATGTATTTAAAATTTTAGGAAGAAAAATATTTGAGGAACATATTAAAGTTTAGGTATGTAAGAATGGATTACTTTTATATTTCCGGGATAAGCAGGAAAAAGATTTAGAATGGAAAAGATTTAAAACATATATAAAAAATGGCGACCCCGGCGGGATTTGAACCCGCGTTACCGCCGTGAAAGGGCGGTGTCCTAGGCCGGGCTAGACGACGGGGTCACCTTTTAAGTGGTGAGCCGGGCGGGGCTCGAACCCGCGACCTACGGCTTAAAAGGCCGTTGCTCTACCGACTGAGCTACCGGCTCACCTTTTTGCTGTTGATAAATATATACAAACTTTTTTCCTATGTCAAGAGTTTTTTTGTATATTTTTAAAAATTTATTAAAAATTTAAATATTTATAACTTATTGTATTTCAAAGACATAAAAAACATAAAATCTTACTAAAAATTTTTTTTAATTTTTTTTTGATACAATAAATATAAAACTTTCAAGGAGGATTTTATAAATGTCTATAACTGTTGTAGCTATAAATGGATCACCTAGAAAAAAATCTACTTTTAAAGCTCTTGAAATGCTTTTGGAAAATATTAAAGAAGATTGTGAAAAATATTTGGTAAATTTAGGAGATTTTAATATAAAACCTTGTCAAGCATGCAACGTTTGTATTTCTAAAGGAGAATGTGTAATAGAAGATGACTTTTTAAAATTAGAGAGTAAACTTCTAAAAAAAGCTGATATATTAATTGTAGGTAGTCCTGTTTATTTTGGAAATATAACTGCTCAACTTAAAGCTTTGTTTGATAGAACAAGAGTTTTAAGAAGAAAATGGGGACTTAAAAATAAATTTTTAGGAGCTTTAGCAGTTGGCCGTTCAACACATGGAGGACAAGAACATGTTTTACAAGCCATCCATGCTTGGGGTCTAATACATTCTATGTTTATTTTTTCGGAAAGCGATCCTACGGCACATTTTGGGGCAGCTTTAGTATGTAAAAAAGATGATCCTGTAGAGTTTGATGAATGGGGGCAAAAAACTATTTTGTCCATGGCTAAAAAGGTAGATGAAATAATTACTTTTCTAAGAAAAATTAAAGTGGAAGATTAAAAAAAGAGGTTCAACTATGAGTATAAAAGAAAAAATTGAAAGAATAATAGAAAAACAAAATAGAATTATAGAAAAAGCTAAGAAAGTTTTAAATAATTTTGAAGAAAACTTAAAAGAACTTTTAAAAAATTTAATTATAGATTTTGAGAAAACTTACAACTTATCCGATGATATACTTCTTAAACTTTCAACATACCCTCCATATGTTGGTATTGAAAAAGAAGGGAAAGAATATTCTTTAGTTGGAGCTTTAGAAAATTTCCCAAAAGAAATTTTTGAAATATTAATGCAAGGAAAATTCAGTAATACAATTTTAGAAGCTCTGGATGAAATAGAAAAAGAACTTGATAGAATTGAAGAAAGCTTAGATAACTTGGATATTGGTGAAAAAATTAAAGTCGAAGTTGTTGCAAGTGCTATAAGTAAAATAAAAGAAGCGCAAATAAAGGTTATAGAAAATATTTCAAAAACTGAGCAAGTTCAAGAAACTTCTCAAGAAGCTATGCC
>JAMOTM010000022.1 GCA_027002265.1 Aquificota bacterium | reverse complement strand
AAAAATTTTTTAAATATTTTATATTTGCCATTTTAGCGGTAGTTATTGCAAAATGGATAATAATGTTTTTACCAGAAAATAATAATATAAATAATAATATACAAACTAAAACAAATTATGTTAAATCTCAAAAAAAGATAAAAGAAGTAGAGCTTAGTTTGGATTTTGAAGGATTAAAACCAAAGATTGAAAGAGAGTATGAGCTTACAAAAGAAGATATTTACAATTATGTCAAAGAACAGATAAATCTTCAAAAAGAGGAGGCAAAATACAGACTTACAAAAGAAGACGGGTTTTTAGACTGGCTTTTCGGTTATTTTACAGGCTGGAGGATAATGTGGAAAAAAGCAAAAGGATTGTTTGGAAGTGAGGATAATGAAGTAAAGTTTGTCAGTGATAAATTTGAAACCGATGTAATAAATCCCGGGCTTAATGATATGTTTGAAAATATCAACAGCTATGCAAAAAACAGAATGAAGGATTATTATAAAAGCGTTATAGCTATTACCACTGATTATATAAACGCTCATATTCAAGAACTAAAACAACAAGGCTATACCGATATTCAGATAGATACAAATTCTATCCCTTGGAGTCAATATATAGTTGCAAGAGGAGGGGATATGTTTAGCGTTGCTGAAATAACAGGAATAAGCAGTGTGGGGTTAATGGTTGGTAAATATGTAGGAGCAAAGGTTGCTTCTATAATAGGACCTAAACTTTTAGGTTTAGTAGAGGCGAAAACAGCTACTATTATTGCGGGAAAAGTTGCTTCAATGTTTGAATTATTGTTGGCTCCTCTTATAGATATTGGTGCAAATGAAGTCGTAAAAGCGGCAAAATATAATGAAACAAAAGAAAATTTTGAAAAAGTTATAGACGATATTTTTGATGAAATTGAAAATCATATACAATATAATATAAATTATTCCCTGCTTGACATAAAAAACAGTATTTATGAAGAGTTAAACAAACAGGTAAAAATAACAGCAAAGGAAGTACAATGAAAAAAGTTTTATTGATTTTAGTATTGGTTTTTGAGGTTTTTGCTTTTGAAGGGGTCGTTATTAAAAACTTGACAAAATTTTTTTCAAAAGAAACAATAAAAATGACAATAAAAAAATATGGAAATGACGGTATAAAGGCTCTTGATAAATTATCTGCAAGATATGGTGTAAAAGGGGCTGAGAAGCTAGAAATAATTAATGCAAGATACGGAAAAGAGGGAATAAAACTTGTGTCAAAATACGGCGATGAGGTCGTAAGAAACAATACTGTTTTTAATATTGTTAAAAAATTTGGAGACAAAGGTTATTATTTAATTAAGAGATTTCCTCAAAGGAGTGTGGAGTATTACAATAAATTTGGGGATAAATTTGTAGATTTAAGTAATAGATTCGGACCTTCAAGAGTAATAAGATATTTAGATGAAGCTAAGCAATATAATGCTGATGATAAAATTATTAGATTTTTAAATAAATTTGGAGACAAAGCAAATGAATTTTTAGACAGACACTGGAGAAAACTTTTGGCAAGTGGGTTTATTTTATTAAATGCTGATGATATCATAAAAAGTTTAGAAAATGTCTCTGCAGAAGTTGGAAAAAAAGCAATAACTACAACAGGCGATACTATTACAAAAACTTTGTCTAATGTGGCAAATTCTACATTTGGACTTTTTGCTGGGATTGCTCTTATTATATTTGTAATATTAAAATTTGGTTGGGAGTTTTTTATAAAAGTAAAAGAATATTATAATAAATGATTAATTCTTTATTAAAAGTCTCTTTGTTTTGAGAAACAACTTTAGACACGCAAATAAAAAAATAATTTTAAAGAAGTATAGATAAACTTTTTGAGTGTTTTAAAAAAAAGGAAGTATAAAGAGGTATTAAAGAAGAGATAGGACTTTTTTTACTGTCTTTTCCGAATCGGCGATGGAAGCTAAATTTTTTAAGATATCTATTTTTTCGACTTCATC
>JAMOTM010000021.1 GCA_027002265.1 Aquificota bacterium | reverse complement strand
TAGAAAGTGCTTTTTTAAAATCCCCTTTTTCGTAATATTTATATGCTTTTTCATAAATTTCTTTTATTTTTTTGTTTTTAAAGGTATTTTCCAAAATGGTATATATCCAAATAGGAATTTCTTTTCCTTTTACCCGTATTTTGTCAAGTTTTATGTAGATAAAATTTTTTATTTCAGGAAGTTTATCTTCTAGTTTTTTCAAAGCAGATATAGTGTACTCTGAAATTAAAACTCCACTTTTCCCTTTAAAATAAATTTTATTTAAACCTTCTAAGCGGGATGCTAAATTTACAGTATCTCCGATAGCAGTATATTCAAATCTATCCTGGGAGCCCATATTTCCTACAACAGCTTCGCCAGTATTAATTCCTATTCCTATATTTAGATTTGGGAAACCTTTAGATAAAAGTTTTTTATTTAGCTCATCTATTTTTTGAATCATTTCATAAGCTGTTTTTATAGCAAAATAAGGATGCTCTTTTACTTTTACCGGAGCATTCCAAATGGCCATAATTGCATCTCCAATATATTTATCTAAAAAGCCTTTATTTTTTAAGATAATATTAGTCATCGGAGTAAGATAAATGTTAAGTAAAGAAACAAGCTCTTCTGGATTTAATTTTTCGGATAAGGAAGTAAAACCTCGTATATCTGAAAAAAGAACACTAATTTCTCTTTTTTCACCTCCAAGCTTTAATATATTTGGATTTTTTAAAATTTCATCAAGTAAATCCTTAGAAAGATATTTACTAAATGCATTTCTAAAAAAACTTTCTTGTTTATGTTTAAAATATGACTCTAAAGATTCTAAAGATGATAAAGATAAGAAAATAGCCAAAAGAGGATAAAATATAAATATTGTTGTATTTGTTTTTTTATAAAGATAAATAGCAGAAAAAATTAAACTTCCTATAAAAGTTATATAAAATAAAATTCTAACACCCAAAGATAAATTTAAAAGAAATAAAAATAAAGGTAAAATTCCAAAAATTACAATAAGAAATTTATCTAATTTTGGTATTACTTTTATTACTTCTTTGTTTAAAACATTTGAGATGAAAGTTGTATGTAGGTAAGGTCCTGGAACTAAACCTATGGGAGTGGAACGAATATCTGTAACTCCTGCTTCAGATATTCCAACAATAACAATTTTATTTTTTATTTTGTTTTCTGGAATTTTATTATTAAGTAAATCTATAAAAGAAAAGGATATATTTTTATAATATCTAGGCTTATAATAATTTAAAAAAACTGTACCATCTTCTAAAAATTCAAAGGAGTAATTTCCAATCTTTATAGTATTGTTATATATAATAGCATCCTCATTTAAATAAAACCGAAGAGCTTGAACGCCTAAGGAAGGAAAAACATAGCCTTTAAAAATAAATCCAAGAGGATATCTTCTAAAAAGTCCGTCTATATCCGAAATAGCATTAAAAGTTCCAGATAAAATGCAACTTTCCGTTATAGGATATATATTAACTTCTAAAAAATTTGAACTTGGAAAAGGTAGTTTTTCTGGAACTCTATATAAGGCTGAGTCAGAAAGAATATCTATAATCTCTTCGGAGGGATTTTGAGTAGCGTTTGTTCTAATAAACATACCACAAACTACATTAGATAAATTAGAAATAGTATCTGCAAGATAAAGGTCTGAAAATTTTGTTGTATTTTCTGAAAATATCATATCTAATGCAATTACTTTTGCACTAGAAAGTTTTTTTAAACCTTCTGCTACTATTTTTCTATCCCAAGGCCATCTTCCAAGCTTATTTATAGATTTTTCATCTACTAAAATTAAAGTAATATTTTGGTTAAGCTTTGAAGTATGAAACTTAAAATAGTTATCAAATATTTTTAAAGCAAAACTATATAAAAGTTTATTTTTTGTTTGATATGCATAAAGGCAAAATAAAGTAATTCCTAAAGTAAGAACTATAAATATCCATTTTTTTACTTTTCCTAATTTCATTTTTAAAACTTTATTTCCTCATTATCTTTTAAAATATAAATATATTTAGAAAGAAGATCTAACTCTTTTTTTATTAAATCTTCTTCCCAAGGTTTTATATGATACACAAAAATTTTTTTGAAATGTTTATTTAATTTATATCTAAAAAAATCTTTTATAAATTTTAAACTTGAATAATGTTTAGATAGATTTGCTATTTTTGTATTTTTACTTGAAAAAGATATATCGACAAATAGATAAGATTTTTGCTTTGTATAGTTTCTTTTTATAAACTTAAAAATTGGAAGTACAGAATTTGTATCTCCACTAAAGTATATATAAGTTTTTTTATTACTTATAAAATATCCATAAGTTTCTATTACGTGGGAAACTTTAAATGGAATTAACTTAATATTTTTTAATTTTATAATTTGTAAAGGTTTTATAAACTTATAATTTAAAACATACTTTCCTTTAGCATTTTTTATCTTTGAAAAATCTGGCCAAATTTTGTTATTAAAAAGATGATTTTTTAAAAGCTTTTTTGTAAAAAGAGAAAGATATAAAGTTATTTTATAGGGTGTAGATACTAGAAAATCTAAAAAAAATGGAAGTTCTGAAATATGATCCAAATGAGCATGGGTTAAAAATATTTTTATTTCATCCGTTTTATATTTTTCACAAAATTGAATTATATCTTTTTTGCTATACAAACTACCAGCATCAATTAGAAAAAAATCATCTTTTTCTAAAAAAAGAAAAGTTGCTAAATTTTTATTTTTAAATTTACTCCCATATACACCTAATGTATAAATTACCATAGGATCTAATCCTATAAGTTAAGGTATTCAAATGGAGAAGAGTCTTTTTCGCTTATGTAATAATTCAAAAAAGGATATTTTTCTTTTAAACTTTCTAAAATAGGTTTATAAAAATAAAACTCTGTGCCAAAATGCCCTAAATCTAATATACAAAGTCCTTTATCTTTTGCATCCAAAGCTGCATGGTATTTTATATCCCCAGTTATATATATATGAGCTCCTTTAAAAATAGCTTCATTTATTAAACTTTCCCCACTTCCAGAACAAATAGCAATATGTAGCTTTTTTCTTTTTAAAAGATTTTTAAAATTATAAGGTTTAACAATTCTATAAATATCTTTTGCTATATAAGGAGATTTTTTTAAAATTTCTAAAAACTTTTCAAAGTTTCCTAAAAATTTTCCTATAACTCCGTATTTTGGTTCTTCACTTGAAAGAGGTTCTATATCTTTTAAACCTAAACTATTTGCAATATTTAAAGTTGGAGAAATATCACTAACATCCAAATTTGTGTGCATGGCTATCAAACTTAGTTTATTTTCAATAAGCATATAAACATAGTTATCTGGTAAAAATTTTTTTTCTCCCTTTAATGCTATAGGATGATGAGTAATTATTAAATCTACGTTTTTTTCTTTAGCTTCTTTTATAATATCTTTGGATATACTTAAAGCAAACAAGATATTTTTTACTTTTTTTCTTGGATTTCCTACTAAAAGTCCTACGTTATCCCAACTGTCTGCTAAAAAACTCGGAGCAAGATTTTCCAAGTAGTTATAAATTTCTTTCAGACTTACATTTTTCATTTTGTTTTTCTCCTTTTAAACATTCCTTACAGACTCCAACAAAGTTAAGATAAAATTTTTCTATTTTATGCTCTTTTTCATTATATTTTACATCTACATCTACCATTCGAAAAATATTTTTACATTTTCTACAAATAAAATATGCTTTTGCTACTCCTTGAGTATCATAGTAGATTTTATCTAAATCTGGAATACATATGCATCCTATAATACCAATTTGAGCAAAAAGTTCTAAGTTTTTGTAAATGGAGGATATAGCTATGTGAGGATATTTAGACCTTATTTTTTCTGCAAGTTCGTTTACGCTGCAAAATTCTTTTTTTATATCTAAAAGAGCCTCTAAAATTAATCTTCTTTGAATCGTAATTCTTATTCCATGTTTCTCTAAAATTTTTAGAGCCTCATCTAGATTTATAGGCATTATTTTTTACCTCCTTTTAAAGAAAAATTATTTAAAAAGTTAAATTCTTACTTTAATTTTATTAAATATAAAAATTTTTGAAAGCTTATTTTGATAAAATAAGTTAAAAAATTAAATTTTATTGTTTATTTTTATATAAAAATATAATAAAATTATAGTAATAAGTAGTTATTAAATAATAACTTAAATATTTATAATAAAATTTATTTACTTATTGAGGATTTATACATGGAAAACATGCCTTATAAAAGAATAGTTATAAAAGTAGGAAGCGCTCTTATTACAGATGGAAAAAAAATTTTTTGGGATTTTTTGGAAAATTTAGCTTATCAAATAAATGAATTAAGAGCTTTAAAAAAAGAAATTATTTTAGTATCTTCAGGCGCAGTAGCTTGTGGTTTATATAAATTAAAATTGAATCACCTTCCATATAATATTTTTGAGAAACAAGCTTTATCTGCTATAGGACAACCTTTTTTGATGAATATTTATCAGAAAGTTTTTGATAAGTACAACATAATTTGCTCTCAAGTTTTAATTACTTATCAAAATATAAGTCACCCAAAAAGCTTTTATTTGGCAAGTAAAACTCTGGATTATCTTTTGAAATTTCAAACTTTACCTATTGTTAATGAAAATGATACAGTATCTATTGAAGAATTAAATATAGGTGATAATGATAATTTATCGGCGCATGTAGCTACTCTATCTAATGCAGATTTGCTAATTATTCTAACTTCTGCACCAGGTGTTTACGATAAAGATCCAAATCTTTATAAAGATGCAAAATTTTTTAAAGAAATAAAAGATATACAAAAGATTATTTCTCAAATAGATCTTAACTCTAAAACAAAGCTTGGAACTGGAGGAATGAAAACTAAATTGGAAGCGGCTTTAAAGGCTGCTTATAAAGGTATTCCTACTATAATTGTTTCTGGGAAAGAAGAAAATTCTATTTTAAAAGCTTTAAAAAGGGAAAGTGGAACTTTTATTTATCCTAAAAAAAAGCTTTCTAAAAAACTTTATCATATTTTATATCTTCATCCAACTCGTGGAAAAGTAATTATAGATTTAGGAGCGAAAGAAGCTATTTTAAAAGGAAATAGTTTACTTCCAAAAGGTATAAAAAATTTTGAAGGTAATTTTAAAAAAGGGGATGTTGTAGAAATCTATGATGAGAATTTAAATTTAATTGGGAAGGGTATATCTAAATATTCTTCAGAAGAGTTAAAAAAACTTTTAAATAATCCTCCTCAAAGAACAAAAGCTTTTATTCATAGAAATGAAATGATAATTTTTGCTTAATTTCCTTAAGTAGAACTAAGAAAGAAAATAGAATTATATTATAAAAAGTAACAAATATATGTATAATTATATATACCAAGATAGTAAAGTACGTGTTATGTGTGTAAGAAATTGAGGAAAAAATGCTAAAAATTTTAAAAGAAATTTTTTCTTTTCTTTGTCTAACCTCCTTGCTTTTTTTTAGTTTTGCTTTTGGAAAAGATAAAAGTATTTTAGTTTTAGATCCAAAATTAAAATTTTTAATTTTAGATGTTTTAAGAAATTCTAACTATATTAAGTCTAAAAAGTTAGAGCTTGAAGCTATAAAACTTGAAAAAAAGAGCGTAGAAAGACAAAAAGGTCCTACTTTAAGTTTTTCTACTTCCGTAGATTATAAAAAAAACTATCTTTTAAAAGTAAAAAACTGGGAAGCTAACCTGCCAGCTAGCTTAAGTTTTATATTATCTTATAAATTTTTTGATCCATCTTATAATCCAAAAATAAAATTAAGTGATATTTCTTATAAGACACAAAAAATAAATTACCTTAGGGAAAAAATATCTTTAGAATATACCTTTTTAAATATATATCTTGATTACTTAAGGCTTTTAGATACTCTTCAAATAGAAAAGGAAAATTTAAATTTAACAAAACAGATATATTCTTTTGCACAGAAAAAATATAAACTTGGTTTTTTATCTCAAGATGAACTTATAAATTACCTTATTTTTTTAAAGGATAAAGAAAAAAATATTGAAAATTTAAATTATCAAATAAAAGAAAAAATTATTTTACTAAGGAGTTATCTTGGAAAAAATGATATTCCTACTATAAAGTTAAAAACTTTACCCAATATGTTTGATATTCCCTCTCAAAACTTAGATAAAAAACTTTTGCTTATATCTATCTCTGAAAGAAATACAAAAATTGAGCTTTTAAAATCTAAGTTAAAACCTTCCATTGATATGGATCTATCTGCCTCTAGTACAAAGGATTTTAAACAAGATATCAGCTCTGCAGTTTCTTTTTCAGTTGGATTAAGTTTTAATTGGCTAATATTTGATAATTTTCAAACCAAATATCAAATTTTAAAAGAAGATAAAGAAATTTTAAGTTTAAAAGCACAAATAAAAGATGTTGAAAAAAATTTTTATACAACTTTAGAAAAGGATAAAATAAACATCTTAGCTTTGAAAAGAGAATATGAGCTCCAAAAAAGACTTGTTAAACTTTACAAGGAAATATTTAAAATAAAAAGACATAAATTTGAAAGTGGCCAAATATCTTTAGAAAAACTTTTAGATGCACAAAAAAATTATCTTAATGCCAGAAAACTTAAACTTAATTTGTTTTATCAAATTTGGGAAAAATATTTTAATTATCTAAAAGATGCGAATATAGATCTTATAAAATTTTTGAATTAACTTGACAAAGATAAAATATTTATATATTATAATATAAAAATGGAGGCTTCAATGATAGAAAATAAACTGGCTCCAGATGAAATGTATGAAGAAATGAGTGAATTTTTAAAGGCTCTTGCTCATCCTTTAAGATTGAAAATTTTAGATTTACTTGCAGATGGGGAGCTTTGTGTAAAAGATTTATGTACAATCTTAGATGTTCCTCAACCTACGATATCTCAAAACGTTGGAATTTTAAAAGATGCAAAAATTATTTGTTATCGTAAGGAAGCTCAAAAAACTTGTTACAGAATTCGAGATAAAAGAGCTTTGGAAATTTTAAAAATTTTAAAACAAAAAAATATAGAGGATTGCAATAATAAAAATTAAAAGGAGGAATTTAATATGAAAGAAATCAAAAGCATTGAAGAGTTTCAAAGCGAAGTTTTAAATTCTGATGTTCCAGTTTTGGTGGACTTTTGGGCTCCTTGGTGTGGACCATGTAGAATGCTTATGCCAGTTTTAGAGGAGCTTGATAGAGAATATGGGGATAAAATAAAAATCGTAAAAGTGAACGTAGATGAACTTCCTATGCTTGCTGCAAATTTTGGAGTAAGGGGAATTCCAACTTTAATTATTTTTAATAACGGAGAACCTGTAGATGCCCACGTAGGATTTGCTCCAAAAGAAGCTTTAGAAAATTTAATTTCTAAATATATCTCTTAAGTTTTTTTCAGGGGCTTTTGCCCCTTTTTTATTTTTTATATTTTCTTGCAAAAAGTAAATAAGCTGTATGTCCTATCATTAAATCTTCTGGTCTTAATCTATCTGGGTTAATTTTATATCTTCTTAAAAGGATTTCACAAATTTCAAAATCTGTAAAAGGAAGCTCTTTTAAAGCTTTTAAAACCTCGCTTACTTGATTTGTAGTTGGGCACAAAAAACCTATAAATTTTCCCTCTTTCAAAAGATTTGTAGCTTTCTTAATATAAGGTAAAGGATCTTTAACATCTATAAACACTGCGTCAAATTTTTCTGAAAAGTCTTTTTCTAAAATAGTTCCTAAGTTAAACTCTACCTGTTTATCTAACCCTATAATCTCTAAATTTTTCTTTGCATTTTCCATAAATTTTTTTTCTTTTTCAAAGGTTATTACTTTTCCTTCTTCACCCACGCACCAAGCAAATATACTTGTAAGAGCTCCCGAACCAGTTCCAAACTCTAAAACTTTATCTCCTTTTTTTATATCTAACTTTAAGGCAATATAGGCACTATCTTTGGGATAAATAATTTGAGTAAGTCTTTTTAATTTATGTAAAATAAAATCCATTAAAGACGGTTTAAAAACAATATATTTTTTTCCAAGATGAGTTTTTAAAATATTGCCTTCCTTTGCTTCAAAAATTTCCTTTAAAGAAATCTTTCCGTCTTTTGTAGTAAAAAATTTTTCCTTTTCTATTTTTTCAGGAGTGATAGTCAAAAAATATTTTTTATGATCATCCAAAGAATAAAGCATAACAAATTTTTTCAAATTTTTACCTCATTTTATATTTTTATACGAGCCTGGATTTTGAATTTTATCATATTTTAATTTTATTTTTTTAAAAGAACCTTATTATACATGTAAGGATTATAAATAGCTAAAATTGGAGAGTGAGCTAAAAGTCTATCTTTTACAATTAAGGTGGAAGTATAACCTTTAAAATGTTTATTAAAAATTACATCGTGTCCCATACAAAGTCCAATTAAAAAAGCAATATCTACCTTTAGATCATTTAAAATTTTTGCTTGAAGAGCGGGATTACATATAGCTTCAAAATTATTTTCTTTAAGTTTTTTTAAATTTAAATTACTTTTATCATATTCTCCTACTTTACAACATACAGAAAAACATTCAAAATTTTCTTTTTCAAAAAGCTCAATAATTTTTTTTGTTTCTTCTTTTAAACCTATACAAAAAGCAAAACCTATTTTTTTAAAGCCCATTTTTTTACAAAAAATAATGGCCTCTTTTATTCTTGGTACTTTTAAATAAAAATCCCTTTCAATTTCCGAAGAAATTTTTAGAAGCTTTAAATCATCTTTATAAAGCTCTTTAAATTCTTTTTCTGAAATTTTTTTACATCC